>NZ_OX030782.1:2652500-2968894 GCF_943733665.1 Aquimarina sp. Aq107 | reverse complement strand
GTCCATCTGGTAGTTGTTCTAATCCTAGCTTTTCTCCACTAACACCAATAAATTCTTCTACTTTATCATACCAAGGAGCAATATCCTTGTAACGAACTGGCCAATCAACAGCAATCCCCTCTTTTTTATTTGCTTCAAAATCAAAATCACATAATCTATAACTTTGCCTTCCCCACATTAATGATCGACCTCCAACGTGATAGCCTCGTATCCAATCAAAACGTTTGGTTTCATTATAGGGGTGTTTTAGGTCATTAACAAAGAAATGACGATGCGCCTTATCAGTTACGTATCCCGTACGATGTTGTTTTGGCTGTTCGGCGATTTCAGATCTTGAAGGTTCACCTTTCAAATCATAATCCCAAGGATCATCATTGGCAGTGGTATAATCATCGATATGGGTAACCATACGGCCACGCTCTAATACCAGTGTTTTAAGCCCTTTCTCACAAAGCTCCTTGGCAGCCCAGCCACCACTAATTCCTGTTCCTACGACAATTGCGTCATATTGAGGTTCTTGTTCCATACTTTTTTTGATGTTTACAGACAGTCTATAAATTAAATAATAATGAATAGGATAAATCAATAGAAATAGTATTAGACTTCTATTAATTTATATAACTCATATAGTGATTTTACAAGCACTATTGTTAGCTCTGATAGTAGTTTTGTTTGTCTGTTTTCTTCTTGTTCTGGAAGAAAGGCGTTTTAGCTAAAAATGATAATAATTAATAGTTATAAAATTAATATCATCAAATTCAGGTTCTAATATAAGAAGTTTGTTTGCTTTTTAACAATACAATTAACAAATCATTAATTAAATTAGTGATACATTAAAAAAAAATTCAAAGCTAATGTCAAAATTAAATAGAAGAAAAGCGATTAAGAATCTTTCTCTTAGTATTGGTGCTATTGGTCTTGGAGGTGTCGTAATACCGCAGTCCATATCAGGAGATATTTCGAATTCCTTTCAAAATAGTTTGAAAGGAAATATAAATCACGCGGTATGTAGGTGGTGTTATGGTAATATCGAATTGGAAGAATTTACAGAAAAATCAAACGATATAGGCATTAAGGCGATAGATCTTTTAAAACCGGATGAATGGGAAGTTGTTATAAAAAAAGGACTTAAGTGTTCTTTGGCAACAGATACCTTTGCTAGTATTACTAAAGGGTTTAATGATCCTAGGAATCATGAGGAACTTCAGAAAAAATATTTCAATCTCATTTCACAAGCGTCTAACTCGGGTATAAAACAGGTTATCGTTTTTTCGGGTAATAGGAATGGTATTTCTTCTGATCAAGGGTTAGAACAGTGTTCTGTGGGATTAGAACCACTTGTAAAACATGCAGAAAAGAATGATGTTACTTTAGTAATGGAATTACTTAATAGTAAGGTAGATCATAAAGATTATCAATGTGATCATACGCCTTGGGGAGTTCAATTGGTTGATAAAATTGGTTCTACTAATTTTAAATTACTCTATGATATTTACCATATGCAAATTATGGAAGGAGATATTATTGCTACCATTAATAAATATAAAAATTATATCTCTCATTATCATACGGGTGGTGTTCCAGGAAGACATGAGATAAATGACACTCAAGAATTAAACTATCCAGCTATTATGAAAGCTATTGTAGCTAATAAGTTTACAGGTTATGTAGCTCAAGAGTTTATTCCGACGTATCAAGATAGTTTAGAGGCGCTAAAAGAAGGAATAACAATTTGTGACGTTTAACCTTCTATTATTACTGTCTAATAAAAAGTAATGTTTTTCTTTTTGTTACACCAAACTTGTCGAAGTAAAATTAATAAAACAAAGATTCTAAAGTCTTCGACAAGATCAGATTGACAATTTACTAAACTAAGGTACTATAGTTTTTAAATCCTGAATCACATTAATATTATGTCGTAAATAGGCAAAAAGAATAAACAAAATAATAATTGCTACAGTAAAACCTAACAGATTCCCATTTTTGCTACTTGAAACTTTTTTTGATGTCTTTAAATACGCTTTAGATAGTTTTTTTGTGTATTTAGATACTAGCGCAAAAGCTGGAGCAAAAATTAACACCACTATTAACATATCTATGATTACCAAAAGATACCCTTGTTCATGAATATGTCTTTTTACATATTTAATCACAAACTCGTTAATCAGTGCTGCACAAAGTACTGCAATTGCATAGATTGCAAATTTAGTAAGCTTTCTATTATTCATGGGGTCTTCATCTATTTTTATAATATCGTAAAAATAGAAAAATGTTATGTAAACTACCTATACATATTATAGAGGAATATTACCGTGCTTTCTTTTTGGATGATCAACAGATTTTTTTTCTAGCATACTAAATCCTTTAATTAGTTTTCTTCTAGTATCTTCTGGAAGAATTACTTCATCTATAAACCCTCGTTGTGCTGCTCTATATGGATTTGCAAATTTATCTGCATATTCAGCTTCTTTTTCCGCAAGTTTTGCTTCAGGGTTATCCGAAGCTTTGATCTCTTTTCTGAAAATTATTTCACTGGCGCCTTTTGCCCCCATTACAGCTATTTCTGCAGTCGGCCAAGCAAAATTAAGGTCTGCTCCAATATGCTTAGAGTTCATTACATCATAAGCACCACCATATGCTTTACGGGTTATTACCGTTACTTTTGGAACTGTTGCTTCACTTAGTGCATATAATAATTTTGCTCCATGTACTATGATTCCATTCCATTCTTGATCTGTACCAGGCAAGAATCCTGGAACATCAACCAAAACAAGTAATGGAATATTGAAACAATCACAAAAACGTGTAAAACGTGCAGCTTTTTTAGAACTATTAACATCTAATACACCTGCTAAAAACATAGGCTGATTAGCTACAACTCCAACACTTCTTCCACCAATTCTGGCAAAACCTACGATGATATTCTCAGCATAGTTTTTATGAATCTCATAAAAAGAATCTTCATCAATAATTCCTTCAATAACCTCATGCATGTCATAAGGTTTATTTGGGTTATCCGGCACTATTTCTGATAGAACTTCTCTTTTTTCATCAGATAATTCATAGGAAAGAGTTTTTGGTGTTTCTTGGTTATTTTGAGGAAGATAACTCAGTAACTTTTTTACATCTTCTAGACATTCTATATCATTTGATGAAGTTATATGAGCTACTCCCGATTTTGAAGAATGTGTGCTAGCTCCTCCTAATTCTTCAGAAGTTACTTCTTCATTGGTTACAGTCTTCACTACATTTGGTCCAGTTACGAACATATAACTAGTATCTTCTACCATAATAGTAAAGTCAGTAATAGCCGGAGAATAAACTGCTCCACCGGCACAAGGTCCCATAATAGCAGAAATTTGTGGAATTACTCCAGAAGCTTGTACATTTTTATGAAAAATATCGGCATAACCTCCTAAGGATCGCACTCCTTCTTGAATTCTAGCTCCACCAGAATCATTTAATCCAATAATAGGTGCTCCAACATTTACTGCCAGATCCATTACTTTGCAAATTTTCTCAGCATGTGTTTCCGATAGTGCTCCTCCAAAAACGGTGAAATCCTGAGCAAATACATATACTAATCTTCCATGTACGGTACCATAACCTGTTACTACACCATCACCATAATAGATTTCTTTTTCCATTCCGAAATCTGTTGTTCTATGAGTAACTAGGATTCCGATTTCTTCAAAAGATCCTTCGTCTAAGAAATAATCTACACGTTCTCTAGCGGTTAATTTTTTCTTTTGATGTTGTTTTTCAATACGTTGTTTACCGCCACCTAAATGCGCTAGATCAATTTTTTCTTGTAAAGTTTTTATTTTAGAGTTCATATGTTAGCGAATTGGTAAACGTAATACTTGTTGATCTTTTTTATATTGTTTTAGGGCTGTGAGCGCTGCTATTCTTGCTTCTATCTCCATTTCGGATTTTAACACTTCTGGGGTGTAATATTTTTTTACAAAATGAGTATCAAAAGCACCGGATACAAACGCTTCGTGTTTGCACACAAATTTTCCAAAGGATAAGGTTGTTTGTACACCTTCTATATGATATTGATCAATGGCTTTAATCATTAATTGAATAGCTTCTTCTCGGCTATCACCATAAGTGATTAATTTTGACAACATAGGATCATAATAAATAGGAATATCCATTCCTTCTTCGAATCCGTTGTCTACTCTAATACCATTACCTGTCGGAATTGTGTAAGTATCTAAGTGCCCTACACTAGGTAAAAAATCATTTAACGGATCTTCTGCATATACTCTTAATTCCAATGCATGTCCAGTTATTTTTAAATCATCTTGTTTAATAGAAAGTTTTTCTCCTCTTGCTACTTTTATTTGTAGCTCTACAAGATCAGTGCCCGTTATTAGTTCTGTTACAGGATGTTCTACTTGTAAACGAGTATTCATTTCTAGGAAATAGAAATTATGGTTTTCATCTAATAAGAATTCTACAGTTCCTGCGCCAACATAATCACAGGCTTGTGCAACTCTAACAGCAGCTTCGCCCATTGCGGATCTCAAAGCTGGAGTTAAGACAGCAGAAGGAGCTTCTTCCACTACTTTTTGATGTCTTCGTTGTACACTACATTCTCTTTCAAAAAGGTGAATAACATTTCCATGAGTATCCGCCATCACCTGTATTTCAATATGTCTTGGAGATGCTACGTATTTTTCGATGAATACTGATCCGTCACCAAAAGCAGAAATAGCTTCACTTATAGCACGTTGCATTTGTGATTCTAGTTCACTTTCTTTCTCTACTACACGCATTCCTTTTCCACCGCCACCAGCAGAAGCTTTTATTAGAATTGGAAATCCAATTTCTAGCGCTATTTTTTTAGCTTTATCAACATCAGTAATTGCTTCATCAATACCTGGGACCATAGGTATATCATATGCTTTTACTGCCTCTTTAGCAGCAAGCTTACTACCCATAACTTTAATAGCTTTGGATTTTGGTCCTATAAAAGTGATGTTGTTTTTTTCTACTTCCTCTGCAAAATCAGCATTTTCACTTAAGAATCCATAACCAGGATGTATTGCATCCACATTTAATTCTTTGGCAAATGCAATAATCTTGGAACCTAACAAGTAGGATTCGCTAGAAGGTGCTTCGCCAACGCAAACTGCTTCATCAGCAAATTTTACGTGAGGAGCATCTCGATCTACAGTAGAATATATAGCCACTGTTTTAATTCCCATTTTTTGAGCGGTTTTCATTACTCTAATGGCAATTTCTCCTCTATTTGCAACAAGTATTTTTTTCATAATGTATTAGTAGAACTTATGATATGTCTTTTGATTTAAACTTACTTTGAGGTTTTATTCGAATTCAATCAATAATTTTCCTTTGTCTACTGCATCTCCTTTAGAGACAGCTATGGATTTAATAGTTCCTTCTCTTGGAGAAGTAATAATGTTTTCCATTTTCATTGCTTCTAAAACTAGTAAATAGTCATCTTCTTTAACGGTTTGACCAATTTCTACCTGTATATCTATAATTAACCCAGGCATTGGAGATTTTATAGAGTTTACTTGTTTCGACGCACCAATAGAAAACCCCATTTCCGAAATCATCATATCCAATGAGTTAGATATATCGACCTCATAGATATTAGAATTTACTTTTACTGTATAGTTCTTATTAACAAAATCAGATTTTATAACTTCTGTATGATAGGATTGATTATTGTTAATAACGTGAAATTTTGAATTGGAAGTTTCAATAATATTGGTTTTCGAAATAGTATCTTCAGATAAGCTAGTTTCAAAGTCCTTATTTACTTTTACTTTATAGTTTGTACTCATAGATAAACCATTCAATTTGGTCGATAAATATAGGTATTTATATTCATCATAGGTATTTCTTGTGAAATTTTTAAAAATTGTTTGATAAATGTTATGTTTTCTGAAAAAATGAAAAAAAGGAGAAGGTTGAAATATTTAAAAAATAGGGTTGCAAAAAGGTGTCAAAAGGGTTTCATTGTGGTTTCAGAGAGATCACTTTGTGCTTTTATATTCTTAAAATAGTTGGTTAAAAAAGCAGACGATTATATCTATATTTACATAACATATATAAAACTATATTTGTTATGGAACAATTTTAATTTATGTCATTTATTGAAGGCTTTTTTATTGGTATAGCGATGATCATTTTTGTTGGTCCAGTATTTTTTTTGTTACTCAATAGTAGTTTTCAGTATGGCTTAAAAGCAGGGTTTTCTGTTGCTTTTGGTATTATAGTCAGTGATGTCATATGTGTTTTATTATGTTATTATGGACTTTCTACTTTTATGACAGCAACTCAGAATCAATTTTGGATTGGTATTATAGGAAGTGTTATACTTTTTGGATTGGGAATTAATTATCTGCTTAAAAAAGCTGTAATTACTAGTAATATATCTATTAGTTCTAAAAAATGGACTTCTTTTTTTATCAAAGGCTTTAGCGTTAATTTTTTTAATCCTTTTGTATTTATTGTTTGGATCGGAGTGTTTAAATATGGATATGAAAAATATTCAGATTCCATAGCGCTTTTAGTTTTTTTGATAGCTGTGCTATCAGGTATATTGACTACAGATTTATTAAAAGTTTTTCTTTCAGATAAGCTTAAACCATTCATATCTCCTTATAGATTGAAAATATTCTTTAGGATAACCGGAGTAGTTCTGTTAATCTTTTCTTTTCGTTTAGCCTACTTGGTTTGGTAATGTTTGATAAAATTCATTTTCGCTATATTTGAGTAACAACTTAAAAAACAAACCAATATGGAATTTAATTTATTAATAGTTGCAATCGCTGCTCTTGTACCTATAGTATTAGGGTTTATATGGTATAACCCAAAGGTTTTTGGTACTGCTTGGATGAATGCTTGTGGATTTACAACAGAAGATTTAAAAGGAGGGAACATGGCTGTAATTTTTATTGTTTCTCTTATTCTAAGTCTTATGTTGGCTTCTTCGCTTCCTACTATGGTAATACATCAAAATGGTTTTTTTCAGAGCTTAATGAATGAGCCGGACTTAACTAAGGAAGGGACAGAAATCTATCAGTATACTCAGGATTTTATGAATAAATATGGAACCAACTTTAGAACATTTAAACATGGTGCTTTGCACGGTGCTATGGCTGGAATATTTTTAGTTTTACCTGTGCTGGGAACAAATGCTTTATTCGAAAGAAAAGGAGTAAAATATATATTAGTAAATGTGGGATATTGGACTGTATGCCTAGCATTAATGGGAGGCATTATTTGTGAGTTTACTTAATGTATTTGACAATAAAAAAAAGAGGGTTTATATCTATTATAAACCCTCTTTTTTTATTTATTACCAAGTACGCGAGAAAAGAGTTTTTTAAGCATAGGAGAAGCTTCTTTTACATTACGTTCACGTTCTTTAGCTTGTAAATTGCCATTTTGATCATAATATAATTCGTAGCTAAAGACAAAACGACTAGCATCCTTACCCATTCCTAATTGTCCAAATCTAAGATCATTAAAGTATAATTTATCATTATCAGATTCGATCGTATACCAACCTTCACTTAATTTAATTAGACGTGGAATTAAAGGATCATTTTTTGCTTCACCCAGTAAATAATGGTTTTTAGGAAACTCAGTAAAATTAATAACATCTGGTTCGTCAAGTAAGGAATAATATCCGATAAGAAAGGATTTGTCAGTTTCTATATTGGCTGTCCATAAAATACTATTTAATGGAGTAGGTCGAGTTTGTATTTGATTATATGTGAGATGTTGATTTTCTAAATTAGTGGTAAAATTAAATTCAGCAATTCGTTGTAAGACTAAAGTAAGCAACATATAAAAACTACTACAGTACAATCCTAGATTGTTAAAAAATCTTCTTTTAGGATTTGTACGTTTGTAAAGCATAGCTATGAGTACAAAGACTAAAAACGGAACAGTATATAAAGGATCTGCTACAAAAATGTTATGAAAAGCCACTTTATAGTCTAATGGCCAAAACAATTGTGTTCCCCAAGTGGTAAATGCATCTAAAATAGAGTGCGTAAACAGACCAAGAAACATAAGCTTGGTCCAATCTTTCGAATCTGCTTCTTTGTTTTTATATATTTTACTTACTAGCCATCCCAGAATTGGAGCCATAAGTATGCTGAACAAAATAGAATGTGAAAACCCTCTATGCAGTTCATTAGAAGTAACGCTGTCAAAAAATAGTTTGGCTAAAACATCTAGATCAGGAATCGTTCCAGCAATTGCTCCCCAAAGCATAGCTTTATTTCCCACTTTTTTTCCTATAGCAGCTTGACCAACAGCAGCACCGAGTACAATCTGAGTTAATGAATCCATTATTAACCTAACTGAAGTTTAAAAGGATTTCTTACTTCATATTCGCTGGGAGAAATGAAATCAACCAAAGGTTTTAATAGTTTGTTAGAAATTGAGTTTCCATGACGAACATATAATTTCATTTCTACGGGTTTTGCACCTACGCAACTTTTTATGATTTCTGCTGTTCTACCCAATCTTAATTCGTCTACTTTTTTAGATACAGCAAGATCTACATAGTCATAAAGCATACGTTGGTAAATATCATAAGACTTATTGTATTTGTAATCAATACCAATATGATTTGCTTCTACAATTTTATTAAGAATAAAAGAAGTGGTGAAACCAACAAGGGTACCTTTTAAGAAGTACGCTTTAAAAATAAACGAATCCTGAAGCGTCTTTTTTAAATTTTTAAAAGTAATTGCATTAAGTTTTCCAATTTTAAAATCAGCTTTATCCAGAACAGAAAGATATAAGGCGTCTATTTCTTTATGATATGTATTAATATCTTCATCCGTAAAATCTTTGACAATGATATCAGCAGACTTTTTAAAAACCTTTTTAGCTCTTGTTCTAAATTTAGTTTTCATACTATCAAGATAATCATCAAAGCTATTCCAGTCTTGTTGTATTTTTAATACCATATTGACGTCGATGCTAAACTCTCTAAAATCTTGTCTTTTAATAGAATCACTTTGATTAAATGAAGAAGGCCAAAATTCTTTTAATAATATAAATGATGGCTTTTCTGATTTTTCTGATTTTCGAATTTCTCGTAACGCATCTGATAAACTTTCAAACGCTTCTTTAGAACTAATGTGGGGAGCATACAGAAAACCATGTTCTCCACAAGAAAAAAGATTTCCGCAGACAAGTACTCTCACATCCATACTTTTCATAAAAGTATTTTTGATTGCGTCACTTATTCGACAAGGGAACTCCTGAAACTTTAAATCTTCTGTGTTAAATTTTATAAGTTGTGTTAGAGCAATACCTACAGGGATATTTTGATCATAGAATAAAACATATCGAAATCCAATAGTTTCTGATAATGTTTGTTCTAAGGTGTTAAGATAGTTTAGTGTAAGAAAAAGATTATTTTCATTATTTACACTATTCCAATCTTTAGAAGGAACATCATTAGTACTCTGAAATATTGAATAATGAAGTTTAGTTGTTTTACAACTATTTTTTATTTTGTCAAGCATAAATCCCTTACCAATGTTTTTGACAAACTGTTGTCTGAATAGATTTCAAATTTACATTTATTTTTAATAGTAGTCTGTTAAACGATTGTCAATTTTGATTTTACAATTTCAAAAGGATTTAATACCGTAATTTAGATACGGAAAAACATTTGACGTTGTTTTGTCGTGTAAATCACGTTTTTAAACGAAAAATGCCATGAAAAGTCTGATTTTATGATGCATATTTCAAATAAGTTTAGTTTTTTTGATTGTAATTGGAAAATTTTATGGGGAAATCAGTCACTTGTGTGCTTTTAATCGATGATGATAAGGCCACAAATTTCTTTAATGAGAGGGTAGTTACAAAACATAATAGTTTTGATAATGTAAATACTGTGCAGAGTGGGAAAGCTGCATTAGAATACCTTTCTAAAGTAGAAAATAAAGAAGTAATAAAACCTGATCTTATTTTTTTAGATATCAATATGCCAGCCATGAATGGATGGGAGTTTTTGATAGAGTTTGCAAAACTGAACAAAACTATTACCGAAGGAATTAAAGTAATTTTATTATCAACATCTTCTAACCCTGATGATGTTAATGAATCGATAAAGAATCATTCAGTAGATGATTTTATTAATAAACCATTATCGTTAGATTTATTGGATAATGTAATACAAAAACATTTTTCTAAATGTGTGGTAAAAAGTTAAGTTAAGATCACCTTTATTGCTTAAGTGTTTTTATATTTTTGCTTAAATGGATAAGTTAAAAAAGATTCTTTTAGTTGATGATAGTAAAGCAACCAATTTCTTTAATAAAACAATAATTTTAAAAACAAATTGTGTTGAAGAAGTTGTTTTAGCTACTAATGGTGAGAACGCATTGCAGAGTATTCAGACAGTTGCTATTCCCGAAATTATCTTCTTGGATTTGAATATGCCTATAATGAACGGGTGGGAGTTTCTAGAGCAATATGATAAATTATCAGATTCTTGTAAGAACACAATAATAGTAGTATTGTTGGGAGCCAAATTAAATGAGGAGCAAGAAAGAAAACTAAAATCTTTTCCGCAGGTTATGGAGTTCAGAGATAAGATGTTAACCAAGGAAATTGTTTTAGAAATTGTTTCTAAGTATTTCAAGAATGCTATAAATTAATATCTTATAGGGTATTCCAATTACCTTTTTTTCCTTTTTTAAAAGTACTTTTTTTAATAAAAAAATGCACTTTATCGTTTATTTTTGCATTTTATCGCAAATTGGTTGTCTAAAATTTTATTAAGATTCGTTTTCTTGTATTGATGTGGTTCTTTTGTCCGAAACCAACAAAAATATATTATGAATAATCCAATTGATTGTGTTTTATTGATTGATGATGATAAACCTACCAATTTCTTCAATAGTAAAATCTTATCAAGACACGATAGTTTCAATTCAATAAAGGTTCGACAAAGCGGGAAGGCAGCTTTACAGTACTTAGTCGACGTAGATAAAGGAATCGAATTGAAACCAAACCTAATCTTTTTAGATCTTAACATGCCCGCTATGAATGGTTGGGAGTTTTTGGTAGAATATTCCAAATTGGACCAAAAAGTTACAGAGGACATTAAAATTATAATACTAACCACTTCTTCTGATATCAAAGATCTAGAAAAATCTAAAGAAAATTATTTTGTAAAAGATCTTGTTAATAAACCATTATCATTCCCAACATTAAATAACGTAGTTAAAAAACATTTTTTTAAACCCCACTTATATGAAAACAATAAAAAAAGCACTTTTAGTAGATGATAGTGATGCGACTATTTTTTTTAATAAGATCGTTCTTTCAAAAACTGGATATGTTGATGAGGTATTAGTTGCTAAGGATGGTTTAGAAGCTTTACAGATTATAAAATCAGGAGTAGTTCCAGAAATTATCTTTTTAGATATTAATATGCCAGTGATGAATGGATGGGAATTTTTATCGGAATTCAGTAAGTTAGAAAGCACTTTAAAAGATAGTACTATTATTTTAATGATAGGTGCAGAATTAACCAAAGAAGATAAGGAATTGGCTGAGTCTATAGATCAAATTAAGGAGTTTAGTGGTAAAATGTTATCAAGAGTTTTTGTTGATACTATTATAACTAAGTTTTTTGATAAAAAGTTAACCCTTGTAGGATAAACGTCCCATTTTTAATAGGTGTTAAAGAATACGAGTTTTAATAAAACTTTTATTTTTTATTATTTATCTTGCACGTAAGGTTTAAGTACACAAACGTTTTATTAGGAAATAATTTAAAATTACCCCTTATGGTTAGATTACAGACTATATCCTGTATCGCCTCAATATTCTTTTTTTGTCAAATAACTTTATCACAATCTAGAGCAGTAATCTCGGGTAATGTTTCTGATCAATTTGGAAATTTGCCAGGAGCACGAGTTAGTATAGAAGGTACTAGCCAGACTACGACAACAGATGTAAATGGGAATTATACTTTTGATGTAGAAGAAGGAGAATATATACTCACAGCTGGATTTGTGATGTATAATTCGGTTTCTAAATCCACAACTGTAAAAGTAGGAGAAACGGCTCAATTAGATTTTGTATTAGAAACAGGATTCTCTATTGATCAGCCAATTTCGGTAGGTTCCAGAGCAAAACCGAGATCTTTATTAAAAACTACGGCTCCAGTTGATATTATTTCTCCGCAGGAGATTACTAATTCTTCGCAGATTGAGTTAAGTCATATTTTACATTATTTAGTTCCATCTTTTCATTCTACTAATCAAACAATATCGGATGGTACAGATCATATTGATCCAGCAACTTTACGAGGTTTAGGGCCAGATCAAATCTTGGTATTGGTCAATGGAAAGCGTAGGCATAACAGTTCTTTATTAAATGTAAATGGTACTGTTGGTAGAGGTACTGTAGGGACAGACTTTAATGCTATCCCAATAGCCTCTATAGAACGAATAGAAATATTACGTGATGGTGCAACTTCTCAATATGGATCGGATGCAATTGCTGGTGTTATAAATATTATTCTAAAGAAACAAACAGAAGTCATTAATATCGATAATAGAGTTGGTATAACAACCGAAGGAGATGGATTTACTACATATTCTGCGGCTAATTTTGGATTAAAAATTGGAAAAGAAGGATATATTAATGTTACAGCAGAATATAGAGATAGAGAATCGGTAAATAGAGCGGGAGATTATACCGGTACTGTTTATACCGATGATGCAGTAGAGGATCAGAGGCTTATTCAAGAAAATAATTTTTTTGGTCAAACTGGGTATTCCGGAAACAGAGTGATGGAAATAGGAAGTGCAGAAACGCAAAATCTAACGTTGGCATTTAATGGAGAAATTAAGATGTCTGATAAAGCTACTTTTTATTTACAAGGTGGGAGAAATTATCGAGAAGGTAAAGCAGCAGGGTTTTATCGTTTTCCTAAAGATCAAGATAGGGTAGTTCCAGAATTATTTTCCAATGGTTTTTCGCCAGAGATACTAACAGATATTCAGGACGATGTAGTTGCTGGGGGAATTCGAGGAGTAAAGAATGGATGGAATGTAGATTTTAGTCACTCTATCGGTATCAATAGTTTGGATTATACAGTGAATAATTCTAATAACGCTTCATTAGGTGTAGCTTCGCCAAGAACTTTTTATGCAGGAGGATTTGAGTACCAACAAAATACTACAAACTTAGATATTTCTAAAGCCTTTGATTGGTTAAAAGGCGTTAACATAGCATTCGGAGCAGAATTACGAGTAGAGAATTATCAGATCATTGCTGGTGAAGAGGCATCATATGTTAATGGAGGTAGTACGTATTTTGATGAATTTGGCAATGAACTTCCAAGAGCAGCTGGAGCCCAAGTTTTTCCTGGTTTTCAGCCGGAGAATGAATTAAATCGCTTTAGAACAAATAGTTCTGCATACTTTGATGTAGAGACTAATATCTCAGAAAAATTATTGATAAAAGCAGCTGCAAGGTATGAAGCTTATAATGATTTTGGGGGACAAGCTATCTGGAAACTGTCTAGTAGATATAGGATTAATGATAATGTAAGTGTTAGAGCAGGATTTTCTACAGGTTTTAGAGCACCATCGTTACATCAAGTGTTTTTCCAGAATATTAGTACACAGTTCGTTAATGGCGAAAGTATTCAAGTAGGAACGTTTAATAATGAAAGTGCAGTAGCTACAGAAGCATTTCAGATCGATAAGTTAAAACCAGAGTTGTCAAAACATTTTAGCGCGGGAATCAGTGGGAAATTAAATGACAATTTCACTTATACCTTTGATTATTATTTAATTAATATTGATGATAGAATTGTACTTTCAGGTAGATTTGCCGAAGGGTATGAAGCAATTCTAGAACCTTTTGGAGTTGGCGCAGCTCAATTTTTTACCAATGCAATTGATTCTAAAACATCAGGAGGAGATGTTGCAATACACTATAAAACAGATCTTGGGAACGGAAAATTAGGAGCTTCTTTAGGCGGTAATATAACAAGTACTAAAGTCAAGGGAGATATAAAAGTATCTCCTTCTCTTGTGGGACAAGAAGATGTTTTGTTTAATAGAGAAGAAATAGCGAGGGTAGAGTATGCACAGCCTAATTACAAAGTAAATTCTCTGTTATCGTATGAGTTTGGTAAGTTTAGGTTGCAAATGGTCAATACACTCTTTGGAGAAGTAAAGTTTGTACATCCAGATGATGGAGATCAAGCCAATTGGCTGCTAAATGATTTTACAGGTAATGTAGAATCTCGGGATCAAACATTTTCTCCAAAATTAACAACAGATCTTGCAGTTTCATATCAGATTAATGATTATATAAAATGTACTTTAGGAGGAAATAATATTTTTAACATGTATCCAGATAGGCACAAACACTCGGCGAATACTAACAACGGTAATTTTATTTACAGTAGAAGAGTACAACAATTCGGAGTTAATGGCGCTAATTACTATCTTCGGGTATTGTTAAAGTTATGATCGATAATTTATGTAGTTTTTTACGTGCTATTTTTTGTGGACAATATGGCGTAATTATGTTGTTTGCATGGATGACTTTATTTAGTAATAATAAAGTTACTGCCCAAAATACAGCCAATGAAGAGGTAAAAAGAGTACAGCGCGCAATATTCATCTATAACTTCGCACAACAAGTAGGCTGGCCAGAAATAGATCAAATAGATACTTTTAGAATTGGAGTACTAGGACCAGATCGCACAATTATTGATCTAAAATCGATGGCTCAAAAAAGAGAGATTTTTGGGAAACCTGTAGAAATTAGTCGTTTTCAATTTGTAAAGAATATCAAAGATATTCAATTGTTATATGTTCATAATAAGTATAATTATGACATTAATTATATTCTTGGTAAGATTTCAGGGAAAAATATATTGCTTGTGACAGAAGATTATTTTTATAATTCTTCTATGATCAATATGGTTAACGTTGGTAATTCTTTTGAGTATGAAATTAATGCAAACCGTATTAAAAATGAAAATTTCCAGATTGCTTCCTCATTAGAACAATATGCCATTACATCTTCTCAAAAATGGAAAGGGTTATTTAAAACAACAGAAGAATCTTTAGAAAAAGCATTAGATGAGAATGAGGAACAGAAGGTTGCGATTAAGGATAAAGAAGAACGAATAAAACAGCAAGAAGAAAAAATATCTAACCAAGCAAAAGCTATTGATACAATAAAAGGAGGTATTACAGATAGAAATAGGTGGATTGAAAAGCTATCAAGTGAAAGTAAAATACAAGAAAAGAAATACGAAGAAAAACTCTTAATTGAAAAAGAGTTAGAGAAAAATATTCAGGATCAAGTTGCATTTATTAAAAATCAGGAGAAAAAGATAGAAGCAAGTATTCAAGAGATTGAAAAGCAACAAGAATATTTAGAGCAACAAAATGAAGAAATCAAGGAAAAGGAAAAGATTTTAGAAGAGCAACGTTCGGAAATAGAGAATCAAAAAACGATTAATTGGTCCTTGATAGCTTTGATTTCTTTGATTTTAATAGGTGGTATTTTTGTATATAGAAGTTACCTCAATAAAAAGAGATTAAATGCTGCTTTAGAAACGAAAAATAAAGAAATACACGAACAATCTCTAGTTTTAGAATCAAAGAATAAAGAATTAGAGCAATTCGCATATATTGCTAGCCATGATTTACAAGAGCCTTTAAATACAATATCTAGTTTCATAGGGCTTATATCCGAAGATTATGGTGATAGTTTTGATGATATAGGAAAGGAAAGTTTAAATTTTATAAAAAATGCTAGTATTCGGATGAAGAAACTGATTGATTCTTTATTAGAATATTCTAGATTAGGAAGAACTAGAGATTTCATAAAAGTGGATATGAATACAGTCTTAGTAGAACTAAAAGGTGATTTTACTAATATTTTAGAAAGGACTAATGCTAAAATTTATTCAAAAAAGTTGCCTGTTGTAAAAGGAAATCCTGTAGAGCTACGATTATTGTTACAAAACTTGGTTAGTAATGGGATTAAATTTATAGAAGAAGATACAATCCCCGAAATTCACGTAGAGGCAATTAAAAAAGAAAGAAAAGACGAACCTTCTAAAAGATACTGGGAATTCTCAGTAAAGGATAATGGAATAGGGATTCCTAAAATTCATCAAGATAGAATTTTTGCAATTTTCCAAAGACTTCATTCTAGAGAAAAATATCAAGGTACCGGAATAGGATTAGCGCATTGCAAGAAAATTGTAGAATCTCACAATGGCGAAATTTGGTTAGAATCAACGGAAGGAAAGGGAACTACTTTTTACTTTACAATTCCCGAATAACAATACATAAATAGTACCTCATAAGTAACTATAATATATAATTACTTATGAGGTATGTAGTTTTTTTAAACTTCAGGTCTACCCTTAAGTCTTTTTTCTATTTTTTGTTTTTTAGCAGTAATGATCTTCATCATTTCCATGATTTCCGGATCTTTATTTTGTTTGTAGATTTCATTAAGACTCAAAACGAGATCTTTCGCTTCTCTTGATGCTTCAACTCGATCACTAGTGGACATATTGCTCATACTTCTGCCCTCAAACTCACGTGCTTTCTCCATTAATTCCATAACTCAGTATTTATTGTAATAATAAAAATGTTTTAGACTACTCTATGAAAAATAAACTATTTCATCTTTAATTTAACACTTTTGGGGTAAATATATAAAAAAAATCGACATTTATTGTCTCTTATATATAACGGAAATAAATGAAATGATAAATGATCATTATACCTAGTTTTAATAAATAGATGTTTTTTTAGCAAATGTTGTATTTACTTCAAATATTTAACGAATTCAATGTGAAGTTGTTTATGTTCTTAATATTTCATTTTAATAAAAAGTTTGTAAAAAAATAACATAACACAGCGAAGTGGGTTTTAAACTTTTGATTTTTTTATATTTTGTTTTAAAACCAAGAAAATTCATTCTTTTCATATAATAAAAAAAATGTATTTTTAGAGGGAGAAATCCCTTTAATTATTGTTTTTAATGAAGAGTTCTGTTGTTTTTGTAATCTGTTTTTTTAGTATAAGTCATAATATGTTAGCTCAAATTGATGCTAATTCTTTAATGGGATTGCCTACTGCTTCTACTGCAGAAAGAGTAGCGATTACAGGTGTTTCTGTTGGAGCTTTAGTTTATGATACTGATGTCAATAGGGTTTATGAGTTTACGGATACTGGTTGGCAAGAAATGTTAACTACTGGTAATGTTTACGTAGGAGCGTTTCAGGTATCTAGCTCAGGTACAATAAATATAACAGGAATCCCATTTAGACCTACATTGGTGACCTTTGTTGCACATGCTAATGTTGAAGATTTTAATATAAACAACGATAATGGAACTGCTAATAATGATAGAGGAATAAGGAATTCTTTTGGGACTATGAATGGTTTTGCACGAAATGATCCAGGTGATATTATTCAACAGGTCATTTATATTGGCTCTCATGGAAACTCTATTAATGATATTTCTCGTTTCGCTTCGGACATGTATTCAATAGGATTAAGATATGGAGACCAGAATGGACTTTTATTGGGAAACATTTTAGGTGATTTGACAGACTTTAATTCCGATGGTTTTACAATTAATATTACATATATTGATGGAGATGTTACTAATGTAGGACAAAATGTTCTACCAGAAGATATAGATAATGAGGGAATCATTGTTCTATATACAGCCTATAGATAACTGGAATCTTTAGTTTATAAAAACTGGACTACTATTTTTTTAATACGATTTGATATCATTGTATGTATATTATAAATCAAGAAAAATGAATAGTACAGATTTGAGCCCCAAGGAATATGATGAATATTATGGTAGATATATTAAAAAGTTGTCTCCACAAGTAAGTATAATAGAAGGTTTTGAAATAGGAAAAGATGATGTAATTAATTTTTTTGAGTCTATTTCTCCGGAAAAGCAAGAATATCGATATGATATTAATAAATGGAGTGTCAAAGAGGTTTTGCAACATCTAATAGATACCGAACGTATATTTATGTACAGGTGTTTCCGTATTGCCAGAAATGATCAAACTCCTTTAGCGGGTTACGATCAAAATATTTATATAGATCCTTCGGGAGCAAATCAAAAATCTATGAGCGAGTTGATTGGCGAATTCGAAATAGTAAGACAAAGTTCTATTTCATTCCTAAATAGTATCAATGATGATCAGTTGATGTATATCGGTAATGCTAATGGAGGCGATATGTCAGCTAGAGCTGCAGCTTTTACCATAATTGGTCATGAGATTTGGCATATGGATATTATAAAAGAAAGATATTTATAAAACTTAATTTCGTTAGGTAAGTATAGATTTAATACTATTCTTTAATTCAGGAATTACCTCTTTCCTAAACCATTCATTTTTTGCTTGCCATATATTGTTTCTTGGCGATGGATGTGGTAGTACAAAATAATTAGGTAGATATTCTTTATAATTTTTTACAGATTCTGTCAGTGTTCTTTTAAGTTTATTTCCTAAGTAATATTGTTGTGCATAGGTACCAATTAGTAGTATAAGTTCTACATCCTTCATATTGCTTAGTAATTTTTGATGCCATAATGGAGCACATTCCTTAGTAGGAGGTAGGTCACCAGATTTTCCTTTTCCTGGGTAACAAAAACCCATTGGAATTAAAGCTGTAATTTCAGCGTTATAAAAAGTGTCATTATCAATTCCCATCCACGCTCTTAAGTTTTGCCCACTTTTATCATCCCAAGGAATTCCGGATTTATGAACAACACTTCCCGGAGCTTGCCCTATAATTACAATTTTACTTCGTGTATTCGCAGAAACAATAGGTCTTGGACCTAATTCTAATTTTTGAGCACATACATCACATTTTGAAATTGAAGATAAAAGAGTATCCATATAATGTTGGAAATTTAGAAGGTTAAATTACAAAATATTCTAACAGTTTATTTTAATAATAAGCTTATTATAAAGACAATACATTCATCTTCGTTTGCCCTATTTTGTGGTTCGTATTATTCCATATGGCCTATTTAGTCGTGTTTTTGTGTATTTAATAAGGAAGAGCTTAAAAGTTTAACAAAAGTTTAAGTATGTGTGTTTTTAATGATTTTTTCGTTGTTTTTGGTGTATTTCTTTGAGAATTATTTAATTACCAAAACAAAGTTAATAGTTTATTTATCAGCTGTTTATGTTTGTTTGGTTGAAAGGGTTACTTTGCGGAATCCTACGTTGTGGATTTAATCGTAGTTCTCTTTCAGAGTATGGAAGTTTAATATTATTTTTCTACTTTTAAAGCTAACGGAAGTTAGTCTTGTAACAAAACTTTAATAATCTCTTCTAGTAATTGATTAGCTAAAGTATTTTTTACAAGAAAAAGTTCATCAGACTTATTTTAATATTCACTCAATCAAAAAAGAGGTTTATGAAACGTAGAGATTTTATTCAATACACAGGATTAGGGGCAGGCGCGTTAATGATGCCTTCACTACTTCTGGGAAATGATATTCCTGCAGAAGCACTGCTTAGCCCAGGAATGGATATTGCCATTAAAAAACGAATGGCAGACGTAGCACTTAATACAGCAAAATCATTGGGAGCAAGTTATGCAGATGCCAGAATAGGTAGGTATCTAAACCAATATGTATTTACTAGAGAAGATAAAGTGCAAAATGTAGTTAATACAGAATCATTTGGTATCGGAATCCGAGTAATTGTTAATGGTACTTGGGGATTTGCATCCACTAATAGTGTTACCGAAGACGGAATTAAGAAAGCTACAGATCAAGCAGTAGCGATTGCAAAAGCTAATTCTAAATTTCAAAAAGAAGAAGTGAAACTGGCTCCTGTAAAATCACACGGAGAAGTATCTTGGAAAACGCCTATAAAAAAGGATTTTAAAGATGTTCCAGTTTCTGAAAAAGTAGATTTGTTATTATCTGCAAATGCAGCAGCATTAGAGAACGGAGCTAATTATGTTAACTCCGGACTTTTTATGGTAAATGAACAAAAATATTTTGCGTCTACAGATGGTTCCTACATAGATCAGGATGTACATCGTATCTGGCCGACATTTACTGTGACTGCTATCGATAAAGGTACAGGTAAATTTAAATCACGTCAGGCAATGAGTGCTCCTATGGGAATGGGATATGAATATATGGACGGATTAGCTTCAGAAAAACTAAAAGGTCCTGAGGGTCTTAATCTATATCGTAAAAGTTATGATATCCTAGAAGACGCAACCTTAGCAGCGAAGCAAGCAAAGCAAAGATTAACTGCTAAATCTGTAGAAGCTGGTAAATACGATCTAGTGTTAGAACCAAATCATTTAGGGTTAACAATCCACGAATCGGTTGGACATCCATTAGAACTAGATAGAGTGTTAGGATATGAAGCTAATTATGCAGGAACAAGTTTTGCTACTCTGGATAAATGGAAGACCAAAAACTTTAAATATGGTAGTGATATTGTAAACCTTGTGGCGGATAAAACTCAAGTAGGTTCCTTAGGAGCTGTAGGATATGATGACGAAGGAGTAAAAACAAAGAAATGGGATTTAGTACGTAATGGTGTATTAACAAACTATCAGGCAATCCGTGATCAAGTGCATATGATAGATCAAAACGAATCTCATGGATGTTGTTATTCTCAGAGTTGGAATGATGTACAATTCCAGCGCATGCCTAATGTTTCTCTAGAACCAGGAAAAGAGAAGTATTCTATAGATGATATGATTAAAGACGTAGAAAAAGGAATATACATCGCAGGTAGAGGTTCTTATTCTATAGATCAACAACGATATAATTTCCAATTTGGTGGAACTGTGTTTTTTGAAATCAAAAACGGAAAAATCGTAGGTATGCTAGATGATGTAGCATATCAATCTAATACACAAGAGTTCTGGAATTCTTGTGCTAAGATATGTGACAAAGATGATTACCGAATGTTCGGATCATTCTTTGATGGTAAAGGACAGCCTTCGCAAGTAAGTGCTGTATCTCACGGAAGTTCTACTACACGTTTTAATGGCGTGAATGTGATCAACACAGGTAGAAAAATTTAAATCACAGTCTTATTTACAAATAAAAAATATCATGGCAATATATTCTAAAGAAGAAGCAAAGCAGATTATGGAAAAGGCGTTGAGCTTTTCTACTGCAGATGCTTGTGAAGTAAATTTAAGCGGAAGCGAAAGTGGTAATATCCGCTATGCTAGAAATACAGTGTCTACAGCAGGACACAGATCCAATCAAACATTGGTTGTACAATCTAATTTTGGAAAAAAATCTGGTACAGCCACTATCGATGAGTTTGATGATGAGTCATTAAAAAAAGTGGTAAAAAGAGCTGAAGAATTGGCAAAACTCTCACCAGAGAATCCAGAATTTATGGCTCCTCTAGGACCACAAACATATGATAAATCTATTACCTATAAAGAAGCTACAGCAAAAGTGTCGCCAGAGTATCGTGCAGAAGTAGCTAATAGTAGTATCGAACCAGCAGCAGCAAAGAATGTTACTGCAGCAGGATTTTTTAATGATTCTGCAGGTTTTAGTGCAATGATGAACTCTAGTGGTTTATTTGCATATAATCAATCTACCAATGCCAGTTTTACAGTAACCATGCGTAGTAACGATGGTACTGGATCTGGATGGGTGACTAGAGATTACAACGATATTTCTAAGTTTGATGCGGTAGAAGCCTCAAATGTAGCGATTAACAAAGCAGTAATGTCTAAAGAAGCCAAGGCAATAGAACCAGGAAAATACACGGTTATTCTGGAGCCAGCTGCTTCAGTTGGTCTTTTAGGTAATATGGCGTTTGCATTTAATGCACGTACTGCGGATGAAGGACGTAGTTTTATGTCTAAAGAAGGCGGAGGAACGAAAATGGGAGAAAAGATTGTAGACGAGCGAGTAAATATCTGGTCTGACCCATTAAACCCAGAAGTACCTACTGGAACATGGAATGGTTCTGGACAGCCATTAAAAAAGACAAGCTGGATAGAAAATGGAGTGGTAAAAAACTTAGCGTATAGTCGATATTGGGCAGAGAAAAAGGGAGTAGATCCTGTTCCTTTTCCTAATGGATTCATTATGCAAGGTGGTGATGCTTCATTAGAAGATCTTATCAAAGGAACAAAAAAGGGAATCTTAGTAACGAGATTATGGTATATCAGAACAGTGGATCCACAGACGTTACTGTATACAGGACTTACTAGAGATGGTACTTTCTATATCGAAAACGGAAAAATAAAACATCCAGTTAAGAACTTTAGATTTAACGAGAGTCCGATTATTATGCTTAATAACCTAGAAACTTTAGGGAAACAAGTACGAATCGATGGTAATTTAGTTCCTTATATGAAAATAAGAGACTTTACTTTTACCAGTCTTTCGGATGCAGTATAATTCCATAGTCCTTCCTTAAAACTAAAAATAATAAACTATCCATGGAGCGTAGTTAAAATGTATGGGCTTACTATCATGTATTTTTTAACTACGCTATGAGGTAGTAGTTGTTTTAAGAGAATCCTAATTAACTTTAATTTTAGATCATTTAGTAATTAATGATCTATATTGTTTCGTTAGTATACCTAGTTAATTTCATATTGAGCAATAAATTTTTCTTTACACGATTACAATACGAATCAGGAGATTGGGATGTAGATCAGCGGATGCCTTCTAATCTATTAAATTCTCTCGTAGAGTATACTACTTTGCGAGTGGATACCCAAGAGCGCATAATTTCATTAAGTAGTGATGAAATTTTCAAAAGTCCATTTTGTTATATTTCTGGTCATAAACTAGTACAATTTACCAAAAAGGAAAGAGAAAATTTTAAGAAATATGTGAACAATGGAGGTTTTGTTTTTGCAGATGATTGTAATCACGATATCGATGGATTATTTTCTAAATCTTTTGTTCGACAGATGGGAGAGATTTTTGGTCCAGATGCATTAAAAAAAATACCGAATAATCATGAAATTTATAAGGTGTTTTTTGAGTTTGAAGACGGACCTCCAACTACATCTCAGGAATTAAATGGATGGGGAGATGATATTGTACATGATTATTTAAAAGCAATAGTTATTAATGGAAGGATAGGAGTTTTATTTAGTAACAAAGATTATGGTTGCGAATGGGATTATGATTTTAGAAATAAACGATGGTATAAAATCGATAATACCCGATTTGGAGTTAATATTGTGATGTACGCATTAACATCATAAAAGACAGTATTTATATGGATAAAGAGTTAGTAGATATAGAACAAGAAGTACATATTCTTACCGAAAAGCTTCAACAGCTAAGAAAGGAAATAGGTAAAGTTATAACAGGTCAAGAAGAAACTATTGAGCAGTTATTAATTACCTTTCTTGCAGGTGGACATGCCTTACTAGAAGGAGTTCCAGGTTTGGCAAAAACGTTAATGATTAGAACATTAGCCCAAGCCATTGATTTAAATTTTAAAAGAATTCAGTTTACGCCTGATTTGATGCCATCTGATATCATAGGAACCGAGATATTAGAAGAAGATTATAGTACAGGAAAAAAGTTCTTCAAATTTAATAAAGGGCCTATTTTTTCTAATATCATATTGGCAGATGAAATTAACCGTACACCACCAAAAACCCAAGCTGCTTTATTAGAAGCAATGCAGGAATTTGAAGTAACATATTCAGGAAAGACCTATGCATTAGACAGACCTTTTTTCATTCTTGCTACACAAAATCCTATCGAACAATCGGGAACATTTGCACTTCCAGAAGCGCAACAAGATCGATTCTTATTATATATAAAAATTGGTTATCCTACGGAAACTGATGAAACTACTATTCTTAAAAATACAACAGGAGCAAAGAAGGAAACCTTAAATAAAGTAATCTCTGGAGAAGATATTATAAGGTTACAGCATCTGGTTAGAGAAGTACCAATAAGTGACGATTTGATTTCTTTTGTGAGTAAGGTAATACGAGCAACAAGACCAGAAACAACAACCAACTCCTTTGTAAAAGAATGGGTTAATTGGGGTGCAGGACCACGTGCGGGACAAGCAATGATATTAACAGCTAAGGCAAGAGCATTGGCTCAAGGAAGATTATCTGTAACCTTAGATGATCTTAAACATGTAGCCATACCTGTTTTAAGACATAGAGTTATTGTCAATTTTAGAGCAGAGTCAGAAGGTATTACATCTGATGATGTTACACATCACCTATTAGACGATATAAAAGTAGGAGCTTAGAAAAAAAATACGTGAGACAAGACTATCATCAATTATTAAAACCAGAACTGATAAAAAGTGTTTCTGGCTTATCGCTTATAGCGAGGGTGATTGTGGATGGGTATTTGTCAGGATTAAACAACAGCCGTAATGTGGGTGCAGGAATGGAGTTTACGCAATTCCGTAATTATGAACCAGGAGATGATCTAAGATTACTTGATTGGAAAATGCTTGCCAGATCCGGACGGTATTACATCAAGCAATCAGAGGTAGAGACTAATATTTCTATAAAATTTATTTTGGATGCTAGTAATTCTATGCTACATACGGAGCAAGAACTTTCTAAAATGGATTATGCCAGAATATTGGTAGCTTCATTAGGATATTTGTCACAAAATCAAGGAGATGCTATTGGGTTGTTTGGACTAAATGAAGACCGATTATATGATTTGTACCCAAAAATCCAGAAGCAACATTACAATCGCTTTTTATTAGAGTTGACTAATATAGAGAATAAAGGGAAGTGGCCGGCAAATCCAAATGCATCAAAAAGCTTACACGATCGCAATCATAAAGAACTTATTTTTTTTGTAACAGATTTATATGAGCATGATAAGGAGTTAATCTCCTTTATAAAACGTTTAAAAACACCCAGAAATGAAGTGGTGGTATTACACCTTATGGGAAATAATGAATTAGAATTTTCTTATAAAGGAACTGTTACATTCGAGGATTTAGAGACAGGAGCAAAGCTAAAAATAGATACAAAGACTGCTAAAAAAACATATTTGAAAGCTTTAGATAGCATGATCAGTACAACAAAAGATACCTTGTTAATCAATGATATTAGTTATCATTTGTTCAAATTAGAAGATCATATTGGAGAAGCCTTACGAGTATTCCTCAAAAAACGAAATAAACTGAGTTGATATGTCTTTCTTGTATCCTACATACTTATGGGCATTATTAGGACTTCTGGTACCTTTAGTCATACATCTTTGGAGTAAAAATGAAGGAAAAACAATAAAAGTCGGAAGTACTAAATTATTAAGTGAATCAGATTCTAAACAATCAAGAAGTATTCAGTTAAACGAGTTTTTTCTACTAATACTTAGAATGTTATTAATAGGAGTTTTGGTGTTATTACTTGCAGGTTTTCAGATGAAGAAGAAATCTAGTACAGTACCGGTAACTTATATTATCTCACCTAAACTTGTAGATAATGAAAAGGTACAAACAATTATAGATACAATAGAACCTGGATCTTCCTTACGACTCTTACAAACCGGTTTCCCAGAGTTAGATCCTGATGAATTCGAATTACCAAATAACACAATTACGAACTATTGGCAATTAGCAAGAGAAATGGAAACACTACAAACGGATAGTATTGTAGTGCTTACAGACACTAAGATAATTGGGTTAAAAGGTGCGCGTCCCGAAATCGCAAAAAATAATACTTGGATATCGATTAACACCAACGAATCTATAGAAAAGGTATTGCAGGTAAGCAATAAAGGAGATTCTCTAGAAATTGTATCGATGACTAGTGATCAGCACCTAACATCTTTTAGAAAAGAGTGGCTGGATAAAAAAGATACTGCGCTATCCTTTAATGAAACTAAGGATAGTGTGTTTATTTCTTCAAAAGAAAATAAAAAAACCATAGCACTTACTAATGCAGTAGTGCCCAAAGTAATGATTATATATACAGATAGTTTACAACAACAAAAAAAGTATGTAGAAGCTTCCCTTAATGCGATATCAAAATATATAAAAAGAACTATAGATATCGAAGTAAGAAAAAAAACAGAAGGAATAACATATTCAGCATATGATTTAGTAGTGTGGTTATCTACAGATCCTGTTCCTTCTACAACTACTAAATTACTGGCATATAAACCAGATATATATGCGAATACAATTATAGAACCAGGAAGTTCTAATACTGTTTTTTATTTGACAGCATCATTGAATAGAGAAAATAGTATTACCAAAAATGTATCGGAACGATTATTAGAACTTTTTGATTTTTATAGAGATATTGCATCAGATATCAATACTTACGATAAAAGGAGTATAGATATATCAGAGCTAGAACCTGTAACTTCTGTTGAGGTTACTACTAAAAAATCATATCAGTTATTAGATATTTCAAAATGGTTGTGGTTGTTATTAGCATTTGGATTGATTGCCGAACGTAGTATTGCAAAATATAGAAAACAATAGTGAGAACAGGACATAACATATTAGTAGGTTTTAGACAGCGATGGCAATTGATGCTTTGGCTAGAAGTAGCCTTATATGCTTTGGGACCTGCGGTATTAATATATCTTGTATTTAATAATGTACTATGGACTGTAATAACCTTACTTTTAGTTGGAGGAATTACTGCGATAATCTTAAAACCTTGGAAAAAGAGTCTAGAAAGCATAGCGAGTTATATAGATCTTCATCTAGATGAGACAGAATATAGCACTAGTCTTTTATTGACTTCAGAAGAACACTTATCTACTTTGGCTAGAATACAGCAACATAGGATTAAAGATATATTAGTAGCAAAGCTAAAAACGATCAAACCTCCGCATCATATACTTAGAGGCATGGTGTTAGCAAGCATTTGTATTTTAATTGGTCTTGCCATACACAAATATAATCTGTTTGGAAGTTTACAAAATTCTTCTCAACCGAAAATTACTCCAGAGGATATTGTATTTAAGGCTACAGACTCGACTGCAGTGAGTCAATCACCACCAAAATTAATACAACAAGAGTTACGTGTCACATATCCTAGCTATACACAACTTCCTTCTTCTGCAACTACCAAGATGGATATCAAAGCAGTCCAAGGATCCAGAGTTTTTTGGAAAATACAGTTTGATAAGGAAATAAAAGAAGTGACTATCGAAAGTTCTGGCAATAGGTATGCTATGAAATTGGTGGATGGTGCATATACAGGAACTACAGTACTAAACACCTCTGGATTCTATAATTTTAAATTTACTGATCTCCAAAACAACTCTTATGTGTCTGATTTATATGGGATAGAAGTGACAAAAGATAAAAACCCAACAGTGGCTATTAAAGGAATAAAACAATTTACTTCTTTTGATTTTAATCAAGATAAAAAAGTATCCTTTACCACTACTATTACGGATGATTATGGGATCGAAGACGCTTATATTATTGCAACGGTGAGCAAAGGTTCTGGCGAATCAGTTAAGTTTAGAGAAGAGAAGTTAAGCTTCAATAATAAAATTATCAAAGGCAATAAGAATATGAGTTTGTCCAAAAACATCGATCTGGATCAGATGAAGATGGAACCAGGCGATGAACTGTATTTTTATGTAGAAGCCTTGGATCGTAAGCGGCCAAAAGCCAATATTGCCAGAAGCGAAACCTTTTTTGCAGTAATCAAAGATACGATCTCAGATACCTTTGCGGTAGAAGGAACCATGGGAGTAGATCTGATGCCTGATTATTTTAGAAGCCAACGCCAACTCATTATCGATACAGAAAAATTACTGAAAGACAAATCAAAACTTTCTACTCAGGAGTATAAATCCAGAAGTAATGAACTTGGTTTTGATCAGAAGGTATTACGTCTTAAATATGCCGAATTCATGGGCGACGAATCAGAATTTGGTGGCACTGCAGAAGGAGATGTAGAATCTCCAGAACACGAGCATGAACACGAAGATCACCACGAAGAAGGACATGAAGAAGAAGATCCTTTAGCAAAATATACGCATAAGCACGATAGCGAGAATGAGCACAATTTAGTGGAAGAAAAAAAGAAAGATCCACTAGAAGAATATTTGCATAATCACGGAGATCCAGAAGAATCTACACTCTTTACGCAATCGCTAAAAAGTAAACTACGTCAAGCATTGAACGAAATGTGGGATGCAGAATTATATTTACGACTATACACTCCAGAAAAATCATTACCGTATCAATACAGAGCGCTAAAATTAATCCAGGAAATAAAAAACAGTGCCCGTATTTATGTACATCGTATTGGTTTTGACCCACCACCTATTAAAGAAGATAAAAGACTTACCGGAGAGATTGATAAAGTACTTGGGTATAGAAAAACAGAAGAACTAACACAAGAAGATCCATATCCTTCGATACGAGTAGCGATTGCTAGATTAGAAGTATTAATTTCAGAAAAAACAATGTTAACCGAGGATGATAAACAACTTTTTGGTCAAGCCGGAAATGAACTAGCGATAAAAGCAATCGAAGATCCTGGTAAATATCTGGAAACCTTGCAACAACTAAAATGGATTTCTGAAGATGTTACAGTTCCGCAAGAAGCATTGATTGTCTTGCAGAAAGGATTATTGACGGCACTGCCTGCAATAGCGCCAAACCCAGCAAAAAAAGAACAACAATTTAGCGAAATAAATGATTTATTAGTAAAAGAGTTAGAGATTAATGATTGAGAATATTACTTTTTTACATAGTAATTGGATTTGGCAAATCGCAAGTTGCGCACTGCTGCTATGGATGGTTTTTATCTGGAAAGAATGGATAAACATTGCAACACCTAGATTTTGGATACGCATTGCTGTTGCTTTTCTTGCGATTGGATCCTTGGCAATTATAGCATTACAACCAGCTAAGTCGATTCCGCCTAAAGATACCAAAGTAGCGGTACTAACATCAGGATGTCAACCTGCACAATTGGATAGTTTAAAAAAAGAGTATAGAAGATTAAAAATACTAGAGTATTCACCGAATCAATCCATTTTTGGCAAGACAAAAACTTCAGATACTGTTTTTGTTTTAGGATCTGGGGTTGCACCTTTTGATTTTTGGCAATTAGAAAACAATCAGGTACAGTATATGCCCGGCGATGTACCTAGCGGAATCATTAGATATCATTATGATCAAGAAGGAGTAGTGGGAGCACAGTTCTTATTAGAAGGAATTTATAACAATCCTACATCAGGAAACAAGCTTGTATTAGAAGGACCTGGTGGTAATGGGATGGATTCTATTAGCTTGGTAACAGATCAACAGCAAACATTTAAACTAACGACAATTCTAAAAACAAGTGGACGATATGTTTTTTCGGTTACGGAGAAAGATACTATAGGAAACATATTATCCAGGGACCCTATTCCCGTGATCGTAAAAGATCGAAAAAAGTTACAGGTGTTGATTGTTAATGACTTTCCTACTTTTGAAACGAAATATTTAAAAAACTACCTCTCCGAAACGGGACATGAGGTTTTGGTAAAAAGTAAGATTACTAAGGGCAAGTTTAAGTTTGAGTATTTTAATAGAGATCGAATACCAATGAGTGCTTTTACAGAAAAGAACTTGGCGCCTTTTGATCTGGTAATTTTAGATGCTCGTACAATACAGAATCTAGGAAAAAACGCTAGAACAGTATTAGAGAATGCTATAAGACAACAAGGGCTAGGTGTATTTATCCAACCAGATGACTCTTTTTTTAAATCCAATAGTGGCTTTGCTGCATTTGATTTTATAGCGGTAAAGAGAACAGAAACTAAGTTAACCACGGCACCCAAAACTAAGATAGCGACCCATCCTTTTGTTTTTAATGATAAGAGAGAGGTTTTACCGGTACATAATAATATAGATGCGCGCATTATTTCTGGATATAAATATAAAGGAAAGGGAAAAGTAGCTACTACTGTGTTAAATAGTACTTATGAACTGATTTTAGAAGGCAATGTACAAGAATATCAACAATTATGGACTAGGATACTTACGGACATTGCTAAAAAAGACATTGCTAAGGTAGATTGGGATACCAACCAATTATTAGCGATAAAAGATCACCCCTATATTACTACGCTTAGAACCAAAGTAGCTACACCAGAAGTAATAATAGCAGATGGATATCGCATAGCGATGCAGCAAGACATACACTTACCTAATCGTTGGCAGGGAACCACCTATCCTAAAAAGCTAGGTTGGCACCAAATCTCGATTGCACAAGACAGCACTACGGTGTTGGAGTATTATGTAACGGATACGACCGCTTGGTTATCGCAATTGGTATATGATAGGATGCAACAAAACAGTCGTTTCTTTGATCGGTCCATACCTACAGCCAAGGCACCAAGGGCTCCTTTAGCGCCCATAAATCCAATAGGGTTATATATCTTATTTTTATGCTGTATGGGATATCTATGGCTAGTGCCCAAAATAGAAACTACCTGATTAGATTCTTATTTCTCGGTTTGATAAAAGCTGATTTCTTTATATAAGAAAGCTTTTTTTTATGCGTTCTAAGGGAATTTTTAAGTTGTTTTTGGAATTTAAAGCAAAAATTGACTATCGAATTAAACAGTTATCGATAAACATAAAAAAGATATATAGTTACCTTTTGTGACTATATTTGCATGTTGTAAGCAATTTAAACCTACCTGAAATGTTTTTCCCATCAGATACAAAATACAAAGAGACAAAACTTATAAAACAAGGAAAAAGTAGAATTGATGAGGAATTTAAGCTTCTTTCAAAATGGATTTCTGAGAATTATAATGTTACCGTTCTTAATATTCAAGAGGATCTTAATGAAGATAATAATATATTAAAAATTGATATACATGTAGAAACCATTAAAGAGGAACTGAAACTTACAATGAGTGAGGAGTATTATTTCAATGATATTACTACTAATAAACAGAAAGAGATTGCAGAAAAATACATTCAAATCATAAATTCCTCAAATAGCCTGAATATATCTCCAAAAATAAACGATATCTCTATTTTTTGTTTCGCTTTTGAACCACTTGCTAAACAAGAAGCAAGTTTATTAATTCCTGAAAAAAGAATTGAGAATATATATGAAGAATTAGAACTTCCTGAAATTTGGAGAATTTCTCGCTGCTTTGAAAATGTGACCCTATTAGTTTATAAAGACGAACAAAAAAATAAAATCAAAAATTCAGTTAAATTTAAGCTGATTGAGGGCAAATATTTTGACCTACTAAAAGAATACGATGAGTTCAATTATTGGAAAAGAGAAAACGTTAAAATTACAATAGACTCAAAACAGAATTTTGATGATAATTATGAGAGTAGTTGGATCCAATATTATGACTAAAAACTACTTACAACAACATATATGTGATCATAGCGGCTAAGTGATGAATCGAATGGTTGTTGTTTTTTTGGTAAGACGGAATGCTTGCATAAGGTAAAAGTTAGTAACCAATGTGCAGAAAAATCGAAAAATAGGGTAACATTTTGCCTTGTTACGATACATATATTAAATGTTAACAATAATTATGAAAAAAAACCTTTACTTCATTTTAATCATCATATTGATATGTTCTTGTCAATTTACTGTAAAGTCAGGTAAAAACAATTTAGGTATAATGCCTGAGGTTAAAGCTCAATATTTTGAAAACATTTATGTTGTGGATGAGAAAGTTTGTGAGACCAAAGAATTACCGGTTACTAGGTTTGCTGTGGAATATCCAAGTATATTTGAAGTGGAAACACCGAATGATAAACAAAATCATATAATTGTAAAAAAAATTATTGATAATATAGTTACTGAAGAGTTTACTATTGGTAATTCTACCTTAAACCTAAAAAACGAAAATTTGGCCTTAGAACTATTGGAGAATCTTTCAAAAAACTTAAAGCAACAATTCCCTGATTTAGAAATTGTTTCGGTAGGAAAAAAGAATCTTAATGGAGTGATGACCTATCTTTTTGAGGGTAAAGTTGATTATTCTGATTTTATTGATCAAGGTTATAATGGAATATATAAAGTTATGTGTTTACTTCCGATCCCTAAACAAAATCCAGATGTAAATGCTGTACTTATTACATTCATTGCTAACGAGCAATCTGACATAAAGGAATTTTCAGATTTTGCAACTAATGGAATGATCGGACAAGTTTATAAAACTTTTAGATACATTGAATAAATATTGCTAACAATTTGTATAATGTATAAGCATCCCGAGGATGCAAACGCATCATAGAATGAACGTTACACTTAACCTTAATAAACAACATGAAAAAAGGATTATTAATTTTAACGCTACTACTAATAACTTCATTTTCTTTTGCGCAGAAGGATTTTTTAGCAGGAAAATGGAAATATGAAAAAATCCCTGACCATATTGAAATAGATGAACAAGGACTTAAAATGGCTAATGAATTTTTTAAAGACATGACTCTTTCATTCGACCAAAATAATTATACTCAAATTGTAATGGGGAAATCAGAAAGCGGAACATGGTCTTTAATTAGCGAAAGTACTTACGAATTCAGTTCATCAAAGGGTTATAAATATGAAGTTATAATTAAAAAGATTAGTAAAAATCAAATCATATTCAAACAGAAAAATAGAGAATGGCAATTAATAAAATCTGACCAAAAGGCTGCTATTGAGATTCAACAGAATTCACTAGATAAAATAGAAGGCTTAAAAATAGTTGCGAAAAACTTACTTGGAAAATGGTTTTATAATGGACGAATAAAAGATGGAAAAGAGAGTGGGGTAATACTTAAACACAATAAAGATGAGGTCGTTAATTACGAATTCAAAAAAGATGGAATGTTCATAAACAATGCACCACTTGATATAGAACTTATTGGTATTTGGAAAATCGAAAAAGATAAAAAGACTCTTGTCATTGAAAGTGAAAACAAAACTGAATTCATAAAAATTGTAAAACTTGACGGTAAAGAACTTCATCTTTACAATCCTAAAAATGAATCTATTTTGAAATTCAAAAAAAATGAAAACTAGGTGTAACAGTTTGTATAATTCATATCCTCCCTTTGGGAAGTAAACACAACATGTATAAAACGTTAGTAGTTATAACAAAAAATGACTAAAGAAGAATATAAAAGAAAATTTGAAGAAGATGAAGCTGTTGGGTGGTTAAGTTTGGATAAATTGACAGAAAAACTATACCCAAACCAAGAACCTAAACATTATGGAACAGTTATCAAATATATGCTTGGTGGCGAAGATCCATTAGATGGAGTTAGTATTTATGAAAGTAAAAATCAAAATAACCATTATCATTTTGTGTCTTACGGAATGTCTAACTTGTACTATGATCTGGATAATTGTGAAGAGGAATTTAGTGGATGGGGATTTGAGTTTACATTTAGACTAATCCCATTTAAGGAAGATAACGAAGATCCTAAATGGGTGATTTCCTTAATGCAAAATCTTGCAAAATATGTTTTTAATAGTAAAAAATGGTTTGAAGAATATCATTTTATACCTGCAAATGGACCTATTAGATTAAACACGGAAACTAATATTACCGCAATTGCTTTCGTTGAAGACCCTAAAATGGGAACAATTAAGACACCTAATGGAAATGTTCAGTTTTTACAGATGGTAGGAATTACAACGGAAGAATATGAGCAATTGAAGCAAAACCCTAAGACTGGTGAAACTAAGATTGTGCTAGATAGGTTAAAAAAAGAAAATCCATTATTGATAACTGACCTAAAAAGAAAATAATACAACTGCTAACAATTCGTATAGTTCATTTACTCCACTCGCTACCGCTAATCTGCAGCTAGTGGCAATACTCATGAGAAAACATAACCAAGAGTCTTAAACCCTATTTGATACATTTTTTATAAATGATATATCTAAATTACGTAGCACACTAGTTATAAACTAACAACAGCTGGGACTACAATTTGAGCCTCTTTAAATGTGAAACTAATCGCAGATTTCAAATAAATTTGGACTCGCTGCATTACGATAGATATAAACTAATTAAAGTCAAAAACTATCCGTTTTACTTTAATCTTAGAAAATATCCGGATTCGATCTCAAGATTGGTCAGGTGTAATTGAATCAACTGCTAATAAAAACACATAGAACTAATATCAGGCTTACTACCTAAAAAATTACTAGTTTTATAAAAACAATTAATTTTTCGTGTAGCTAGTACTAAGTACCTGGGCTGGAACTAGTCATATACGAAGACCTTACCTGCAAGTGCATAAAAGAGATCTAAAATAATAGTGAATGAACAATAAAATCACTTTTTTTATAGGAATACTAGGAGTTAGTCTTTTTGTAGTCTCTTCTATTTTAGGTGGATTTCTAATTGAAAATTATAACATATTCAGTCAATATATAAGTGAATCTTATGCAATTGATACTAAATATGGAATTTTTTTTAGAATATTTGGTTATATTCCAAGTGGTATTCTTATTGCTTTATTTTGCTTTCTTGGAGTGAGATATTTTCCACCGTCTAAACTACTCAAAATAGGATTTCGCGGAATCGGAATATTTTATGGGTTAGCTACAGTAGTTGTTGGAATATTTCCTTGTGACAGTGGTTGTAATAAAGAATTAATTGATCCTAGTTCTTCTCAGCTAATTCATAATTTTGTGGGTATACTAACTTATTTATTTGTTCCTGTTTTTATGATTTTAATTGGATTTGAATTAAAAAAAGGGCTCAATAATACGTTTTCTTTACAATCAATTGTATTTGGCGCAATTAGTATGTTGCTTGTATATATATTAGTTTCTAACTCAAAATCTGAATATATCGGACTTTATCAAAGAATGGTAGAGTTGGTGTTTGTTATATGGGTAATCTTTTGTGCTATTGTAATAAAAAATAAAAAACCAATAAGTAACAAGGGCTATAATTAATTCAGGGCTCAGTTCTTGACCAAAATTTTAGAACTTTTAACAAAGACCGCCAAATTTTTAATTTGGCTATAAAACTGAAATAAGATAAAAATAGCATAATGTTTAGTGAAATAGTAGAACTTATTAGAAAAGCAATAGAGATTTCTGATGAAGAAGCTAAAATAGTTGAAGATTGTATTCCAATCAAAACCTTTGAGAAAGGGACAATATTATTAAAAGAAGGTCAAGTCTCAAGAGAATCATATCAAAATTTATCTGGATTAGTTCGTAAATATTATATCATTGATGGCAATGAAGTAACAACTAATTTTTACGAAGAAGGCACATCGATCGCTTCATTTACAAGTCTACATCAACAATCTCCTGCTAAACACTATTTTGAATGTATAGAAGATTGTAAACTAGCTGTTTTAAATAAGGATAAAGAAAAGGAGCTTATAGAAAAAGTGCCAAAGTATGAAGCCTTGTGTAGAACTTCAGTAGAAGAAGATTTGGGAAAACAACAGGATTCTTTGGCTGCTTATTTAATTTCTTCACCCGAACAACGCTACGTAAGTTTACTTAATGATAAACCAAAGCTTTTAAATAGAGTTCCATTATATTATTTAGCAAGTTACATCGGTGTAAAACCAGAATCATTAAGTAGAATTAGAAAAAGAATTATGAAAAATAGATCCTAATAGTTGTTTTTACTTTACTACCAATATTCAAATATTTTAGAGATTTTACCTTTTCTAAATTCAAAAAGTGTCACTTGCGGTTCTCCTTCTTCAATCCTTCCATTGTTTTTTAACATATAGCTTCTTTTAACCACTACAACGTTGAGTCCAACAATTTTATTTTCTATTTTAATATCCACGATTTCTCCATTGTACGCTCCATTTTTTTGATTTCGAATATAACCGTTGTACAAATCTTCTCTAGAATAAATACCTCCATATTTTGGATGAACATAGGTGAAATCATCAGTAAAAAGTTCAAAAATTATGTCAATATCTTTTATTGTTGAATTAGCCTGAAATGTCTTAAGGTTTACATCATAGTATTTTTGAACTCCAATTTCTAATGAGTCCTTATGCGTCTTAGTAACATGCTGCGCTATAGTTTGAGTTGTTGTAAAAAGTATGAGTATTGAGATTATTAATATTTTAATAAGTGTTTTCATAATTGATATTGGTTACGTATTAAAAAAATAAATTCCATTTAGTATGCACTTTGCTAGTAAAAAACTGCTGACAATTAATATTACATTAAAACCATAGTTAACTTCTTTCTTTTGTGTTTTATAATAAATCTTATTCCTTTTAAAAACAGCTGCTAAAACTCCCATAATTATAAACCAAATGGTAAATAGGAAAGATAATTCTGTGTAAATTAAAAGACCAGCTAAATCGTGTACAAATCCTGAAAAACCAAACGTTAAGACCAGAGCTACATACGAATGACATACTCTTTTTAATGGTTTATAAATATATTTATTGAGATAGTAGTTCCATATTGGATTCCAGTGTACCCAAAACAAATCAAAAGAGTTGGCGCCCAAGGACCTTTTAAACATATTTCCCAAAGACTTTGGATGTCCAAGAGGAACACCATTTCGCTTTTTTACATAGTTATTTAAAGATACCATACATTAAAAGTTTTTTGTGAAAAGCCTTTAACCAATAACCAAATCGTAAATGACAACTCACCAATTACACCAGTAAAAACAACAATTGCCTGAAAATAAGATTGATATTCATGATAGCTAGGTAAAAATAGTTTTGAAAATCCATCAATAAAGTAACCTAAAGCCGCTAGCACTAATAAAACACCAATAAATTTTGGTATATAATTAGATTTGAAAGCCAAAAAACCAAGCATCACTAAATGCGCACCAAAAAATAGCAGTCCAATCGTCCAAAGCTTATCGAAATTAGACAGTAAGTAAATGACACTATTTTGTAATTCTTCCGAATTTATTGATCGAGATGTAATTTTATAAACCTCAAATAATTTAGTTAAAGCAATTATAAAAAATGAAGCGTGTAAACCTCTAAATAAGGAGGCTATATATGGTACTATTTTTTGAGTTGGTTCTGTGATTTTAAATAATGACCAGATCAAAAACACATCTGAAATTAACATTATAAAAAAAGCAATCAACCCATGTCTAAATTGAATGGAATCATTTATAATATTCAAGGTTGTTTGTTCACTATTATCTAAATCTACCAGATTTTCTAGAATTGCAAAGTTTGCGTAAAAACCGGAAATGAAAATTAAGAGGTATGCAATCCCCGAAGCTTTAGCCATTGCTTTCATAGTGTTGTATTTTACATAGTAATACAAAACTATAGCCATTTAGAAAGTTATAAATTGACTTTAGTTAAGAAGTGAAATAAATAAGAGCATCTATTACTTAACCAAAGTCAATTTTTTTCAAGAACTCTTTTTTGACTTTTGTATTTCAATAATCTTATTATATGAAACCTTTAATTATACTTTTATCAAGTTTTGTAATTTCCTTGTTTGCTATTAAAATTATAAACAAGGAATATGATTTTGCATTATCAGGAAGAATTGCAATGTCAATAATGCTGGTATTTACAGCAATTGGACATTTTATATTTACTAAAGGAATGTCTATGATGATACCTAAACTTATTCCATATAAAGGGGTATTCGTTCATCTAACAGGTGTATTCGAAATTTTACTTGCAATAAGCCTTCTCATTCCGCGATTGAAATATATATCTGGTTGGACTCTAATTATTTTTCTTCTACTAATGTTACCTGCTAATATTTATGCTTCAATAAATAATATAAATTACCAAAAAGGAACATTTGACGGAAGCGGTCTGGCATATTTATGGTTTAGAATTCCTCTACAAGTTCTGTTTATAATCTGGACTTTTCTTAGTACTATACGAATGTATTAACTAAAAAAGCAAGTGGCTAATAAGGTGTAAAAATAGCGGTTTAGGTCTTAGCCTAAACCGTTTCTATATTTAATTAAGTATATTGTTATTTTATGAGTAGTCGTGTAAATTACGTTACTACTAATACACCAAACGGTTGTATGTTATGAAGGAAAAAACAGAAATTTGATATTATTGGCAATATGAAAAATCGAATCGGATTAAATATTTTAGTTTTTAGTGTGGTATTTCTTTTTTCTTGTACCAAGGCTGTAGAATATTCTTTTAAAGTAGATGAAGTATCTCCTTGGTGTATATTGGGGTTTGATTCTTTAGATAGAACTCCGAAAGAGCGAATTGCAATGTTAAATGAAATGGGATTTACAAAATATGGTTTCAACAAAGGCAAAGGAGACTTGAGTACAATGAAAGAAGAATTTAAGTTGGCTAGAGAAAATGACATTGAAATAACCTCTATTTTTCTTTGGCTAAATTCCAAAAGAGACAGTATCGGAAAATTGAGTTCATCTAATCAAGAGTTGCTACGTAATCTCAAAGAGGTAGAATATAAACCAACGATATGGGTTAGTTTTAGCGATAATTTTTTTGAAGGGAAAAATCAAGAGCAATCATTACAATTGTCTATTGAAATGATTAAGTATATAAAAGCAAAAGCAGATGAAGTAGGTTGTAAAATGGCTCTTTATAATCATCGTGGTTGGTTTGGGAATCCTCATCACCAAATAGAGATTTTGAAACAATTGAACGAAAAGTCGCTGACTATGGTATATAATTTTCATCATGCTCAAGAATATGTTGATGAATTTCCTGAGATTGTAAAAAAAATGAAGCCCCATTTATCATATGTAAATTTAAGTGGTGTGAAAAAAGAAGGACCTGAAATCTTACCAATTGGTAAAGGTGATTATGAATACGAAATGATCAAGAGTTTATTAGATGAGGGATATAATGGACCATGGGGGATTCTTGGGCACGTTAAAACAGAGGATGTACAAAAAGTACTAACTCGAAATATGGAAGGGTTAAAATTGATTAATTCTAAACATAAAAGGCATTCTTCTTTTTTGCATTGATGCAAGATTTTTATAAATTGAATAAGAAATAAAAACTCGCAGATATATCAATTGGTTCAGGTGTGTTTGCGATGATTTATATATTTAGCGTTTGATATTAATTAAATGACATTCTACGAAAGAAAAATTAGTCGAATAAAAAGTAATCATTATTCAAATGATATACAGATAGAAACTGTGATAGCAACCCGCAACTTTATCAACAATAATTTTGACCAAGAATTGAATTTAGATTTTTTATCAGATGCACTGTTTACTTCTAAATATCACTTATTACGACTTTTCAAGAGGTATTACGGACTAACTCCAAGGCAATACTTAATCGATAAACGAATTGAAAAGTCAAAAGAGAATTTAAGGAATGGAATCTCTGTAACTGAAACCTGTTTTTCAGTTGGATTTAAAAGTTTAGGATCATTCAGTACATTATTTAAAAATAAAACAGGAAAGTCGCCAAGTGAATTTCGAAAAGAGCAATTTTCGAGAAGTAAATTTGAATTAAAGTCCTGAACTTTGGAAAATAAATAAATCTAAGATGAAAGTAACACTTATTAGTATTCCAGTTCGTGATCAAGAAAAGGCTTTAAAATTTTATACAGAAAAATTAGGTTTCTTAATAAAGAAAGATGCACCATTAGAAGGAGGAAACAGATGGCTAACTTTGGTTTCGCCAGAGTGGCAAGATGGACCAGAATTATTATTAGAACCAGCTCCTAATCATTTTGAACCATGTAAAGTCTTCCAAGATGCTTTAATGGAAGCCGGATTTCCTTATACACAGTTTGATGTAGACAATGTTAATAAGGAATATGAAAGACTTATCAAACTTGATGTTGAGTTTAGCATAAAACCAACTAAAATGGGAACTGTAAAATTTGCGGTATTTAATGACACTTGTGGGAATAACATTCAAATTGTCGAAACACTGTAAAAAAAGAGAAGTGGTTAATAATATGTTTGATTAATACGCCAATATAATCAGAAATCACAGCGGATTTTCTAAAATCAAAGATTCGCAAACTGTAATGCTTGATTATTAATCAGATTTATACCGCTGCCAAGTTATTTAGAGAAATTTTGCAGACAAATATTCCCAGTTTGCAGAATGTATTTTTTATATGTAATAAATAGATTGATTTTTGCTGAAAATTATTTAGTATTTTAATATCGTGAAAAAATCAATTATTGTAGGATTACATATTGGATTTTGGATATGTTACTTTGTCCTAACTATTGTTTTAGTTGTCCTTTCGTTGAGAGGAGAAAATAATACTATTGTAGAAGAAACAACAGAAAGAGTACTTTATTTTACCGTAATTCCGTCTGTTATTTCTTATTATTTATTCTATTTTCTTGTATTTCCAAAATTTCGTAAAAAGAAGTTTGTACGGACTATTATGTATGCATTTTCATTTACAATTGGCGCAGCTTTTATTGGACATCTTTTAATTTATATTTTTTTGGGAACTGAGAGCTTGATAGAACGTAAGGAATCTATGACTGTTGGGTTCATTTTCAGTTCTTTTATATGTCTTACGACAGGTGCTGTTGCTCTAATAACTAAAGGGTTTATTACGTGGTATGAAGAATTAAAACTAAAAGAAGAACTGAAGCAACAAAATTACGAAATGGAAATGGCCTTGGTTAAATCACAACTAGACCCACACTTTTTGTTTAATACATTGAACAATATTGACATTCTAATTCTTAAAAATGCTACAGAGGCTTCTACTTACTTAAATAAATTATCTGATATTATGCGTTTTATGTTATTTGAAACAAAAACAGATAAAATTCTACTATCTAAAGAACTTGAATATATTGAGAAATACATTGCGTTACAAAAGATAAGAACGGTAAATTCTAATTATATCAATTTTAATATTATTGGTTCGTCAAATGGTAAAACTATAGCCCCAATGGTTTTTCTACCTTTTATAGAAAATGCTTTTAAGCATACCACAAATAAAAAACTAGATAATGCAATTACAATTTGTATTGTTATAGATAAAGAATTTGTGAAATTAGAATGTAGAAACAAATTCAATCCGAATAGAAAATTAAGCCAGAAAAATAGCGGTTTGGGAAATACGCTTATTCAAAGAAGACTGAATCTTTTATATCCAGGAAAGCACACTTTAAAAGTTGAAAAAGAAAACGAATACTATAGCGTTAAGTTAACAATTGTTCAATAAAATTATAAAGAACAGCATTACTAATGAAACAATATAAATGCATTATCATTGAAGACGAGCCATTGGCGCTCGAGAGAACTAAAGAGTTCGCTCAAAAAGTGCCTTTCCTTGAGGTATCTTCCACTTTTGACAATGCACTAGATGGTCTTACTTATCTAAAAACAAACAAAATAGATGTTCTCTTTCTGGATATTAACATGGATGAGTTAACCGGAATAGAGTTATTAGAAAGTTCAAAAATAGAAAGTCAAGTAATTATAACCACAGCCTATCAAGAATATGCACTTAAAAGTTTTGAACTTAATGTTACTGATTACTTATTAAAACCGTTTACATTTAATAGGTTTCTTCAAGCGGCCAACAAAGCTTTGGATAATTTGGATAAAGTAGCGACAAACATTGCTCCTGAATTTATTTTTGTCAAAACGGAGAATCGACTGGAAAAAATTAACCTTCGAGATATTTTATATATTGAAGGAATGCGTGATTATCGTAGAATCCATACTATTAATAAAAGGATTATGACCTTGCAGAACTTTAAAGAGCTTGAACAAATTATACCACCTAAACTGGTATGTAGAGTACATAAATCCTATATGGTTTCATTACGTAAAATAGATTCTATAGAAAGAAATAGAATAAGAATTGCGGATCAACTCATTCCAATTTCCGAAACGTATAAGGTCATTTTTTTTCAATTGATAAGCGCTACCAAATGGTAGCGTTTTTTAGTACATAGGTAATCATCATTTTCATATACTCTTTTAAGGTTTAGATTACTTTAATTATCTATAATATTTCAATTTAATTTTCTCCTCATTCTGGTTTCAGATATAAAACCGAACAAGACGTTAGTAAGTATGTTTAAGTGGTTGATAGTTAGGTTTTTGTTTCGGTTTATTCAATTTTTTTGCAGATTAAAAAGAGGAGTATGCAGACATATATACTGGTCTTGCATATTAAAGTTTTTTCTCTATTCACTTCACTTGATATTTGCTTAACTATTAATTGTTTAATCCAATAAAAAAGAAATAATGAGCACTTTAATTAAAATGATAATACTAACAATTTTAGTATCGTTTAAGTTAGAAGCACAAGTGGAAATTCCAAATGGTAATTTTAATCAGTTTGAAATTATTAAAACAGAAATCCATACTTATAGTTTACCTGTAGGTTGGAAAGAGCATGAAAAAAATAATTCTAGACGACAAGTTGATGGACAAGGTTTTGCGTACAAATATGATGTGCCAGATGCTAATGGAAATGCACTAGTTTTATACAGAGAGTATTATGCACAAACTAACACAATATTCACAAGTTTTTGCATTCCTGAAAACAAAGAAAACCTCCGATTGGTTGGGCGATATAAATTTTCAGGCTCAGATATTGATACTGCTAAGGATACCTTACGTATTACAGTTTTTTCATCAGAAAACTCAATAGAGAATACTCCAGAGACACTTCCTGAAGATGTTACGGCTCTAAATATAAGCACACCCAAAGCACAATTCGAATGGTTTCATATAGATATAAACAATATCCAAAAGAACAATTATATAACCATTGTCATTCAACTTATATCTGGTAGTGATGATAGTTATTATTGGGGACATTCTAATGCCGTATTAGATGATTTAAAGTTTGTAGACATTAAAGACTTAGCACAAGTAAATTGAAAATTTTACTTAATACATTATAAAATAATTTATTATGAAAACGCAAAATACAGACCCCAAAGTACTTTTATCTACCTTATGGATTGTCATACTATTCAATATGATAATCAGAGATCTACACGAGTTTTTACGTGATGGTTATATGGAAGAAATGATGACGCTTGAGATACCAGAAATAACAATGTTGGTATATGGTGTAATAGCGCAAATACCTATCCTAATGATTCTCTTATCAAGGGTTTTAAAAGAAACACTTAATAAATGGTACAATACAGTTGCTGCATTTATTACATCGCTAGGCTTATTAAGTACTTTACCAACAGCTGATATGGATGATGTTTTTTTTGTAATTATTCAAAATATTCTTCTAGTAATCGTTCTAAGAATTGCATGGAAGTTAACTGCGGATGATAACGGTTTTAAATCATTGGAGGCATGATCATGATCGTTAAATCCATAAGGTTTTTTAAAGCTCATGTTTACTTGTTACTTACCTTAATCATATTCTTTTATGGTAGCGTAAGGGGTATAAGCCATACAACCTTTTTAGAAGAGTTCAACTATCTAATATCTCATCAATAAGTTAATCATCAATTTGATAAAGAATATGAAAGCCATATAAACCTTAACAATACGCTACTGTTTGATTATATGCGTTTGATCTTTTATTCTGAAACTATGCGAAGTTATGACTTGAGAGTAGAAGAATTTAATCAGTTTTTTGAGGAAGGTCTATCTAAATCACTTGCGTTCTATAAATCTTTAACATACATAAATAACTCTGATATAAATAATTTGATAGAAACAAACCTTTATAGGAATTCAGGTTTGAACCATCACATAGCAAAACCTAAAGTTGCAAAAATAAATTTATCAATAGCTCTAAATTCACTTAGTCAGTTTTCGGGTCAGTGGTATGGGAATTGGAGAGAAATGCAAGTACATCATCTGTGGTTACCGGTTAGAAAATGTGTTCAAAAAATAACAGATGAAGTGACTCTGATGGGTTTTCAATCATGTTTTACTGGAGATGGTTTTGGTTGGAATTATGTACTAAAAGAAAAGAACCAAGTCATCATTTTGGGGTTTGTATTTCATTATAAAGATAATACAAATACCATATCAAAAAATCCACATTATGCTTTTTTAAACAATAACAATCAATTGATTTGGATTTCTGAAGATCATATTTATTGTGAATTCGTTTGTAACGATTCTAATTGCTTTCAAAAAAGACATTATGTTATTTCTGGAGCAGCATACAAAGAACAAACTAAACAGTTGAATTTTACGCACGGATTCCAAACAATTTATTTAGACAATAAAGAAGACTTGCCTGCTTTCAAAAGCATTAATCTAAACTAATTATAAACAACTACAATAAACTCCGTAAATAATAAATTAGAAATAATGATACATTTAAGATTAATAATTACACTTATCCTTATCTTTTTAATTAGCTCAATCGATGCCCAAAGTAATAAACGTTCGTCATTTTTTGTTGGTTATGAAACCTTTGAGATGACCATGAACAAATTTCAGAATTTTGCAGGAGAAGTAGGTTATCGATTTAATGATAAAAATCAAATTAGATTAATGATAGGAGAAGTCAACCTAACGGAAAGACACTTGTCTAGTAAATGGGAAGCTGCCGCAGTAGATGGAGATAATGTAGAGGGATATTTTAGAATCTATGAACTTTACTATGATCGATATTTTGGGAAGCGTAAGAACTTTTACTATAGTGGAAGTATGGCTTATGTTAAAGATGAGTATAATCACCTTATTTCTGATAATAGTTTAGAAAATGAAACGCCTACTGTTGGATTTGCCTTTGGTTATAGAAAAGAAAATTTATTTGGCATAAAGCATTTATACGTCAATATATCAATACCCTTTAGATACTACGTCAATGATATTCCTGAAACAACGTGGGGAGAGACTACAATTTCATCGCATAAATTCGTAAACAATTTTTGGTTTTTTATAGGCTATCATTTTTGATTTATAAAAATAGGCAGATCTTTAAATAACTAATAACAGAAGTTAAGTTAATACTCCAAGAACAAAGAATTGAGTTTGTATTTGCTAAATTAGTAACTTAAACATGCAACGAAACAATTTATAAAACATGGCACATTAATCAATAAAGGATTAAGAGTGAATTAATTTCTGAAAAAATAAAATATGGCAACAATCAATACTTATTTAAGCTTCATGGGTAATACTGAAAGAGCATTTAATTTTTACAAATCGGTATTTGGTGGTGAATTTGTTGGTGGAATAAGACGTTTTGGGGATATGCCAGAGAATGATTTAATGTCGGAAGAGGACAAGAGAAAAGTAATGCACGTTGGATTACCAATAGGCTCTGGAAATTTTCTTATGGGGACTGATGTACTTGAATCCAAGGGACAATCTCTAACATTTGGAAATAATTATTATATATCTATCAATCCAGAGAGTAAAGAAGAAGCTATTAAATTGTTTAATGGGCTTTCATCAGGAGGAACAATAACATCACCATTAGAGGATACATTTTGGGGAGCATACTTTGGAACATTTACAGATAAATTCGGAGTGCAATGGATGGTAAATTATCTTTCAACAAACTAAAAATGAAGTATGATTAAACCATAGACCCGAACATTGCAGCCTATTAAAGTTAATCTGATATTTCTAAAAGAATACATCTCTTTTACCTTTCAAAAGAAATGTATTATACTTCTAAAATAATACTCGTTTTAGAAGCACCGTACTCAGAAATTTTTTCAAGAAAAGAAACAAGATGCTTATTGTTTCTAAAATATCCCAAAACGCATAGGCAATCATCTCCAGTAATTCTATCGCAACTTTGTACTTCTTCCATTGCTTGTATTTGTTTTTGAGCATATGATGTTCCTTTTGGTCCTTGGTGCATTACTAATGTTATATATGCTTTAGTTTCAATACCCAGTTTTTCGTGATTCACTTTTAAAGCATAACCTTCGATTATACCCTCTTCTTCCATTTGCCTAACGCGTTTACCTATTGCAGGAGCAGATAACCCAACTTCTTTTCCGATAGTGGCAAAGCTTTCTCTAGCATTAATATGTAGCATTTCTAATATTTTTTTATCTAGCGTATCCATTTGTGATCAAAATTAAAATATTGTTTATTTGATAGAATCGAATGTAAATATAGTTTAATAAATTCGATTATAAAGTAAAAACAACTTTATGCATTCTATATTTGTTGTATTGGTTTTGGGTGTGTAGCTTCCAATTTTAAGTATTTAAATAAAAAAAGATAAAATATGAATCCATTTTTAATTGATTGTATTGGTTACGGAGGTTTAGTCATAAACTTATATTCAATGTCCACTAAAGGTGAGTATAAACTAAGACTAATCTCATTAATTGCTAATGCAGTCTACATTTTATACGGCACAATAATCAGTGCAACTCCAATAATTGTAGGGTGCACTATTGCTGTATTTCTGCATGGATATCATTTAAGACGGTTGATAATTAAAAAGAATGGAAATGATTAGAATAGAAAAAGCTAAAGAAACTGATATAACCATTTTAGCACTTTTAGGAAGGGTAACTTGGGCCGAATCTCATGGACATTATATAGAGGATAAAAACAACCTATTAAAATATCTAAACGAGAATTTTTCAGTTTCTAAAATGAAACGAGATATAACCGACTCTAAAAATCTTTTCTACATTATCTATGTAAATGATTTACCTGCTGGTTATGCAAAATTAGTGATGAACGCAAAAAATGAAAATATTGCCTCTCAAAATAGTTGTCAATTAGAAAGAATCTTTATTCAAAATGAATTTATTCCATTAAAAATTGGACAGCAACTTCTAACTTTTGTTGAAGAAAGAGCTAAAGCCTTACAATTAGATACGATATGGCTTACTGTTTACATAAAAAATAAAAGAGCCATTAGATTCTACGAAAGGAATAAATTTAAAAATATTGGAGAATTAAACTTTCTTGTCAATGGAAAAGCATACGAAAATATAGTTTTCTCAAAAGAAATATAAGTATGTATGACCATTCAAAATCTATGAACAGGAATTGATTTATGAGAACCTATGATAAAGGAAAAGAAATATTTTCGACAATGAATAAGAAAACCCCACTATCGCTAGTTTGCAACTAGAGACAGCTGTAGGTAATTCTTTTTGTAACTGTAACATTATTAAAAAATGAGTATCCTTATTAGGAAACCTTTTGAAAATTAAATCATTAGTCGTATCTAAAGATTGGAGACAAATTGAAAAGTGTTACTATAGAAATGAGAAAAATAGTCATAATCACAATCCTATTCCTAATTGCCATCAGTTCACATGCACAAAGCAAAAAACAAATTTTAGATTTTAAGTTTGAAGGTGTAACCTTAAACGGTGTATTAAATCTCCCTAAAAATCAAAAACCTAAGGGAATAGTGCTGATCATTCATGGATCAGGAAAAACTAATGCCGTTGCTCAAGAATGGTATTCGGATGTAAGAGAAACAATCGTAAAAACCGGATATGCTACGTATATGTGGGATAAAATGGGATGTGGAAAAAGTGGTGGCAGCTTCAATTATAATCAATCGGTCTATAATAGCGCATCTGAAGCTATCACAGCTATCAATATGCTTAAAGAAGAGAATATATTAGGATCAAATAACATTGGTTTATATGGAGTTAGCAGGGCAGGTTGGATAAATCCAATTATAATAAACAAATACAAAGACATTGCATTTTGGATTTCGGTAAGTGGTGTAGATGATAAAGAAAACTTTGGCTACCTTCTAGAAGAAAATCTAAGAATTGAAGGACTGTCTAAAGATTCCATTGTCCTAATTGTTGATCAATGGTTAAAAGGAATAAAAATAGCTCACTCGGGCGAAAGTTTCGAAACCTATATGAATGCTACTAAAGAACTCCAGAACAATGCGTTTTGGTTACGATTTGTTCAAGAGAATATGGGAGAGATGAATAAAGAGGCATATATTGGTTTTCAAGTACCTCTTATGAAAGAAATACTTGATGAAGAAACAGGTTTGCCAGTTTATATAGAAGATTTTGATGAGGTCTTATCAAATATAAAAACTCCGGTTTTAGCATTATTTGGAAAAACTGATATGAACGTAGATTGGAAGAAAACCAAATTATTATATGAAAAAACAATGGGAAAAAATACGGACTTTATAATAAAATCATTCCCAAATTGTAATCATAATATTCATGAATGCCGCACTGGAGGATTCTATGAGTTTCAAGACAACAAACTACCTTACAAAAGATGCGATGGTTTTCTTGATACTATTGAAGATTGGTTAGATAAAAGATAAAATGTTACTGATAGTTTATGACTATTAGAGATCATGATGTTTTCTCCTAAAAAAACATAGAAGAAGAGTAGTAAACTTGTTTTTTTATCCTTAATCCAGAGTCTTCTGGCTTACTTCTTTGTAGAAATTTTGCAACAAGAGATATAATAAGACAGTTACTTATAAAATGATTGTAAAAAGTGAAGGTTTTTTAATAAGAGATGAACTCATATTAAAAAACGGATTGCACTTAATTGTCTAACAAATTGAATGAAACTATATTAAATTCTGTAGTTATTACCAGTGGGGTATTAGGGTGTTTCTTATGTCTTTCATTGGTAACTACATCTTTTTATAAGAGTCGTGCAAACAACTATCTTTCATTATCCCTATTTTTACTAATAAACCTAACCTTTTTAGGCAGTTGGTCTGATAAAGAAAATCCTATTTTAGACTTTTTAGGACTTATCATGTTAGAGTATCTGGTTGGGGTCACTTTATTTACCTATTTTCTTATCCAAATCGAGCATACCTATCTAAAAAAGAGGTGGTTCAAGTGGCTTTACGTTCCCTTTATCATTTCTGTTATCATAGAAATTATACTTCATCTAGATACAGTTTTTCACCTGTACGATTCGGATTTTGCGCTTTTTGTAGACTATATTAAACTCTTTACTGTGTTTAGTTATAATTTGTTTTTAATTTTTTGGAGTAGGTATTTAGTAAAAAAATCCAATACAATCTCAAAAGAAAAAAAGCGCTGGTTATTGCGGTTAAACTTTTTTATTACCAGTATTATCGTTTGTTGGCTTTTGGCTAATATTGAGATAACTATTTTTGAGTCAGAGTATAGTGCAAATCTCTTGAGAATTCTACTATCGATTTTATCTTGGTGGATATTGTATTATGGAGTTTTTAAACTACAAATAATCGTCCAAAAAGATCAAATACACCAATATCTAACATCTAAAAAAGTAAGTACTACTAAGCCTAAAAGGAAAATAAACGAGACTACCGTTTCTAAAGTTGTTACACAGCTATATGCATTAATGGAAGAGGAGCAATTATTTAAAGACCCTTTTTTGAGCAGGTCGGATTTAGCAATTCGATTAGAAACTAATGAAGGCTATCTATCACAGATTATAAATGAAGAAACTAATAAAAGTGTTGTCCAGTTTGTAAATGAATACCGAGTGAAAGCTGCTCAAAATATATTACATAATCCGGTATTTAATAAATATTCTGTAGAAGCTATTGGGATGGAAGTTGGTTTTACCTCTAAAAGTGCTTTCTATAAAACATTCAATTCTACTATGGGAATGTCTCCAGGAGCATATAGAAAGCTCAAAAAAACGTCCTAATTCGTGTAAATACTTTGTTTTAGTACTTCACCAGCCTCAAAATTGGCTTTTTGCTTTCTTTTGAAATCTACTTTTACACGAATAAATCAAAAAACATAAGTTTATGAAAAAAGGAATATTAATAATCGTTATAACCGTTTTAGGATTATCAACTGTTAATGCACAAGACTTTAGCTTAGGAGTAAAAGGAGGTCTTAATTTTACAACACTTACAGGAGGGAATAACTCAGAAATTGGCTGGACAACAGATTTTAATTTGGGAGTCATGGCGGAAATTAAAATCTCAGAAAAATTCTCTTTGCAACCAGAATTGATGTATTCCGGACAAGGATATGGTTCGGATGTTGATTCTGAAGGTATTATTGCACTCAACTATTTTAATGTTCCATTAATGTCAAAATATTATGTTACCAAAGGATTGAGTATAGAAGCAGGACCTCAAATTGGTTTTTTACTTTCTACTAAAGGAGGTATCAATACCAATAAAGATCAGTTTAAAACAATGGATTTTGGAGTGAATTTTGGTTTAGGATATAAACTAGATAACGGGCTTTATTTTAGCGCAAGATATAATCTAGGATTATCTAATATTAATAATATAGATGGTATTTCGGACAAGAATAGGAATGGAGTATTTCAACTATCTATTGGCTATTTCTTTTTCTAAAACAATAGCTGTACAAAGAAAAATCTAAGTGATAAAAACTTAGGTTTTTCTTTACCCAACTAAAGAGCTTAGCCAAATAATACATTTCTATAATTTAAAGTACAATTTGGTTTGTAAAACGTCCTAATTCGTAAAACTGTTTTATTTCAGTACTTCTCCAACCTCAAAAGTAGCTTTTGGTTCTGTTTTGAAATTTACATTCGCAGTAATAAATCAAAAAACATAAAAACATGAAAAAAGCAAACACAATAATATTGCTTCTTATGCTATCATTCTCATTAATGAGTTTTAGTTGTACAAATACTAATAAACAAGAAGCCATACATGTAACTACGGGTAGTAATTTAAAACAATACGTAGGTGATTATATGCATGAAGAAATGGGAATCATAATAAATATTTACACAAAAGAGAAAGAAAATGACACGAAGCTTTATTTTAATTCACTCTTTGAAGGAGAAAGTGAATTAATTGCATCTGGAGAACACAAATTTGCCTTTAGAGCAGAAGAAGAAATTAAAGTAGAATTTAAGAAGGTAGAAAATGGTGTTTTTAATGAATTTACTCTAATACAACCAGACGAAACGTTTAAAGCAGTTCGTATGGAAATTGATGATTTAAATACCATAGATAAGAAACTTACCGAAAGAGATTTCTCAGGAGTTATTTTAATCGCTCAAAATGACAGCATCATATTTAACAAGGCATATGGGAGAAAAAATAGTCAAGACAATGGACTAAATGACGTAAATACAGTTTTTGATATTTGTTCTATCACAAAACAGTTTACGGGTGCAGGAATACTAAAATTATCAATGCAAAATAAACTGGCTGTTACTGATAAACTATCAAAATACTTCGAGGCTGTCCCTAATGACAAAAAAAATATAACCATTCATCAGTTACTCACACATTCTTCAGGTTTAACAGCTGGGATAGGAGGTGATTACGATACTATTACAGAATCAGAGTTTCTAAGCAAAGTATTTAGCAGTAAACTGACAAGTCCGGTTGGGACAGCATTTAATTATTCTAATATAGGATATAGCTTACTCGCATTAATAATTGAAAAAGCTAGCGGAATGGATTATGAAGCCTTTTTGAATGAAGAAATTTTTAAACCTTCGAAAATGTACCATACAGGCTATGTAATTCCTGATTGGAAAAATAACGAAGTTGCTAATGGTTATGTAGATAGTAGTGAAGCTAAAAAACCTAATGAAGAGAATTGGAGTGAAAAAGGTCCGTACCTCAATCTCAAAGGAAATGGAGGTATTTTAACAAGAGCAAGTGACTTATTGCTCTGGAGTCAAGCAATACGAGACCACACAGTACTTGATGAAGCGACAACATCTAAATATCTTCATCCTCATTTTGAATATAATGGTGGAAATGCTCATTATGGGTATGGTTGGGGAATTGTAAATAAAGATTTAGAGGATGAAATAGTTCGTCACGCTGGTGGGAGTGATTTGTTTAGTTCGGATCTATGGATGTATCCTAAAAAAGAAATCACAATAATTATTCTTAGTAATAAATCGGATCTACGTGTCTTTTCAATTGCAAAAAGAATATCAAATTTTTTACTAGAAGAGTAAAAGCATTAGACCAAAAACTATTCTCTATAATAGAGAGTAATTAATACAAAAAACTAAAATGAAAAGAATAAATTCAATTGCATTGCTTCTAATGGTATTATTACTATCAATGAATTTTAGCTATACAACTAGTAACGAGCACGAGCTAATGATAACAAGGCATGATAAGGATGAAGCCGATTTCCTAAAACTTGCAGAGAAATTTGAAAAATATATGTGTCTTTTAAACCTACCCGATTGTGAAGGTACAATTATAGCGGATCAATGGGTGTTATCCGCAGCGCATTGTGCGGTAGCAATTACAGAAAAATTCTATAATGGCAGAAAACATTTTGTGATCATAGACGACGTCGAAATTGAAGTAGACAAGGTCATAATGTATAAAGAATGGGGTAATCCGCAAGCGGATAATTCTTCATTAAAAGATATTGCATTATTACATTTAAAGACAAAACCTATGAATGTTATGCAAGCAAAATTATATGTTGATGAAGACGAAGTAGACAAGCTAGTGTATATGGTAGGAAGAGGAGACAAAGGTGATGGACTCATAGGAATAAACGGTAACGATGGAAAAAAAAGAGGTGCTACCAATAGGATTGAAACAGCAACTAAAAATTGGTTAACATGGACATTTGATCATCCGGATACCAAAACAAAATACCTTACAGAATATGAGGGGATTAGCGGTCCTGGTGATAGTGGAGGACCTGCTTTTGTTGTAAAGAACGATATAGTTTACTTAGCAGGAATTAGCTCATGGCAAGATACTAAAGGCGGAGACGAAGGACTTTATGGCGTTGTAGAAAACTATACAAGAGTATCACAGTATATACAATGGATTAATAAAGAAATGACAGGAAATGGTGACATTTCTGAAGCAATATTAAGAGTAGAACCGGCACCGGATGCTATTGCATATAAGTATAAACCAAAAGCCATAGACATACATGCTAGTACCTTAAAACAATATGTTGGTGAATATAAAACAGTAAAAAATACAACAGTAAAAGTTTACACAAAAGAGAATGGTACTAAGTTTTATATTATGACATCGGATAATTCGGAGTATGAATTTATTCCAACTGGGAAACACAAATTTTCTTCTAAAAAAATTGAAGGATTTAACTTAGAATTTAAGAATTCAGAAAATGGTGTTTTTAAAGAGTTAATAGCAAAACTACCTGATGGAACAAGCAGAGAAGCGATTCGTAAATAAAAAAAGCCAATTGCAACAAGAAAAAAGACTATTGCTAAGTTAGAAATTAGCTGTATTTTAATCGTTCATTATACTTAACCAGACCATCGACAATAAATAAAATGAATGATATAATAATAGTAGACATTTTTTGGAATAAACGATTGGTTCAAGATAAGTCTGGAAAAGAGTTTGAGATTTTTAGAGGTAAAGATTATGATCTAGATTGGCAACACCTAGGCTCCGGATATTCCAAGGATTCTAAGCGTATTTACCATTGGACTAAAGAGTGTTTTCGAAAACAGCTAAAAGGTATTGATATTTCAAGTTTCGAACTTATTCAAGCAAATGAATCTGAAAACACTGTTTATTTCAAAGATAAACATGCAGTGTACTTAGATAGTTATATGTCGAGCTGTGTAGTATTAGAAGAAGCTGATCCAGAGAAGTTTCAAATAATAGATATAGATAAAGGTTATGCCTCTTCTGGTGATATTGACTATTGGTATTATGCAAAATTGCCTTACGCGCTTACGGACCTAACTCGTATAAACCGAAGCTATCAGAAAGTAAGAAATTCAATTTATTTTGGACATACGGATAAGCTAATTTGTGATGTAGAGAGTTTTGAAATTATTAATCATAGAGTAGAGACAGTAGCTAAAGATAATAATCACGTTTATTATAAATCAGAAATAATCGAAGGAGCGAATCCCAAAACCTTTCAGTTTTTAGAAGAATGTATTCGTGAAAATTCATCCTATTATTTAGAATGCGATATTCATTTTTATGCAAAAGATGATAAATATGCATATTTCATAAATGTACCGTTTGGTTATAAAATAATCAAGACAAAAGACTTAGCGAATTTTAGATTTGTAATAAAAGATGAGATTGGTTATGGAATAGATTCTAAATATATCTATGAGAAGGGGAGAAGGAAAAAAATAGAATAACTATTACTGATACCATTCTACGAATAACACCAAAATATATAAGAAAACACATAAATAAGTGATAGTTGGTTCGATATAAATTCTTACACCAAAATTCCCCATATACAGATTGCAAACTCGCAGTAACTTAGAGATTTTAGGTTATTTTTACATTTTTAAATGAAGTATTAGGTTACAGTTCGCTGAGAATGTTTGTGATTACTTACAAATGGAGCATTATTTGGCTGTGATACATATGACTTTGTAGCACGAAATATGGAAAAAACAATGCTAAAGATGAAAAAAACACTTAATGATTTAACCAAAGATGAATGGAATACACTTTTCCCAATTGAATTGGTTGATCATAATCCAGCATGGAAAAATATTTTCAGAAACGAAAAGGAGCGAATTGTAAATAAAATAGGAAGTAAAACAATTTTACGAATCGAGCATTTTTGGAAGCTCTTCGATATCAAGTATTAAATCAAAACCATATATAGATTTAATGATAGAAATTCCGAAAGAGCTTTTGTTTGATGAAGGTTTGATCAAACAATTTTCGGAGTTGGGTTATGCTCATTTTGTTGTTCCTGCAAGAGATCATATTGAAGCATATTCCTCATTTGGGAAAGGATATAATCTCGACGGAGTAAAAGAACAAATTTTCCATATTCATATGTGCCCCAATAATAATGTAATGTGGGAACAAATTGATTTTAGGGATTATTTAAACGCCAATCCTGAGAGAGCAAAATTATATGAGGATTTAAAAATTGACTTAGCTTCTAAATTTAAGAATGATAGAGGCTCTTATGTTTTGGGTAAAACAGATTTTGTAAACGAAACCTTGAACATTATAAAAGAAAAAGCCAACGGATAATGAAATGATTACTATGGTTTTATAGAAACACTCGTGTGATCTAGTAGTTATTGTATTTGGGTAAGGTCTAATGTTTAAAGTAATGAAAATAGCATCTTGTCATTGTCAATCTGGACTAGTGGTAATATCAGTAAGTAAATGTAGAAAAGAGTAATAGATCTTGTTTAAGGATGATTTTAAGCTATTTTTAAACTTAGTACAACAATATAGGATATATTGTTTATTGTAAAAACATGTGTAATAATGATCACAAATTCGATTATATATGAATAATTGGAAGGAATATTTAATAGTAGTATTAGTAAATATATTAGTTGGATTTCTATTGAGTTTGAATTGCGAAGGTGAAAGATGCTTGATAATTATTTTAGCCTTTTCTTATTGTGTAATAGCGGCAATCACATATTTACCTTATCTGTTTTATAAACCCTTTAAAGAAATTAATAACGAAAAAATTCTTGCTTTTTTCTTCCCAAGTTTATTAATGTTCATTACTGTTTTTTTATGGTTAAAATTTGGTTCAAACATACCTTTAGATTCATTTAATATCTTATCTATAGGCTTAGCTACATTGCCTAATACAATTTTACAATTGATTCTATTTCTGGCTACTATAAAAAAGAATAACACTAACCGACCTGCTAAGTCAAACTAAAGTTTTATAATATAATTCTGTTTTTTTCTAATAGTGGATCTTATGTACAAGGTCGTTGTAACACATTATTAATTCTGGATACTAATAGATTATAATAATCTACAAGGAATCATCCATGAAATTATTGACGCAAGAATATAAGGAACACTGGAATACAATAAGCAAATTCATATTCAGAGTATTATTTACTTATTTTATTCTCTATATACTTCTAATGTTTTTGAATCCACTTTTTGAAACACCATTAAGGTGGATTGGGAAAGAAATTTTTAAAATAGATTATGAATATGATGTAAGTGGTAGCGGTAGCGGAGATCACACTTTTGCATATTTAACATTATTTGCAACAATGATTTTAACTTTAATCACTGTTTTTATTTGGGGCATATTAGACCGAAATCGTAAGAGTTATAATACACTTTTATATTGGTTTTTAGTATTTCTTCGTATTGTTTTAATAGCTGCAATGTTTCTTTATGGGTTTGTTAAGGTTTTTAAACTTCAATTTCCATCAGCTTCATTGACTCATTTACTTGATCCTTTAGGCGATTTTTCGCCAATGGGATTGGCGTGGACTTATATGGGGTTCTCAAAAAGTTTTAACGTGTTTGTAGGTTTTATGGAAGTACTTGGTGGTTTATTATTAATTCCTAGACGAACACAAACACTTGGCTCATTTATAATTATAGGAGTAATGACGCAAGTGGCTATGATGAATTTTTGTTATGACATTCCTGTTAAATTATTTTCCATTCATTTAGTCTTAATGGCTCTGGTGATTTTTATGACTGACGATAGATTTTTAAAAGTATTTATTAAAAATAAAGCAGTAGATGTATACACTTATTTTCACCCGATTAAGAATAGTGAATATCATAAAGTGATTTTTTGGATTAAATCTATTGGTTTATTTATTCTTGTAAGTTTAATTTCATTTAATTTTTATACGACAGAAAGTCATAGAGGAAACAATAGAGAGAAACCATTGCTCTATGGTATATGGGAAGCTTCATATTTTATTAAAAATAGGGATACATTACAGCCTTTAATTACTGATAATTATAGATGGCGTTATCTTATCGTAGATTTAAAAGATAAAGCAACTGTAAAAACAATGGATGATATAAAACATCAATATAAATTTGTAACAGATTCAACGTCTCAAAAAATAATGATACATAAAAAAGATTCTGAAGCTGAAAATTATAATTTCAGCTATAAAAATCCGAACTCAGAATTTCTTGAACTCGATGGAATTATAGAATCTGATACGTTACATATCATATTTTCGAGAAAAGACCACATGAAATTTAATTTAAACTCTCGTGGTTTCAATTGGATTAATGAGCGTCCTTATAATAGATAAAACAGTTCTTTTGAAATTTTCAAAACATTCATGGGTTTTGACTATTCATATTAAAAGTAATGAGAAATTGTACGCTGCTTTTAATTATTTTCCATAAAACTATTGTAACAAATTCCATTTTGGATCTACATATTAGTAGGGAATTAATAGGGATGTATCCAATTGTTTACATCTAATTATTGGTAAATAGTTAAACATGTTTGAGGGAAGAAGTGTTCGGGGAATTATAACGGGCTTAAGTAATGATAAAAAGTTAATTAGGTCTAAAAAGTTATTAGAAAAGGAAAACTTAAAATCGACTAGGAGAAAGGTGAAATTTAAAAACCCTTCAGAGGAAGAGTTAGAACAAATAAGAAAAAAAATAAGAAAGCAAAGCCGAAAAGAAAGTAAAATACTAATTGGTATCGCAATACTTATAACAAGTGTTTTTACATATTTTACTATACTTGTAATTCGAGAAAATAATGTAAATACGGAAAGTATACAAGCATTAAAATTCCAAGAAAAAGAAAAAAAGTTTTTATTACTAGTGCATAAAGGAGACGATTGGTTCGAAAAAGGAAAATGGTATAATTCTATCTTTTACTATGAACAAGCAAAAGAAGTTTTTCAAAGAAATTATGAAATTAACTATAGACTCGTTAGATCATATAGTTTTCATTGCGAAAGTGAATTTAAAAATTGTCACAAGGCTAAAGAACTGTTAGATAAACTCTTTATAATGTTTCCTGAAAAAGAAAAGGAATTATTAGAGATTAAAGAGAAATTAGAATATGAATATTAGAAAACATGTGTTAGCAGTGTTCTCTATAAATGATGGAATCATTCAAATTGATAAGAATAACACTGATTCCAAAACTAGTTCGTGACTGGTTGTTTTACAGGTAATAAAACATATAGAAGAGTAATAGATTTCGTATGGAGGATATAAGATAGTAATCGAATACTTATGAAAAGTCCTCTCGGATTTTCTATTTAGTTTGTATTTGCTAAATTAGTTTTTAAAAACGCAACGAAATCAAATCAAATAGAAGGTGTCATAATTTGTAAGAATGAAGTGAAAGAATTTCAAGCTATAAAAAAATATTACAAACCGATTCAGCCAACTGTAAAATCTGAAAAAGGAAAAATAATCTACAAAGAAGTCCAGCCTGATAAGAAACTAGAAAATTTTGTGTATTGTTTTTGGCAACTCAAAACACAAAAACCGCTCAATCAACCTTTCATATACCGAGTTGTTTCTGACGGATGTATTGATATTTTTTTCGACCATAATCAACCGAATGAAAATTTCGTAATGGGATTTTGTAAAAAATATACAGAATTTCCTATTGGTAAAACATTTGACTATATCGGAATTCGATTTTTGCCTTGTGCCTTTCCAATCATATTTGGAGTAGATGCAAAATCCTTGAGCAATCAATCACAAGAATTAAAATATATTTTACCAGATATTTCAGATTGGATTTCGTCAGAAATCAAACCATCGGTATCATATGAAAACATTATTGAACATTTAAATGAGCAATTAATTCATATAATTAAAAAGCAAAATTTTGAGCTAGATCAACGTTTTTTTAATTCGCTAAATCTCATTTTTCAAAAAAATGGATTTTTAGATACAGAGAAAGATCTTAATACAGGTTTGAGTTCTCGACAACTTCGTAGAATTTTTAATTTCCATATAGGTACAACCGCAAAAAGCTTTAGTAATGTTGTACGATTTCAGCATATTTTAAATACGAAACCATCAAAACAGAGCCTTAAGGAAAATAAACTATATTTTGATGTTGGGTTTTTTGACCAAGCTCATTTTATCAAAAATTTTAAAACATTTTATGGTGTAACACCTTCAGAAGCCTTCCGTTAGACTTTGTCCGATTTTTACAATTTCTCTCAAACATCTCATTCTAAATTTGTTTCAAGAAAATATAAAAATTTGAAAACACTATTATCAATCGTATGTATCCTAACATTAAGTTGGGCAAATGCACAAAAACAAAGTAAAATGAAGTTAAATGCTGGAATAATCACGGAAAAACTAACGGAAACAAAAGAATTCTATACGAATACCTTAAATTTTGGAGTAAGCTTCGAAAATGACTTTTACCTTTTGATGCACACTCCTGATAAGTCGGCAGAAATAGGTTTTTTAAAACCGAATCATCCAAGCCAACAACCAATTTTTCAATTACCATTTAATGGAAAAGGTGCTTATTTGACGATAGAAATAGAAGAAGTGGATAAATTTTACCAAGAACTTAAAAATAAAGGAGTAGCTATCGAAATTGAAATTAGAGATGAACCTTGGGGAGACAGACATTTTGCAATCGTTGATCCAAATGGAATTGGAATTGACATTGTTACTTACACTAAACCTGAATGATAAAAGACTATGTACAATCATGTGAAAAAACATAGGATTTTTGAGTTTAATCAAAAGATCTGCAAATATTTAATTTGTCGTTTTCGATAAAAAAGGGAAAAACAAAACTCTTGGTTTTGCTAATTGAGTGGCAGAAAGTAATCACTTATCTACTGCTTTAGATATCTTAACTGAGAAGTTGCACAACATTTATTACAATCTGTCACTAATATTTGACAATTCGAGATTAAAATCTTTTTAAATTATAAAGAATACTAGAGTTTTGAAAAATAAACCAGTTAAATAGACATTAAACGGCACAAATGAAATTAAAAATATTTGCAACAATTGGACTTGTTTTTCTAATTCTAAATCAAGTATTGCTTTTAGGAGGCAACGAATTTATTCAAAATCAACAACCAATTGATTATGCGCATTGGTTATTATTAATTGGAGCACTATTGTGTTTATCTTTAAACTACGTTTTTTCAGACACTATTTTTGGTAACGTAGCGACAATTTTAACTTCTTTGGGAATAGTTGCTTTAATCGGACAGTCAACTATTGATTTCTTATGGTGGAGTTACGGGACCGATTTTGAAGGAATGGATAAATTAACAAGTCAAATAATGGAACGACCATCAATTAGAATTCCGTTTATGACTGTAGGACCATCTCTATTCTATTTTGGGTTAGTGGCACACGCTGGAAAATTCATACGAACTCATGCATTATGGCCAATTTTGGTTTTTATTGGAGTTATTGGTATTGGTTTAGGAGCTTTTGCTTTTGACAGTAGATTACTTATTGTACTGGGCCATATTTTATTAACATTAGGTTTAGTAGTATTGATATTTAAAAAAAGAAAGTAAACTCACTATCATTTCAAAATAAAAAACGTTGAACCAAACTGTTACTTAAGGTTACCCAAAAATGCATAAAAAAGACAAAATATTTCACTTTGATAATAACTTTGAACTTTTGGCACTTCAGTTAAATTTTATTTAAAATACAGTAAAAAATTGAGTATTATAAAGTTGGTCTATCAAAAAAAACTAAGAAATAAGAAAGGACAGTTAACAGTGTATAATAGTACAGGATAATTGTTCTAATCAAAAGATCTGTGAATATTAGCAAAGTCGTTAAATATGAAATTTAGCATTTTCAATAAAAAAGATAAAAGTAAAATATCTATATTTAGCTAAGTATCCAATCTAAACAGAAGTGCTTATCGTCTGTTTTACATTTCTTATACCAGAGGTTGCCACTAATTTTGAAAGAATAGATAAAATGAAAAAGAATATTTTTTTTGTATTGGTTATAATAATGTTGCTTCCTATACTGTCAAAGGCTCAAGAGATAACTAAATCAGATAGAGCTAGAAGTATTGTAAAGGCTGTAAATCAAAAAGATGCCAAAATGTACGTTGATAATTTTAGTAAAAATGTAAAGGTATACATGTATGGCGAAGATGGCAATTTTGTGCTGAGAGTTGATGGAATTGAAGCGTTATATAAGAATCGTGCAGAACATCTAAAAAATCATCCAGAAGTTCGAAATGAAATACAACACTTGGCAGAAATTGATAATAGGCTTATCATGCATGACAAAGTTTGGCTTACACCCAAGAAAAAAGATGGAAGTTCTGTTGTAGAAATTTTTACTTTTAATAAAGATGGTAAAATCGAAAGAGTCGATGTTATACAACAGAAAAACCTTTTTAGCCAAGAAAAATAGAAGAACAAATCATAGAAAACTATGAAATGGAAAAAATAGTACTCACAAAATAAAACGATTTACCAATGTCGTTCATAATTTATTACTTATTAGAGGCTATTTATAAAAGTCTTCTCATATTTTCCATTTACTTATTATAAGCATGAAACAAAATAATATAAAAGGCACTGTAGCTAATTAACCAAATTAATATGATTATATTACGATTATCTAAAAGTAATTTCAGCATTAATCATACTTCTATATCTTTTCCAATTGAAATTGAGGTTTTAGATAAATTATTATCAGGTTCCCGAAGAAAAAAAAAGAAGAAACACAATACGATCTACACTTGGGATGATTTAGGAATCCTTGCTTATTCAAAAAATGATAAAGTTGTAGAGAGTTTGGTAATAGAATTAAAAGATGAGGATTTTGATTTTAGTTCTAAGCAGATTTTTAAAGGGAGATTTTATTTTGAAGAAGAAGAAGTTATAACCTACTATAAAAACAATAAAAATGAAAGAATCAAGCTTTTTGATGGAGATTCATCTGGGGCTTTAGTGCTAAATAATATTAGTGTTTGGTTTGACACTGTAGATAATAATATTGAGGCTATTGAAATAAGTGCTTTTAAAGGTTCTACAATTACAGAAATATCTAAAGAAAAGTATATAATAAAGGAATTAGATGAAGAAGTGATTGAGTTTTCGGATTTTGGGTTTAAGTTATCCATTATCCAAGAATTAATGTATAATAAAGACCTTCTTAAACCCAAGTTTGACTTATTTGAATTTGTGATATGGTATACTAAGAGAGAGATTGACCTTGAAAAAGAAGGTTACGAACCTATATCGGAAGTAACAAATTACTTTAAAAAATTACCTATACCTAAAAGAATGGCAAATGAGGTAACCGAAATATATCAAAACGGTGGGAATAATATTTATATGCAACTTTTAAGATTTGGAGAAGGTTGGGAAGATTATTGGGATATAGAAAACACTAAAGATGTAAAACAGTTTCCGAACTTAAAGAAGGTGGTGTTGTGTTATGCAAAGGAAAATGTAATCGATGAATTCAATAAAATGGGAATTGAAGCAGAATGGTTATAAAACTGATTAAAACAATATATTTATTACAAATACTAACTTTAGGAATCAGATGTTACATACAACGGACGTTTATAGTAAGTTAAAACATGGCTATAACTAATGAGAAACATAGTCGAGAATTAACTGAACATTTTTTTAGAAATGAGTATGGGAAAATGGTTTCTGTCATCACCAAGTACATAGGAGCAGGGAATGTTCAAACAGCAGAAGACATTGTACAAGAAACTTTATTGAAAGCTGTTGATAATTGGCAACACAACGGAATACCAAATAACCCACAAGCTTGGTTGTATACAACCGCTAAAAATTTGACAATTAACGTTCTAAAGCGAAAAAAAATATCTGTCAGAGTTTAAAAATCGATCAATTGAACAAAATTCTGATGAATTGGAAAATTTGCTAATTTCAGAAGAACTCATTTCTGATGAGCAATTAAAAATGATGTTTGTTTGCTGTAATCCCCAAATATCAGAAAGCTCACAAATTTGTCTGATTTTAAAAATCCTCTGTGGCTTTAGTATTTCGGAAATAGCCAATTCTTTTTTCACTTCAACAGAAACTATAAATAAGCGATTGGTAAGAGGTAGAAAGCAATTGAGAACGAATAACATTAGTTTTGAACTTCTAAAGGACATTAATAAAAACCTTCCAATTGTTTTAAAAACTATTTTTTTACTTTTTAATGAGGGCTATAGTCCTACACAAAAAAATGAGTTGATTCGATACGATTTATGTCTTGAGGCAATTCGATTAACAGAAATTTTAGTTGAAAGTAAAGTAATTAAACAAAAAGCGGATTGTTACTCTCTTTTGGCGCTTATGTATTTCAATGCTTCTCGATTTGAATCAAGAATGAACTCTACCAATTCCATTATAGAAATGGATAAACAAAATCGTGAAAACTGGAATCAACAATTAATTAATAAAGGCATTCAGAATTTAAATAAAGCTACCAAAGGTGAACAAGTCTCCAAATATTTAATTTTGGCAACTATTTCTGCAAATTATTGCATAGCAACAAGTTTTGAAAAAACAGATTGGAAAGAAATCTTATCTCTTTACGATAGTCTTCTCGAATTAGAAGACACACCAATTATAAGGCTTAATAGAAGTGTTCCTCTTTCTAAAGTAAAAGGAAATAGATTTGCCATATTGGAATTAGAAAAATTCGTAAAAAAGTCAAAAATTGACAACAGTCACCTTTTCTTCTCAACTTTGGCGGAGTTTTATAAATTAGAAAACAATTTAGAAAAAGCAAAAAAGAACTATGAAAAGGCTATATCGTTGGCTGAAAATGAGCGAGATTTAAAATTACTTCGAAAAAAATTAATAGATGTTGTCCCTATTTGACAAACTGGATTGTTTTAAGAGTATAATAATCTATTAATTTAAAGAATGAAATTATGAAAGAATTTATGTTATTTATTAGAAGCGAAGGAAATCCGGTGGTGAATCTTTCGCCAGAGCAACAACAAGAACATGTTCAAAAAGTTGGAGGATTTATAAAAAAAATGGTCGACGAAGGAAAAATGAAATCTGCCCAACCTTTAGAAATGCAGGGCAGTATTCTATCTTATGAAAATGGAAGTTTTACAGATGGTCCATTTAACGAAACAAAAGAAGTCATTTCGGGATATTACCACATGTTGGCAAAAGACTTAAAAGAAGCAATTGAAATTGCAAAATCTGATCCAAGATTTGAGGACGGAAAATGGAGAGTGGAAGTTCGTCCAATTATGAAAATTGATGGAATCAATGAATAAATCCAATAAAGAAAGTAGATGAAAAAGGACTTCTAATAGTCTATAGAAATAATAGCGACTTTGGTGTTTACTCAAAGTCGCTTTTTTATATTTACAGTCAGCTCTAATAGGTAAGGTTAGCAACTCTAGATTTCATATCATAAAAGTTTTAAAATATAGTAAGGAAAATTATATGTAATTCGCAATTCCCGTGCTACATACATTTAGAATGATCAAGATTCGAATAAAAATATATTATAAGATTTTCGGATATTTAAATCTTATTTTAGGAGTGATTTTCATTATTATTTCGCCAGAAATTGAATTGATGGAACGAATTTTTGGTGCTATTTCGTTTAATGCTGCATATCATATGCTTTATTTATTTTATTCCACTATTTATCGAAGCTCTTATAACACTTTAATGCATAATGAATTTAATAAGAAAGTGGGAGGGATATTAACCAAAGGGTTTGCTATTTTTGGAATGATATGCTCTTTTTTTATTTTATTTATATTTATTTTTAAATCCATTGAACTTAATGAATATTCAGGGTTTTGCGCAATTTGTGTTCCTATAGGACTTTTTCTTGGAGCGTACTCACTATGGCTTGATATGAATTCTAAATAAAAAGCGCTACAACAACGTATTTATGATTATATCGGTAATGGTTGGATAGGAGACATTACCCTTTGAAATGACATGTTTTTATTTAGCCCTGCTATTTTTGATTATGCATTAAATGGGAAAAGAGAAGAATTATTGCCAATAAAAAATGGTTTTAGCGAAGACTATAGGTAATTGTTATATGCTTCTTACTACTGAAAACCCAATTAAATTTTAAATTCAAGCAACCATTTTAAGGAATTTTGCGTCTTTATGAATAAAGAGGCTTATAATTCAATTTTAAAAGTCAAAAGGATATGTTAGAAAACCCAAAAGTAAATATCAAAATAAAACTTGCTTCTTTGTGGGCCTCTGTAACATTCTGTTATTTATATGGAGATTATTTCGAGCTTTATACGCCAGGTAAGATAGATAGCTTACTAACAGGTGAAAATATTTTAGATAGTCCCACCAAATTATTAATAGCGACGGTGATTTTGGCAATTTCATCGGTAATGGTTGCGCTCTCAATTATTTTAAAACCAAAAATAAGTCGTATTCTGAATATTATATTCGGAATGTTATTTACACTGATGATGTTGTTTATCGGGTTCAATTCAAACACTGGATGGTATGGTTTTTATGTGTTTTTAGCATTCTTAGAAAGTATTCTTACTGCTTTAATAGTTTGGTATGCTTGGAAATGGCCTAAAGAAGAGACGATATAGCAAAAAAATAAAAATAGATTTAGTATGGGCAGGATACGATATTTCATTTTATTCTTATTTCTAGTGGTTAGTTTTAATATTGATGCTCAATCCATCAATAGAATAGACAATTCGGCAATCATTACCTCAGTTTTGGACAATGAAATTATGCGGTTAAAAGATGCTGGAAATGTTCATGGACTTACAATTACGATAGTTACTAAAGACAGTGTTTTATTCCAGAAAGCCTATGGTGCAAGAAACCTGAAAGATAAGCAAGAACTAAAAATCTCACATAATTTTTATGCAGCTTCTCTTAGCAAACCACTTTTTGCATTTGTTGTTATGAAATTAGTGGATGCAGAAAAAATTGATTTAGACAAACCTTTAGTAGAATACTTAGATAATCCTTTATATTCTTATGAATTTACTCATGGTTATGAAGGTTTCAAAGATTTAAAAGCAGATAAACGATATGAAAAAATAACCGCAAGAATGTGTTTATCACATACCACTGGATTTCCGAACTGGAGATATATCAAAAAATCTGGTATTGATATGGAAAACCCGTTGGAGATAGAATTAGAGCCAGGAACTTTTTATAGCTATTCGGGAGAAGGGATTCAATTGCTTCAGTTTGTGGTAGAACAAATTACAAAAACTAACTTGGAGGAACTTGCACAAGAATACGTTTTTAAGCCATTTAAAATGGATATGACAAGTTTTCTATGGCAAAAAAGATTTGATACTAACTATGCCGTTGGTCACTACAAGAAAAGAAAAACCTTAAAACGAATAAAAAGAAGTCAAGAATATGCTGCCGGTAGTATGGATACTACACCAGAGGATTATACTAAGTTTATACAAGCAATGTTAGCCCAAAAGGGAATGAGCAAAGAAACGTATGAAGAGTTTTTTAAACCGCAAATAAGAATTGAGTCTAAGCAACAATTTGGTAAAAATCGATTGATAAAAACTACAGAAAATAATAACATCGAATTAAGCTATGCCTTGGGATTTGGCACCTACAAAACACCATTTGGAAAAGCAGTTTTTAAAGAAGGTCATATTCGGGGTTGGGAACATTATACCGTATTTTATCCATCACAGAATTTAGGAATTATAATCATGTCCAACAGTTCCAATGCCGAAAGTATTTTTAAAGAATTACTAGAAGTTGCGATAGGAGATACTTGGATGCCTTGGTATTGGGAGAACTTCGTACCTTATGATAAGTAATAGGTACTACGGATCAACTTGTTTATAGTCAATAAGAAAAAGCCAAAAACTAAATTAATTTAATATTTGTAAGCCGTGACAGGATTCATTTTTTTGATATTAATCTTTTAAATCGAACGTTATATGAATGACAATTTTGAAATATTTTTTAACTATGTACGACTGCTCGTAGATATCCCAAAAATTGATCAAGACTTATGTCGTAAATATTTTAAACCTTTTTCTGCTACAAAAGGGGAGATAATTGAATCCTCCGGAAAAGTTCCTCAGTATCATAATTTCATTGTTTCGGGGTTTATGCGGAATTTTTATAGTAATGAGCTAGGTCAAGAAATTATTACTGATATTAATGATGGTCCTCGCTTTTTTACTTCATATAATCATTTTATGCATCGAACACCTTCAAACGAAAATCTGCAATGTATTACGGATTGCGAGTTATTGCGAATTAAACGAGATGATGTAGATATTACAGCGAAACTAGGAATCACCCAAATGGAATACACTGTACAGATCTTGCAACAACAGTTGGAAAAGAATAAACAACGAATCATTGACCATGCTACACTTTCTGCGGAGCAACGGTATGTAAAATTGCAAAAAGAATATCCTTCAATCATTCAAAACATTCCTCTAAAATATATTGCTTCGTATCTAGGAATTAATCCAGGGAGTCTAAGCCGCATACGTAATGAGTTGGTTAAATAGGGATTACCTTATATTTCTTCACAATTGTGAAGTAGTTTCTATTATATGATTTTTAGGTTTGTAGATCAATCAAAAAATCAATCATATGTCGTCTTCAGTAATACTTTCAAAAGAGAAACCTCTAAAAATCCTCAAAACATCTGTAAACATTTGGTTTATTGTAGTAATAACTGGTCAATTTATATTTGCCTTATATATTATGGGGCTTTATGGTATAAGCGGTATTGCAGGTGATTTCGAACGTTGGAACGAAGCAAGTGGTCACGGATATGTCGAAAAAGATTTTGTGGGTAATATATTTTTTGGTTTACATATAGTATTAGCCGCTATAATTACAATTGGTGGACCTCTGCAACTTATAAAAAAAGTGCGCGCTAAGTTTCCGAAGTTTCATAGAATAAACGGTCGCATTTATATTAGTGCAGCTTTCTTGATAAGTATCGCTGGTTTATATTTAGCTTGGATCCGAAGTTCTGTTGGAGGATTAATAGGATCCATCTTTATTACTATAAATGGAATTTTTATTATCATATGTGCTTATAACACCATAAAATTTGCCGTTTCTAGAAAACTAAAGATACATCGAAAATGGGCAATTCGTTTATTCTTAGCTATGAGCGGAGTTTGGTTTTTTAGAGTGTTTTTAATGTTATGGCTTACTATTAATCAGGGTCCAGTTGGTTTTGATATGGAGTCTTTTCAGGGCCCTGCATTAAATATGCTATATGTTTTTAGTTATATCTTACCAGTACTATTTGCAAACTTTTACTTTAGAGCAAAAAAATCTAAATCGGTTAAAAGGAAATTTATGCTTTCCATTTTTATCGTACTACTTACGGGCTGTATTGCAATAGGGACGTTTTCTGCAACTATGGGGATGTGGTTACCACGTATTTGATTTATAGATCTTACAATCATTAATTTATAACTAAGGGAAATATTAACAATATAACATATAGTTGATTAAGAGTTTAAGATGTATTATAAAATGCAGTTCAATTAAAGACGAATTCGTATGCGAAACAAGATTTTTTCATACGAATTCGTTACTTTTAACGTTAAAGACTTTTGTTAACCCTAAAAGACCACTGCTGTGAAAATTAAGAAATTCTGGAAACGAATTTTAGTAGGATTAATCGTAGTCCCAATTGTGGTAATAGGGGGACTCATGTTATATATTCAGAGTAATCAATCTGAAATTATTAAAGGAGAAATTGCAAAACTAAATAAAGAGCACGAAGGTCTTATTAGTGTTGGCGAAAGTGAATTATCTCTTTTTAGTAATTTCCCTTACATTTCCATAAAAGTATATGATGTAAAAATTTTAGAAACCAAAGAAGACAATGCGCCCATTATCATGGATGTAAAAGATATCTACATTGGTTTTAATCTATGGGATATGGTGAAAGGGAATTATGATATTCAGTCTTTAATAATAGAAGATGGTGTTTTTAATATTGTGATTCATGAAAATAATACCACGAATATTCAAAATTCTTTAGCCAGTACTTCTGGAACAGAAACACCATCTACCAATATTCATTTAAAAAAAATTAGATTTAAAAGTTTGGATATCCATACTTTAGACGAAGCTACCAATACGGATGTCGAAAAGTTTATTTATGCAGGGACAGGTGGTTTTAGTCAAAAGGATAGTGTTATCGCTGGTCACATAGATACCCATTTTGAATTAAATGTAATTAAAGATGGCGATACCACTTTTATCCATAATAAACATTTTGAAGTACATACGGATGTAGTATTTAATGAAAATACGGGTATTCTTGATATACAGCCTTCTGGTATTGTTATGGAAAATGGAGATTTCGAGTTAGAAGGATCCATAGATACAAAGAATGATGTAGATCTAAATCTTTCTATAGAAGGAAGAAAACCTAATTTTGATATGTTGATCGCTTTTGCACCAACAGACGTAATACCGGTATTAGAGAAATACAAAAATGCGGGCGAAATCTATTTTAACGCTAGTATTCAAGGACCTGCTAATAAAGGAAACAGACCTTTTATCAAAGCCAATTTTGGAGCTGGAAAAGCTTTTTTAGAGAATACTAAAAGAGCAAAAAAGATTGATAATATGGGATTCAATGGTCATTTTACCAATGGAGAAAACAGAGATCCAAGTACTATGGAGTTTTCATTAACGGACATGACTGCATCTTTAGAAAAAGGAGAATTCGAAGGTTCGATTTTTGTAAAGAATTTTGAATCTCCGGAAGTGGATATGAAGATAAATTCTAATTTCAATCTTGATTTTATAGCAGAATTTTTAGAATTAGAGCAGGTACAAGAAGCTTCTGGAGAGGTTTCACTAAAAATGAATTTTCACGATATTATAGATATTGATGAGCCCGAAAAAGCATTACAAAAACTTAATCAAGCATATTTTACAGAGTTAATTGTAAAAAACTTGAGTTTAGTGGCAGAACAACTTCCTGCTCCTTTGCATGATATGAATGTACATTTAGTAATGAATGGTAAGGAGGCTACATTGAATCAGTTCGAATTGTTGATGGGAAATTCTGATTTATCGGTAAGTGGATTTCTTTCGGATTTACCCGCTATTGTGCATCATACCAGTATACCGGTAGAGGCACATTTAGATATTTCTTCCAAGTATTTGGATTTAGCAGAATTAACTGGTTTTACAAAACAAGACACTATTCAAAAAGGTTTCGATGAACAAATAAAAGATTTAAGCTTAGGGCTTTCTTTTAAGGCTTCTGCCAAAGATTTTACGGAATCTAAATATTTGCCAAAAGGAGAATTTTTTATAGATAGTTTATATGCAGATTTGAAGCATTATCCTCATAAATTACATGATTTTCATGCCGATGTACTAATAGATGACAAGGATCTCGAAATAGTTGATTTTACAGGGTTTATCGATGATAGTGATTTTCATTTAGATGGACTTATACATGAGTATGCTTTTTGGATGCAACCCGAACTCAATGGAGATGTGGACTTAGATGTCAATCTTACTTCTAAAAAAATAAGGTTAGAGGATGTCTTTTCGTATAAGGGAGAAAATTATGTTCCAGAAGAGTATCGACATGAGATTTTTGATGATTTGGCATTGCATGTTGCTTCTAGTATGCATTATAAGGACTCTGCTTTGCATTCCATCGATTTGACTTTAGATAAGTTAGATACCAAAATGGAATTGCATCCTTTGCGCTTTGATAATTTTAGAGGAAAAATCCATTATGAGGATGAACACTTGGTTATAAAAGATTTTCATGGCGAGATAGGAACTACCAATTTTAATTTTGACCTTAACTATTATTTGGGCAAAGATGAAAAAATAAAGAAAAGAGATAATTATCTCTCGGTCAAGGCAAATTATATTGATTTTGACGCACTTTTTAAGTTTGATATAAATCCTCCAAAATCCACAGAAGTTAACACTTCAAAAACTGCAGATGTAAAAGAACATGCAGAAGCTTTCAATGTATACGAGTTGCCATTTACAGATATGCAATTTAAGGCTGATATTGCTCACTTTATCTACCACAGAATTGATCTTCAGGATATTAAAGCGGCTATAAGGACAACACCTAATCATTATATATATATCGATACCTTAGATATGAATGCTGCAGGAGGAAATATTCGGTTAAATGGTTATTTTAACGGTAGTGATCCAGAACATATTTATATGCAACCGGATTTGGTTATGAATAATGTAGATTTAGATAAACTGTTGTTCAAGTTTGAAAATTTTGGACAAGATCATCTTGTTTCAGAAAATTTACAGGGGAAACTTACTTCTAAAATTAAAGGTAAGATTAGAGTATACCCTGATATGGTGCCGGATTTGGATCAGTCTACTATAGAAATGGATGTGAAAGTATTAAATGGAAGACTGAAAAACTACGATCCCATGCTTGCTCTTTCGGATTATATGGGAGATAAAAACCTACTAAACATTCGGTTTGATACGTTACAAAATAGTTTAGATATAAAGAAAGGAAAGATTACTATTCCAGCTATGAGAATAGAATCTACATTAGGTCATATGGAACTATCTGGTTCTCATGATAGTAATCAAAACATTGATTATTACATACGAATTCCTTGGAAAACGGTAAGAAAAGCTTCTTGGCAAAAATTATTTGGAAAGAAAAAAGATACTGTAATTAGTAAGGAACAAGAAGATGAGATTGTAGAAGTAGATCCAGATGAAAAAACAAAATATCTAAATCTAAAGATCAAAGGAAGTATTGATGACTACAAGATTTCATTAGGTAAGAAAAAACAAAAGTAATAGTTGATTTCTACAATTTTATTGATAATGAATTCTTGGCATTTTTAGGATTACTCCGGATATTTTAAGTATATGAGAACTTTTGTAGGATATTGAGTGTAGTAACTTAATGGATGCGTTTAATTGAAAATATGTTTAATGAGGTAAGATGTTATATAAGAAACAAGTTTTTTGCCTTTTAATATTCTGTATACTATACGTTCAATATAATGCAGCACAATTACCGTACAATAAAAAGGAAGTATATAAAAAAAAACCTGAAGGAAGTATTATTGTAAAAGCAATAGATGATTTAGGTTACAAATACTATTCGGTTACTGATAGTTTAATGACTGATGAGCTAAATGCTAATTTTTATTCAGGAAAATTACCGAGATTATTATTAGAAGACACTTATCAAATGTCTGAATACATAATTAATGCTATTTCAGGTAAAGAGAATCTATTAAAATCGAACAAAAAAGAAATCTCATTTTATGAAATAAGAAAGAATACATTATTAAACTTTAAAGAGGCTAGTAATAAACTAACTAATAATAAAGAAGCCTTGCTTTTTTTGAATTGGAATAGATTCTTAAACGCTATTGCCTATGTTGATGCTTACTGTGATGAAATAATATTATTTAGAAATGACATGGGTAATCCTTATATGCCTAAACAAAGTAATATTAACAAATATAAAAGTGACTCCAAGATTTTTGAGGAAAGTATAGGTGCCGATGGTATAACCAATAAACAATGGATGAAAATTATGGAACGAGGAGGTGGTCCTGGTGCTCACGATAGAATTAGATTGACTGGTAGGAAGAATCAAGAAGCACTGATAAAATTAAAAAAGAAAGAAAGAGCTTCTATTAAAGTTGGAAACCTAGAAAAAATTAAAACAACTTCCAGTACTATTGACGGACTAACTTATATGTACTCTAGTTTTCCTCCTAAGCAACTATCTTTTTTATACAGTAACGATAATGAACTGGTAAAAGGATTTGTGGACTGGATTATCTATATAAATTCTGGTAATTCAGTTAAGTTATCTGAAATACTAAGAGTTGGTTTAGATGTTGAAATTTTTACTAAAAATGACATTAATCAATCGCTGGTAAGAAACGTTTACAGAGATATTATCGATAAAAAAAATAATAGAGTTCGATTAGAGTTTTCTACAAAACATTTTGATGCAATTAAGTTTTCAGATATTAAAATCACAGAAGTAATTATCAAAAAATCTCTTATTCGGTTTTTTGGTCGGATGGATAATTCTATTCAAGAATCTGATAAAGAGATAGTAATTCTTTTAAGACATATTGACGGTAATTTATTGAGCAGTATAATAGAGATTATAAACGAAAGAAGAAAGAGTTTAAATGAATATGATGAATCCATACTGAATTTAAGCAGATATTAAAATTTCCGAAAACTTAGTCCAGTTAAGACTAACCTGTAACTAGTTGTTATAAAACAAGAAAACATATAATACATGAAAAACACTATTTTATTCGCTTTAACTCTATTATTTACTACTACATTAATAGGACAGATTTCTAAATTAAAAAACCCAAAACTAAGTCCTTTTCAGAAAACAGAAATTAAGCTAGGTATTGTAGATGTTTCTTTAGAATATTCACGTCCTTCGATGCGTGGAAGAAAAATCTTTGGAGTTTTGGAACCGTATGATAAAATTTGGCGAACTGGAGCAAATAAAAATACTAAAATAGTTTTTTCCGATTATGTCATAATTGGAGATGTTGAAGTAGCTCCTGGAATATACACTATTTTCACAAAGCCATCAATGGATATTTGGGACGTTTATTTTCATGCCGAAATAGATGAGTATGGCGTGCCAGAAACGTTTGATCCTAAAAATAGCGTTGTACAACTTAATGTTCCCGTAATTAAGTTGGATAAAGAATTAGAGACCCTAGCAATAACATTTGATAATTTAACAGCTAATACTGCGATTTTGAGTATTTCTTGGGAAAAAACAAAAGTTGAAATACCTATTAAAATTCCTACTGATAAAATTTTAAAAAATTACCTTTCTGAAAAGAATACTGCACTTTCACGAGAATATAGTTTAGCAGCTTACATATACTTTGATAAGGAAAAAAATAGCAAAAAAGCGCTTGTAGCAATTGAAAAATCTATTGAGATAGAGGAGAAAGGAATGCCGTTTGAACTATGGCTTGAAAATGTAAATTTAGAAGATAGACGATTAGCATACAACTACTACCTTAAATCAAATATATTAAATGATTTAGATAAAAAAGAACAAGCCATACAGTCAGCAAAAAAATCTTTAATTATTGCAAAAAAAATAAAAAGTGAATATTATATAAATAGTAATACTGAAAATATTAGAAAGTGGAGTAAGTGATTAAAATAAACTTCTTTAAATATTTTGGTTACTAATTAAACCTTTTTGCAAACAGTTAGTCTAAAGACTAAATTATCGATTAATGCATAAAAATATTCATTTAATTATTCCTTTTCTGTTTTTTGGATTTACTACTGAAATTAACTCAGATGTGGTATTTGAAAACGTAGATCAATTAGATATTCCCATCTATGACTTTGATTCATTAGAACCTCTGTTGTACACGAAAACCAATAAAACTCATATTATTAATTTTTGGGCTATGTGGTGTGCTCCATGCGTCAAAGAACTGCCTGTTTTTCAGGAATATGAAAAAAATAATCCTGATGTAGAAATGATATTAGTAAGTCTTGATTTTCCAGAAGATATTGAGACAAAACTTAAACCTTTTTTAAAGAAAAAAAGAATTTCATCAAAAGTTGTTCTGTTAAGCGATCCAGATGCAAATAGTTGGATAAATAAAATTGATCCCAATTGGTCAGGAGCTATTCCTTTTACAATAATATTTAATAACCAAAAGAGATCTTATCATGAGCGGTCTTTTGATAATATTAAAGACTTAGAAAAAATAATTAATACCACTATAAATAATAAATAAGATGAAAAAAAGTAATATCATTTTAGGAATGATTCTAATTTTGTGCAGTTTTTTAGTCACTAATAGTATATATGCTCAAGACCGAAAAGGCCCACCACCTAATGGAGAACGTAAAGGACCTCCAAGAGGAGGACACGGTCCAGAACAAACAAAAACGCTAGAGGAAATAGGTGGTTACAAAATTGGAGAAACTGCATCGGATTTTAGGCTTAAAAATGTGGATGGCACTATGTTTTCTTTATCCAATATTGATAATGCAAAAGGTTACATCGTAGTATTTACTTGTAATGAGTGCCCATTTGCAAAAATGTATGAAGACCGATTAATTCAAATTCACAATCAATACGCTCCAGAAGGTTATACTGTAGTTGCAATTAATCCAAATGTTAGCGAGTCTAATACAAAAGAAAATTTCAAAGCGATGCAAAATAGGTCTAAAGAAAAAGAGTTCCCTTTTGTATATCTAGCGGATGAACAACATAATGTATTTCCAAAATATGGAGCTGTAAGAACTCCTCATGTTTTTCTTTTGGATAAAGAAAGGAAAGTACAGTATATAGGTACTATAGACGACAACGCAAGATCAGCTAATGATGTGAAGGTGAAATATCTTGAAAATGCGATAGAAGCACTTCAAAAAGGTGAAAAACCAAAGGTTAATTTTACTAAAGCTATAGGATGTCCTGTTAAAGCGATTTAAGTAAAGTAAACTATTTTATAATACCATTATAAGAATAGCGATTTGAATTTTAATTCAAATCGCTATTCTTTTTTATTTTGTAAATTACCTTTTTAAAAGAAGTTTTCGGCAATATATTACTACCAAGATATAAGAGTTCGTCCATACATAAAATGAAGCACCCTTTAAGACAACATATTGAAGAGATAATTGAGTTAACGGATGAAGAATTTGATTTTGTTTTAGGTCATTTTGAAACCACAAAAAAACGAAAACATCAATATCTTGTTCAGGAAGGAGAGGTAGTAAAAAAAGAGTATTGGATAACTCAAGGATGTGTAAAAAGTTATTTTTTAGATGACAATGGTAAGGAACATATTCTTCGGTTTGCAATGGAACAATGGTGGATTACCGATTATGAATCTTTTGTAAAACAAACCCCATCAAACATATATATTGACTGCATAGAAGATTGTGAGTTTTTATACATTTCTTTTGAGAACAGGGATAAGCTTACATCTCAAATGCATAAAATGGAACGGTTTTGGGCAAAAAAAAGTAAGTTTGGACGTATTGCTTTACAAAAAAGAATCCTTTCATTGTTAAAAAATTCTGCTAAAGAACGGTATGATTTACTACTAGAACAATATCCTCAACTATTTCAAAGAGTCCCTAAAAAACTTATAGCTTCTTACTTAGGGGTTTCTAGAGAAACCTTGAGTAGACTTAACTCATAGTTCAATTTTTATAATATTATTTTTTTTCACACTAATAAAGTGACATAGATCACTTTAAAGTAGTGACATACCTCCTTATAATTTCTTCTGATTCCTCTCAACTTTGTAGTGTTAATTTAAAACTATAAAAAGATGCCTTACATCAACATCAAAGTTACCGATGAACAGGTAACCAAAGAACAAAAGCGTCTGTTAATTGTAGGTACAACACAATTGCTTGCAGATGTATTGGACAAGAACCCTAAAACCACACACGTGGTTATAGAAGAAATCCCTATTGATAATTGGGGAGTAGATGCAAAACAATATTCAAACTCAGAAAAATTTAAGTCATGAAAAACAAAACAGTAATTATTACAGGAGCCTCTACAGGTATTGGAAAAGCTATAGCAGCTTATTTTATTGAGCAAAATAGTAATGTAGTTATGAACTCATCTAATAAAGAGAATTTACAAAAAACGTATGAAGAACTTGGATCACCAAAAAATGCAGTGTATTTAGCTGGAGATATTAGTAAACAGTTTACAGGTCGGGAACTAATACATCTGGCTAAAGAAAATTTTGGTTCTGTAGATGTCTTAATAAATAATGCAGGTCTATTTGCTCCAAAACCTTTTTTAGACGTCCAAGAAGAAGATTTAGAGCTTTATTGGAATGTAAATTTAAAAGGAACCTACTTTACGTCACAAGCTGCAATCTCTGAAATGATAAAACAAAAAAATGGTTCTATTATAAATATCGGAACTGTGCTAGTAGATCACGCTATTGATGGTTTTCCTGCAACCGCGCCGTTAACGAGTAAGGGAGCTATTCATTCATTAACTAGACAGTTAGCAACAGAGTTTGGTAAAAATAATATTAAAGTAAATACCATAGCTCCTGGTATCATTAGAAGTCCATTACAAGGAAAAATGGGAATTGAAGATGCTGATAGTTTAGCTGGATTACATTTATTAAACCGTATAGGAGAAGCTAAGGAAATAGCAGAAGCTGCCTACTATTTGGCATCTTCTGATTTTATCACAGGTGAGACTATTAACGTAGCTGGAGGTCATACAGTTGGACACGCTATTTAAAAAAAGAAATTATGTATAAAGACAATATAAAAGACATTGAAAATGTAATAACGAATTATTTTGAAGGCATTTTTTATGGAGAGGTTGATAAACTAGCTCCTTGTTTTACTGATAGTGCATTTATCTATGGTGATATAAACGGAGTTCCTTATAAGAAAAGCGTGATAGAATATTTGGATGGTGTTAAAGAAAGAAAAAGCCTTAATGATTTAAACGAAATGTTTAAAATGGAAGTTGTAGGGATTGATATTATTGGAAATGTGGCTATGGTAAAACTGCGAGTACCTATGCTAGGCTATAACTATTATGATTATTTATCGCTAGCGAAAGTGAATGACAACTGGAAAATTGTAAACAAAATTTTTACGCATGTAGCCTAAAGATGCTGTTACATTTTTTAAAGTATAGAGTCTAGATGATAACAGATTCAAATAATAATGAAAAAGAAACTATTTAAATTTCTGAAAATTTTATTAGGTATTTTATTATTTCTAAGACTAATAATTATGGTTGGAGCTTTTTGGCCAATGCCAAAACTCATTCCTCCGGCAAAGTACGATACCGTACTTATAAAATCAATAAACATTATAGATGTAAAGTCTGGTCAAGTTTTAGAAAACAGAAATGTACTGATAAAAGATAATATCATTGTTGCCATTGATAGTTTAGAAATTTTAGTCGAAAATTCTAATTCATTAATAATTGATGGTGCTAATAAATATATGATCCCAGGTTTATGGGATATGCATACACATTCAAATCAGCATTCTCCTTGGTTACATCATCCACTTTACATAGCCAATGGTATTACAGGAATTAGAGATATGTCTGGGCAATTAGATCGTAAAGATAGCTATTGGGTAGGCAGTAAAGAACGGTTGCAATGGAATGCTGAATTGAGTGTGCATAAAAGAATTATGCCTAGATATGTTTTACAAAGTAGTTATCAAATAGATGGAGCTTCTAGTGTACCTGATGGATTTCCAGATTTTTTTAAACTAGATACCCCAGAACAAGTAGATTCATTGTTACATTTTTATAAAAAAGAACAGGTAGATTTTATTAAGGTATATCAGCAAATACCAAAAGAATCATACAAAGCCTTGGCTAAAAAAGCACCATCGTATGAAATGCATATTGCTGGGCATAAACCAATGTTTCTTAGTTTAGAGGAGGCTGTTAATTTAGGACAACGTAGTTTCGAACATGGGCGTATTTTTATGTTCGAATCATTTCCGGAAGCAGATAGTTTAAAGAATCCTAATAATTGGAAAAGCTATTTTTCTAAATCGAAGAGAAGGTTAGTTGATGAATTTGATCTAAAGATAGCTACTAAGCTTATGAAATTAATGAAATCGAAAAATGCACATTGGACACCAACCCTACAAACACTAAAGTTTGAAGCGAATGCACATCTCGAAAATTATGTAGCGAATCCTAATTTAAAATATATAACAGGAATTAGAAAAAGGTTATGGTGGGGTATAGATACTAATAATAATGCTTCAAGAAATATGGATGATCAGACTAAAGATATAAGCCAAAATTTTTACAAAGCAGCAATGAATCAAGTGAGATTGGCTAATAGCATCGGAGTGCCAATAATGACGGGAACAGATGTAACAGATTCGTATATATTTGCAGGGTTTAGTATTCATGAAGAATTGATGGAGTTAACAAAAAGTGGATTAACAAACCTTGAAGCTCTGCAAAGTGCTACAATAGTGCCTGCTAAGTATGCAGAAAAAGAAGATTTTTATGGGAGTATAGAAAAAGGAAAAGTAGCCGATTTGGTTTTGTTACAGCATAATCCTCTAGAAAATATTACTTATACTAGTACAATTGATGGAGTATTTATGAATGGGGTCTATTACGACTCAGAAAAAATAATTGAACTAAAAAACTTTACAGAGTCAATTGCTGCTAGCTTCCATATGAATAGCAAAGTACTCTTAAGTTTTTTAAAAAGCCCTCTTATAAGAGTACAATTTGCAGACTAAATCTAAGACCATTTAAAGGGTTGAAAGATTTCTCTGTTATCAACGGTATTATTATCTAAATAGTTTATTCTAAACTGGCTTCATTTTTGATGAGTTTTAAAACGGATATAAACCACTCATTTTGAAATTAATTAGAACATTTTTATTGTTTATTAGTTTCTTATGGTATTGGAAATTATAGAAAAATCAAATTATGAAAAAGGTTATACATCACTATTTTTAGCACGAATATAGAAGATGATGTAAATTGTGAAGTATAAAACTTAATTTTAGGTAAATAATTCGCTAGTACTAGCAACAATGGTGTATAATCTAGTGTCAATAAGTTAGAATTTGTTTTAAGATTTTATTTAAGAATAAAACTAGAAGGCATATAATAGTTATATATTAAAAATGGAATACAAAGAAACATTACCAGATCATTTATTTTCTCATCATATAGAAAGTTATTGGCATGTTTTTTTTGAGAAACAACCAACAGGTAATCCTTTAGAAATGTTTCTGCCAACTTGTACATTTAATATAATATTTATTGATTCTCAATGTATTGTAAGAAGTAGTTTGCACACCAAGTGGAAACGTTTAAATCCCGGCGCTTACTTTATTGGACAAACAAATACTTCATTAAGTTTTAAGTCTAAAAAAGCTGTTAATATTACAGGAATAAGATTTAAACCATTTGCTTTTGCAAATCTTATTAAGAATCCACTCATAGATTTTAATGATACTATAGTTAATTTAGAAAATATTTTCTCTCTTGATAATATAGCACACTTACTTATCCAAAGAATTTCTATGGAAAGTAAAACTGCAATACAAGAACAACTTATTAATGAATTCATTAATGGTTTGTTATCAAAAACAATGTCAGTAGATGAAAGTTTAAGAGCTCAGTTAAACTATATAATGTTTAGACATGGTAGTATACAGATCAGTGAATTGTTTGAAGAATTTAATGTAAGTAAAGTTACTTTACATAAACATTTCATAAATAAAGTAGGGCTTTCTCCAAAAAAGGTTTCACAAATATGGAGAATGAATAGAATACTTCAACTAAGAAAAGAATTTCCTGACATGAATCTGACTTCTATAGGTTTAGAGGCCGGGTTTTATGATCAGGCACATTTTATTAAAGATTTCAATGCAATTTTTAAGATAACACCATTTAAGTTTTTTGCTCAAAAATCAAACTTGGTAGAAATTGCAAACCTTAATATTGCAAAACGATTTACCAATCAATACGATCCTATTATAAGATAACATGTTTGAGGTTATTGTTTACCATTTACTTTTTTACAATTTTATAAAAATTCTATTTTTTAATTTCGTTTAAAAATCTAAAAACAATGATGGTAATTCGTAAATACATTTTTCTTTTTTTAATCCTATCACTATGTCGTTTTAGTAGTTATTCACAGGATAGTGAGTTAAGTATAGAATATAAAAAAGAGGTTATTAATACCTTGTCTAATTTGATGAATGATAAGTACGTCTTCCCTGATATTGCAAAAAAGACAGAGGAACATGTAAAGGAACAACTTAATAAAGGACACTTTGATCAGTTTACATCTAATGAAAGTTTTGCTACTGCTCTAACAGAATCGGTACAATCTATCAATAATGATAAGCATATGAAAATTATGAGTCAGCCTCCATATGAAGCTCCCGCGATGACTCCAGAACGACTTATTGAAGAGAAGATTTTTAACCTCAAAAGAAAAAAAGAATACAATGCTGGATTTAATAATGTTAAAATCCTTGAAGGAAATGTAGGGTATTTGGATTTAAGAGGTTTTACTTACTTTAAAGAAGGAAAAATAATTGCAGATGCTTACATGAAACTTATCAGAAATACAGATGCGGTAATAATTGACTTAAGTAAAAATGGTGGTGGAGATCCTGAGATGGTTCAATATTTATGTAGTTATTTTTTTAAAGGGGATATTCACTTAAACAGCCTTTATTTCAGAGAAGGTGATAGAACAATCGATTTTCATACACTTGATAAAGTAGATGGAAAAAAAATGATAGATGTTCCTTTATTTGTAATTACAAGTAAAAGAACATTTTCTGGTGCTGAAGAGTTTTCATATAATATGCAAACACAAAAGCGAGCGACTATTATAGGTCAAACTACAGGAGGAGGTGCTAATCCAGGTGGTACCATTCCAATTAATGAATTTTTAAGTGTTTTTATTCCAACTGGAAAAGCGATTAATCCGATTACTAAAACAAATTGGGAAGGCGTAGGTGTAGTTCCTGAAATTAAAGTAAGTAAAGATGATTCATATAGTAAAGCACATGAATTAGCAAAAGAAGGAGCGGATCAATATAGAGAGAATTTAAAAGAATTATACACTAATACTTTCATTGATCTTTTATCAAAATTAGACAAGTATGATGAAGTGAATTCTGAAAAAAATATATTAGCTACTTTAAAAAAATGTAAAGAAAAAGGATTTATTGAAGAATGGGAAATTAACGCATTAGGATATCAATACATGATAGAACATAAAAAACCAAAAATTGCAGTCTGTATATTTAAGTCCAATACTATTTTACATCCACAATCAGCAAATGGATTTGATAGCTACGCAGAAGGGTTAATGAATCTGGGGAACTATGATGAGTCTATAAAAAATTATAAAAAAGCAGTAGAGCTTGCAAAGACTGACAACTCTCCTGATCTTTCCGTATATCAAGAAAACTTAAAAAAAGCACTGCAGAAAAAGTAAGCGTTTAGCAATGATTTGTTTCTAATAAGAATAAAAATAACGGAAGTTTAAAATTATAGTGGTTGTATACATTTTCCTTATTTTTATATGAATATTATTTTTCTACTAAAAAAAATAGATAACAACTCATGAAGCTCCTAAAACTATCTTTTATCGTAACAATTATAAGTTTTCTTACGGCCTGTAATCTTACCCTAAATCCTAATGGTCCGCGCCCTAACAATCCTTTTTTTATAGCTACAGAACAGGTTACGGTTAAAGGAATAACAATACCAGAAGGAACCAAGTTAGAATATGAAAAACACTTCCTTAAAAAAGGAGAACAAGGCTCAATACTTAATGAAAAATACCTTACTGGTTTTAGGTTACCAGAGAACAAAACAATAAATTGGGGAGGTGTACCAATAAATGCTATTCATAAGTTTTATAATAAAGATATGAGCGGGTATAGTGTGTATGCGAATTTTGAAGTAGCACCTGATAATGAAACTATATTTTACAAAAAATGGAAAGAAGAAGGTTGTGATCTTGGTATCACCGTAAAGAATAGAGATGACTGGTCTTTTAATAATTCTAATATATTAGATGTAGAAGGTTGCAGCGTGCTGTACCAGCGCTATGATAAGGATGATAAAAAACAACAAGATTTTCTTGATGCAATGTATGAAGCATTAATGGATGTAAGATCCCAAGACTAATATATCTAAGATGAGGTTTTATAAAACTCTGTAAAAACTTTAATAATATATTCGTGATCTTGTGTACCGCACATTTCTCTGATACTATGCATTGATAACATTGGGTTTCCAACATCAATGGTTGGCATTCCAATATTTGATGCAACCATAGGCCCTATAGTAGAACCACAACCGATATCATTTCTACTACAAAAATCCTGAAACGGAACATTTGCTTTTTTACACCATTGTTTAAATTTAGCTATAGAAAATGCATCTGTGGCGTAACGCATATTAGCATTACTTTTAATTACTGGACCAGCACTAATCATCGGTTTATGATTGGCATCGTGTTTTACTATGTAGTTCGGATGTACTGCGTGTGCCATATCTGCTGAAATAAAAAAGGAACGTGCCACTGCTTGAAAATAGTTCTCTTCCTTAGCAGAAGTAAAAGAATGAATACGTTTTAGTGTAGTTTCTAAAAAATTAGAATTTGCTCCATTTTGTGATTCAGAACCGATTTCTTCATGCTGAAAATAAACAGCCATTTGGATTTCATTATCAGTAATGGTAGATTGTTTTAACGCTTCAAAAGAGGCGTGGACACTTGCTAAATTATCTAATCTAGGTGCATAAATAAATTCATCGTGGATACCTCCAAAACTTGATTTTTCTGCATCAAATAAAAATAAATCCCAACTCAGAATGGTTCCAGATACTCCAGTTTCTTCCTTTAACCAATTTTCAAAATTGATGTCATTAGAAAGCCCAATAATAGGAAACATATGTTCTTGCGGGTTGGGAGTAAATCCTTTTTTATTAACCTCTCGATCTAAATGAATAGCCAAACGAGGGATTCTTATTTTTTTTTCTACCGTAATAAGTTTTTGTTCTAATTCTCCACTTTCATTTTCTATAATTAATCTACCGCCAAAATAAAGGTCTCTATCAAACCAACTACTTAATAAAACACCTCCATAGATTTCAATATTTAATAATTGATATCCTTCTTTTGTAGAAACAGGATTGTTCTTTATTTTAAGACAAGGCGAATCTGTATGCGCACCGATAATTTTAAAAGAATAATCATTAGACCATTTTTTAGGAGTTCTAAATACTATGATCGAGCCATCAGCTCTAGTTACAAAATACTTTTCTTCTTTCTTTAGATCCCAGGTATCCTGCTCTTGTAATTCCTGATAGCTCTGAGAAATCAATTCTTTTTTTAAGTTAGAAACCACGTGAAAAGAGGTAGAACTCGAATCTATAAAATTTAAAAGGCTCTGGGAGTAAGACATTAATGGTGTTTTTAGTTGCTCTAAATATAATTAAAGGATGGTTTTTAATCAAAAACAAAGGTAGTTAAAGATTCTATAGAATAAGATACTGTACTTATATTATATAAGTGATGTCAGAGAAAGAACAGTATTAAACTTCGGATAAAATAAGGAATGTATTAGTATCTCCATGAATCATTAGTTTATCTAATAATCCTTGTAAAGAAGTCTGATTTTTTACTACAACTTTTAGATGAATATTTTGGTTTCCCGTAATACGATGTGCTTCTTTAACTTCAGGAAAGTCTTTAATTATTTTAAGAATATGTGCTAATTGTCCGGGAAAAACTTTAAGCAATATAAAAGCTTCTAAATCGTATCCAAGTTTACTATGATCAATTTGAATACTATACTTTTGGATTACACCTAAATCTTCCATCTTTTGAACTCTTTCTCTAACAGATGAAGGAGATAAATTTATAGTTCTCCCTAAATCAGCAAATGATAGTCTAGAGTTATTTGTTAAAATATCTAATAACTGCTTATCTATAGCATCTATCATAGAATCGATGGTTTTTTGTTTTTAAATTAATTTTTTCAATGGTAAATATAATTATTTTTCGACGATTCAACTTTTTGGTATGTAGGCTTTGCTATACCTTTGTGTAAAATTCTTGTCCATGAGTATTCTTATAATTTTTAATAATAAAGATCCAGAACCTTGGAAGAAGGTGTTAACTAAAAAAATAGCTACTACCAGTATTGAAGTATATCCAAAGGTAAAAGATGTAGCTGCCGTAGATTTTGTTATTTGCTGGAAACCAGAAAAAGACATTCTGAAAAAGTTTCCAAACATCAAAGTTATCCAATCTGTGGGAGCTTCCATAGATCATATTACTAATTCGCAAACAATTGCAGAAAACATTGTTGTTACTAGAATTGTGGATATGAAATTGTCTATTGATATGTGGGAGTTTTTGTTAACTATTGTACTTGCACAATTAAAGAATACTAAAACATATATACAACAACAAGAAAAGAGAATTTGGGATCAAAAAGAATATAAATCTATTAAAAATACAACCATTACAATTTTGGGTTTAGGTAGTATTGGAGGATACGTAGCTAAAGAATTTGCTGATTTAGGATTTACCGTAAAAGGATGGAGTAATTCGAGAAAAGAAATTTCTGGAGTAAAAAGTTTCAATGGAGTTGATGCATTTGATTCTTGTTTAAGTCAATCTGATGTTTTGATTAATCTATTGCCTTTAACTGATGAGACTAGAGATATTATAAACAGAAAAACCTTAAGAAAACTAGCTGCCGATGCATTTTTTATTAATGTAGGAAGAGGTGAGCATTTGGTAGAAAATGATTTAATAGAGTTACTTGATACTAATGAACTGGCTGGAGCTTTTCTTGATGTTTTTAGAACAGAACCATTACCAAAAGAGCATCTTTTTTGGAAGCATCCCAAAATTCAAATAACACCACATGTGGCAAGTTTAACTAATGTAGAAAGTGCAGCAAATCAAATTGTAGAAAATTACAGGAGGTTTTTAGATAATAGAGAACTGTTAAATATGGTTTCGTTAAATAAAGGGTATTAGTAATATGGATACAAAGTTTCATTTAGCATTTAAGGTAAAAGATATAGAAAGTACCATAGCGTTCTATCATACCGTACTAGGTTCCGAATTAGGAAGACAAACGGAACATTGGGTAGATTTTAATTTTTTTGGACATCAACTTTCAGCTCACGTATCAGATAATATACCTGAATTAGATTATTGCGGAATAGTAGAGAACCTTAAAGTCCCAATTCCGCATTTTGGTTGTATTTTAGATAACAAGGTATTTCAGGATATAAAAAATAGATTAGAAGATCATAAAGTAGATTTTATTTTTAAACCTCAAAAAAGATATCAAAATAAAAAAGGGGAACAACAAACCATGTTTATTTTAGATTTTAGTAAGAATCCTATTGAGTTTAAAACATTTAATAAGGATCATGATATTTTTAAATAAGGGCCATTCATATCTACTTAATACAAACAAAACGGGATTATAACTTATATTATTAATTATCTTAAGAATTGAAAATAAATAAAGTTGAACGCATGGATGATAATCTTAGTCAGATAAAAAAGAAAGTGTATGATAGATGTTCTCTAGAAATTTTAGAATATGTAAAAGAAACTGAAAGTCAAGAATATTGTGCTTGCCGATTTACCCTTAATGGACAAAATGTTCTAAGTAGAACTGCTAAAGTTACACCAAAAAAAGTGGGACAATTCGTAACTTTTTGGAAACGAAAAGAGAACGGACCTATCGAACCGTATCATGAATCTGATGAAATAGACTTCTATATTGTTAATGTAAGTAAAGAGAATAAATTAGGGCAGTTTGTATTTCCAAAGCCTTTATTGATAAAAAAGGGAATTGTATCTACAGAAATAAAAGAAGGAAAAAGAGCATTTAGAGTATATCCTAAATGGGATATTACCAAAAGTAAACAAGCCCAACGAACCCAAAAATGGCAGCTTAATTATTTCTACGAAATTAATGATAAAACAGATCTCGAAAATGTTTTGGAATTGTATAAAAGTCAATGACTAGTCTTAAGTCATAATTTGGAGCTTTATAGGATGAAATATGAAAATTGAATAATTTATTAAGAGCATATCTGTTTAAATTCTTTAGATTTAGTCTTAATAAATTTTATTTTTTTACCAATTAACAGTTAATTAAGTGTTAAAACTACTCATTTTTGATGTTTTTTATAAGGGTAATTTCCCTTTATTTTTTTCTTTTTTTAAAATTTATATTTGTTGTTTAATCTATTGATCTTCAATAATGCAATCGTGTTGCGTTATTTAAAAAAAAGATATTTTTTGTAGTATTCATGGGAGATAGATAGAGTGTTACCCTTTGGTCGTTGTGTGTTTACCGTATTTCGTTGTTGTGATTAATCTATAATTTTGTAAGTCTAATTTTATTAGAACTCAACATTTAATTTAAAACTAAAATTAAAACTTAACGCAAAATTTAAAATTATGAAAATTAGACTTAGAATTTTAAGCACAGTAACAGTATTTTCTTTCCTATTTTACAGTTGTGAAAAAGACGGAGAAGCAATTACAGATTTAGAATCAGAACTTGAAACTATAGATACTGTAGGAGCCGATCAAGCCATACCTGGGGAGTATATAGTAATTTATACAGAAGATGAATCTATTTCTGGTAAAAGTATCGAAATGAAAACTAAATCGATGCAAACATTATCTAAATATGCAATAGGAGAAGATAATATCAAACAAACTTATAGCTCCGCTATTCAAGGGTTTGCTGTTAAAAACTTATCTGAAAAGCAAGCTGATTTGCTTAGAAACGATCCTGAAGTAGCTTATTTAGAACCAAATTATATCCAAAAGTTGGATGTTAAAATAGGAAAACCTGTAAGTACACTCCCAGCAACAGTACAAAATAAAGCGGTGACTAATGACTCGCAGTTATCTAATGGAGAATTTCTTCCTTGGGGAATAAATCGAGTAGGAAGAGCAAATGGTGCAGGTAGAACTTGTTGGATAGTAGATAGTGGTATTGCTCCGCATAGTGATTTAAATATTGATACCAGTCGAAGTGTAAGTTTCGTTGGTGGGTCTTGGGAAGATCAAAATGGACACGGAACTCATGTAGCAGGAACTGTTGCTGCTAGAAATAATGGTTCAGGAGTTATTGGTGTGGCATATGGAGCAACTGTAGTTTCTGTTAGAGTTTTAAATGCTGCAGGTAGTGGTGCAACAGATGGGATTCTTGCAGGAATAGACTATGTAGCCAACAATGCAGGTAATGGAGATACTTGGAATTATAGTGTTGGATTTAGAAATCGATTTACATCTCAGGCAATAGACGATACGTTTAGAAATTTAGAAAACACAACGTATGGAGCTATGGCAGCGGGTAATAGTAATGATGATACTCAATTTTATTCGCCACAAAGGTTAATAACTAGTAGATCTTGGTGCGTTGGAAACATGACTAATGTAGATGCTCCTGCCTCTGGTTCTAATTTTGGTAGTAGTGTGGATCGTTGGGCTCCAGGTACAGCAGTATGGTCTACTTGGTTAAATGGTCAGTTTAATAATATTTCAGGTACTTCTATGGCGTCACCGCACGTAGCAGGAATATTATTATTAAGAGGTAACAGTACAGGAACAGATGGGTCTGTAAGTAAAGGAGGATATACAGCTCCTATTGCTACCTTAAATTAAAAATATATAAATAGTTTTGAATTAGTTAGAGGCTGAGTAACTTCAGCCTCTTTTTTGTTTTTTTGAGAGAAATTATAAGAACATAAGATGTTTTTCTGTTCTAACGTGTAGAACTAAATATTCAATCTTCTGGTGAGATGATATAGTTTTATCTTTATAAAGTATTACCTCTATAAAACTCTAAAATTTTAACCCGAAGTAAGTATTCATATTTAGCATTGGTGAGGTTGGTTCTTGCATTATCCAAATTATTTTTACTTGTTATATAAGCAATAAAATTTGACACTCCATTATTAAATCTAATTTCATTTACCCGATAAGATTCTTCAAAAGCTGTTACTTGATTTTGTAGACTTTCATATCTATTAAATGCAGCCCGCATATCAAAATGGACTTGGGCAATTGCATTTTTTACTTCTAATGAAGTTCGTTCTAATTCTATAAGAGATTCCTCGGCTTTAATTTTTTCTAATGCTACATTGTTTTTTGCTCTAAAACTATTAAAAAGAGGAATATCAACCGCGATACCAACAACTGTATTCAAATTATTGTCAAATTGATCCAAATACTCAATTTTATCTCCTCTAAACTGGGATTGTTCAGTAAAAACTGAAATTTCTTCATTGTTAACAGTAACAAAATCTCCTGTTTCTACAATACTCGATCCAATTTCAGTAAATGTTTCTGCAACACTAGAATAGTTGGTGTTTAGCTGTCCAAAAAATGAAATTTCTGGGATGTATTGAGCTCTAGCGACTTTTATTCCTTTTGCTGCCGCTTTTGCTCTTAATTCTTTAGCTTTGAAAGTGGCTAAATTTTTCATTGCATCATTAAAAACATCTTCAGACGAAAGTTCGTATTTTTCAAAATCTAATAAAATAGATGTTTTGTCAGCATCAATATTTTCATGGATATTCATCAATCTAGTAAGACTTAATTTTGCACTGTTTAGATCACTTTCTGCCGCTAGTATATTAGTTTCATCAATAGTTTTTTGACCTTTTATGTCGGCATAATCAGCTGGATTTCCAGATTCTTCACTATATAAATCTTCTTGTTGTTTTAATTGTTTATTGGTGGCTACTAATCTTGCTTTTGCTAATGCTAATATATCTGTTCTGTTTAGTACCTGTAGATATGCTAAAGTAACATTAAGAATTAATGTTTGTTTAGCTTCTTCTATTTCCATTTCAGAAGCTTGTCTATTCAATCTTTGTTGCTTAACTGTATTTAATAATCTAAAACCATTAAATATCGTAGCATCGAGATTTAATCGTGCATTAGAAAAAGTAAGTTCTTGATTTATAAAATCATTGGTAAATGGATCAATACTTCTTCCGTTATTTACACCTATATTATAATTCCCATTTAATGATGGTAGAATGTTTGCTGTGGCTTGTCTATGATTAATTTTGGCTGTACTAGCATTTAAAACAGAAGACTTTAGGTCCAGATTATTTTTTAGTGCTATATCTACACATTGGGCTAGGGAGTACCTTTCTGCGTCTTTTCTTTGTGTAAATCCGAGGAATTGTAAAAGAAAGACACTGATACATATAATTGATTTCAGTGACATGAGTTGTTAGGTTATTCAGAGACGATACGTCCGTCTAAAAGATTAATAATTCTTGATCCATAAGAAGCGTTTTTTTCAGAATGAGTGGCTTGTATTATTGTAACACTTTCTTTATTTAATTCAGAAAATAACTCCATAATCTCCGTACTCTGTTTAGAGTTTAAATTTCCGGTTGGTTCATCAGCTAAAATTAGTTTTGGCTTAGTAATTAATGCTCTTGCAATTCCTACCAATTGTTGTTGTCCGCCACTTAATTGAGATGGAAACAAATCTTTTTTACCTACAATATTAAAACGATCTAACATATCAGCCACTAGCGCTTTTCTTTCTGAAGATTTTACGTTTTTGTAGAGTAGGGGAGTTTCGATGTTTTCATAAACATTTAATTCATCAATAAGATGATAAGCCTGAAACACAAAGCCTATGTATTCTTTGTATAGTTTAGATCGTTGTTTTTCTTTCATGGTATGCACAGCTTCATCTAAAAAGGCGTAACTACCTTCTGTGAAATTGTCAAGCATTCCGATACAATTTAATAATGTAGATTTACCGGATCCTGATGGTCCCATTAATGAAATAAACTCGCCTTCTTGTACTTTTAGGTCGATAGCATCGAGTAGTGCTATTTTTTTTCCACCTGAATTAATTACTCTTGATGTATTGTTAAGTTGTAAAATCATAATTATTTTTTGATGATTATCTATGTTATTTTTCGTTGATGTAAAAAATAATCAGTTTAATTTTCTATGAGCCTTCTGAGAGATGCGTCTTGGTCGAATAGTATTAAATACTCTAGAGTTTTCTCTTCTCAGACAGACATAATTTTCAGAAAATGAATTCATTTTTGAGATCATAATATTACTGAATTTCTGATATTTCTACATCTCCAATATTTAAGCCTTTTTGAATGCTCGCATCACCTTTGTAGTACAATTTTGCTTCTCCAAAAGCTGTAAGTTTGATGCGATCTGATGCTTGAATTTTAAATTCAGCTTCTCCAAAGGCTTTTAGCTTAGTGTTTTTATTATCTACACCTAGTAGATCGGAAGTACTTTCTCCAAAAGCTGTTATTTTCTGATTTTCTATAGATCCGTTTTTGATAGCTAGTGTGCTAGCACCATACATATCAACGTCAAAGTATTCAAAATTTACATCGTTCAAAATTATTTGTGATTCCCCATAAACTTTTAATCGAAATGTTTCTGCAGAGATCTTACTTTTACAAACTGTAGCTTGTTCTCCTCTAATAGAAAGATTAGTAAGTTGTTTATAATTAATGGTTACGGTAAGTACTTTACCTTTATAAATAGGTACTTTTCTTTTGGTGCCATTAATGATTACTGTTTTATTTTTTGTAGTTTCTTTAGCATCATCTAGATAGACACGAAGCACATTCCCATTTACTTCAATATTTATTTTGTCTTCTGGTTCGGTACTCTTTTCAATGATTACAGATTCTTCATTGTTTTCCACAAAAGTTGCTTCTATATGCGGACTAATAATTACTTTGTCAAAAGTAGTAACAGTTTTTTTTGTTTGTCCAGCTAATAAATGAGCAATTGATAATGCAATTAAAGCTAAAAAATATTTTAAATGTTTCATGATGAATGAGTTTTTAATGTTCGTTTATATGATTGAATTGATGAATGTTAATTTTTTATTCTGTTTTTAAACTTTTAATAGGATTTGCAATAGCAGCTTTGATAGTCTGAAAGCTTAGTGTGATGATAGCAACTAGTAGGGTGATAATACCTGTGAGTGCAAAAACCCACCAATTTAACTGAATTCTGAAAGCAAAATCTCGTAACCAGCTACTCATAAACCACCACGCGATTGGCGTTGCGATACAAAAGGCAAATACGATTAATTTTATAAAATCTCTTGAGAGTATTTTTATGATAATCGCTGTAGAAGCTCCTAAAACTTTACGTATTCCGATTTCTTTAGTACGTTGTTCTGCGATATAAGTGGCTAATCCAAATAATCCTAAAGCGGCTATAATAACAGCAAGTACAGTAAAAATCAAAGCAATTGTTCCAATTCTTTTTTCTTGTTGATACATATCTAGAAAGGAATCATCAAGAAAATTATAGGTAAATGATAGTTCGGAAGAAACAGCTTCGTATTTATTACGAATCTTACTGATAAAACCTTCAACATCACTTGTATTAAATCGATAAGCTGTTCTCCAGCTGTTATCTCCCAATCTAAGACTTAAAGGACCTACATCATTTCTTAATGATTCAAAGTTAAAATTTTTGACTACTCCAATGATTGTGTAGATTATTTTTTCGTTATTATCTGTTGATTTGTATAATTTTTTTCCGATTGGATTTTTGAACCCTGTTAGTGCAACTGCTTTTTCATTAAGTATGATAGCGGTAGAATCTGTTCCAAAGGAACGTGAAAAATTTCTTCCAGCTATAAGTTCCATGCCCATGGTTTCTATATAGTTATAATCTGTTCTCCAGTATTGCATATTAAAACCATTATCCGCAGTAGCTACAACTTCTGTACTAAACGTTGTATCGGATCTGGCAGATTTAGATACCGGAATGTATCCAGCGAAGGATGCAGATTTTACTTCTGTAAATTGTTCTATCTCTGATTTTAATGATTTTCGAGTTTCATCGGATAAATTCGAATTTTCTACAATCATTACTTGGTCTTTATTGAATCCTACATCAGTAGTTTGAATATGTTTGAGTTGCTGATAAACTACGATAGTTCCAATGATCAAAACGATGGAGGTTGTAAACTGAAAAATAACTAGGAAATTTCTTAATGAGTTTTTGTTCATACCTTTTGCTAAATTTCCTTTTAAGACACTTATGGGTTGAAATTTGGAAAGGAAAAAAGCTGGGTATATACCTGCTAACGGTCCTACAATAAAAGGTAATAGTATTAAGAAAGCTAAAAATTGAGGTTGTAGTAAAGCTTTTAGCGAAATTTCTTTTCCAGCGATATTATTAAACCAGTCTAGAGAAAGGAATACAAATAAGATTGCAATACCATGTGCTATTACTACAATCATTGTGGACTCACTTAAAAATTGAAAAACCAATGATTTTTTTTCTGTCCCTAATACTTTACGAATACCTACTTCTTTAGCTCTACCGGATGATCTAGCTGTAGTAAGGTTCATAAAATTGGTACAAGCAATAAGTAAAATGAATAAAGCTACCGCCGAAAAGATGTATACATACTTTATGGAACCATTAGCACTGAGTTCAATATTTTGATTTGAATGTAAGTGAATGTCTTTAAGCGGAATTAGGGAATATTCAATTTTGTTACCAGAAGCTTCGATATCTTCCATACTTTTAACTTCCATGTACTGAGATATCTGTGGTAATAAGTATTTGGCTACCACTTCTTTAAAATTAGTAGTAAACTTTTTGTAATCGGTACCATCTTTAAGTACTAGATAGGTATGAAAATTATGACTCAAATAGTTTCCAAAATCATAATTTACATTGGCCATAGAAAATAAAAAATCAAGATAAAAATGAGAATTTTTAGGCATATCTTTTATAACGGCTGTGACTTTAAATAGAGTTTTACCATTATTGTTGACTTCTAAAGTTTTTCCGATTGCTTGATCTACACTACCGAAATATTTAATAGCAGCTTTTTCCGATATCACAGTAGTATTGGGTTCTTGTAATGCAGTTCTGGGATTTCCTTTTAAAGCAGGAAATGTAAAAACATTAAAAAAGGTGGAGTCCACATATGCAACTGAAAATTCTTCTATAAATTCTGTTCCTTTTCGGATTAGCCTAGATCCTTCAGAAGCATATATTCTAGCATACTCTTCTACCTCTGGATAATCTTTTTTTAATGTGGCTCCCATTGGATCAGAAGTTACTGCCATATTAATTTCGGTACCACCAAAGAGTATATCAGAGTTGATTCTATAAATTTGATCTGCTTTTTCATGAAACCGATCATAGCTTACTTCATCGGTTACAAATAGCGCAATAAGAATAAAGCAACATATTCCTAATGAAAGCCCAATTATATTAATAAAAGTAATTCCTTTGTTTTTAATGAGATTTCTCCACGCTATTTTAAGATAATTTCTGATCACGATGTTGGTTTTATTTTTTGATTGTTGAATCTGATATCTATATAGTGAAGATGGTGCCAAAACTTCAAATACCTGATAATAAGTTACTTGTGTTTGTTTTAGAAATTAAATGTGTTCGGTTTTGATACACTTTTTGTTCAAAAACGAACACTTCAAAATTTATTTATTCAGATCTTAAAGATGTGATAGGATTAGCTAGAGCGGTTTTTATAGCTTGAAGGCTTATTGTTATTATAGCAATTAGGATCGCGGCTAAACTAGCAATAATAAAAATCCACCAGTTTATTTGTACCTGATATGCAAAATCTTGTAACCATCGATTCATAAGTAACCAGCCGATTGGAATTGCAATAACAATAGCAATGACAACTAGTTTTAAAAAATCTTTGGATAATAATTTTACAATTCCCAAAACACTTGCGCCTAAAATTTTTCTTAGACTTATTTCTTTTTTTCTTTGTTCAGCATTAAAAATGACCAATCCTAGAAGTCCTAAAGAAGAAATTAATACTACGAATATTGTAAATATTTTTGATAAAGTTGCAATTTTATATTCTGCTTCATACAGTTGTTGATAATCAGTATCTAAAAATGAAAAATCGAAAGGATATCCTGGTTGAAAAGTGGCATGGAGAGATTCGATCTGATCTAAAACAGTAGTTGTTGGAGATCCGCTTAGTTTTAGTACTATATCTGTACCGAATTTTCTAAATCTTAAAATAAGTGGTTCTAATTTTTTGTGTAAAGAACCATATTGAAAGTCCTCTACAACCCCTATTATTTCTACTTTTTTATTCCCTTGATCTATTATGGTACCAACTGGGGTTTTTAGTCCCATAAGTTTTGCAGCAGAAGCATTTATAATTATTTTGGTATAATCATCTTGGAAGTTTTTAGAAAATCTTCGCCCATCTATAAGTGGAATCCCCATTACTTCTGTAAAATTATATCCAACTCTAGGGGATTGAAACATAATATTTTTATCAGAAGGAAGATTACCCCAATAAAATCCACTTTGACTATCATTAGCGTCTAAGATACTTCCGTTTATAAAGGAGGCAGAAGTAACATCCGATATGTTTTGTAATTCATTGATAAAGGTGTCTAACTTATTATCATCCCCATTATACGAAAAAGTAAGAATATGATCACGTTCGTATCCTAAGTTTTTATTCATTATAAAGTTAATCTGATTATTCACTATAAACACTCCAATAATGAAAACGATTGCCAATGTGAATTGAAAAATTACAAGACCTTTACGGATCCATGCATCTCCAAAAGATTTTTTTAATTTTCCTTTTAATATATAAATAGGTTTAAAACTAGATAAATAAAATGCGGGATAACTGCCTGCTAAAAACCCTGTGAATATTAATAATACAATAAGTGAGACTATAATATTTAGATTTATAGTTAGTTCGATATGTTTAGCCGTAATAGTGTTAAAATAAGGTAATACTAAAATCACAATGGCAATGGCTACCAGTAAAGAAATTAATGAAAGTACAAAAGACTCTCCAATAAATTGAACGATCAATATTTTTTTACGACCACCAAGAACTTTTTTAATACCGATCTCTTTTAACCTTTTACTAGCTTGAGCTGTCGATAAATTCATGAAGTTTATACAGGCAATAAGTAATATAAGAAATGCTATCATTCCGAATAATCTGATATAAACTACACGACCCCCAACTTGTATTCCATTTTGATATGGTTCTTTTAGATATCTTTCCGAAAACTGTTGAACAAAGAGTGTGAACATTTCTCTATTATCAACTTTAGTAGATAGATGTTTTGCAATTTTTTTGTTGAAATTATTGATATCTGTTCCCTCTTGCAGGATTAGAAAAATTTTGGCATAGCCACTTTTCCAATCGGTGACCCAACGCGAAGCTTCTTTAAGCAAATCAGAATGTATAACTGCATCAAACTGAAGTGTAGAATTATCGGGGACATTTTTAAATACCCCAGAAACTTGAACAGTAACTTTTTTCTCTCCATCACTCCATTTATAATCCCATACTAAGGTTTTACCTATTGCATTTTCTGGTGTCTTGAATAGGTTTTTTGCCAATTCTTCTGATAATACTACATTATTTTTGTTTGATAAAACGGTAGTTTTTTCTCCAATTAAAAGATCAAAAGAAAAGTTTTCGAAAAAATTTGGACTTGCAAAAATACCTTGACCTAGTTGTTCTTTTTCTTGATTAGAAAATATACCTTTTGGTGTTATGAAATCTGCATTAATTACAGTAGAAGATACTACTTCGGGAAATTCTTTTGTTAAGGATTCTCCTAACAAAAAGGAACTATTATCCATAGTAATGACCTTATTTTCTACTTTAAAATTAGCCATGACCTGGTAAAGTTCTTCTTTGTTTTTATGAAAAGTGTCAACACTTTTCTCATCATGTATCCAAAGAAGAATTAATAGAACACAGGCTAATCCAGTAGATAATCCTGTAATATTGATTATAAAATTAACTTTGTTATTTTTTAAATTTCTAATAGCGATTAAAAAAGTATGTCTAATCATAACGTACGTTTTTATTACTCAGTTTTTAAACTATTTACAGGATTTGCTATTGCGGCTTTAAATGCCTGAAAACTCACGGTAGCTAATGCAATTATGATAGCAACAAATCCAGCGATAATAAAGACTACCCAGTTAATTTCGATTCGATATGCATACTCCTGTAACCAATTATTCATTACTAACCAAGCTAATGGTGTAGCTAATAAAATAGCGATACACACCAGTTTTAAAAAATCTTTGGATAATAGTTTAACAATACCGGTTACACTGGCTCCTAAGACTTTTCGAACTCCAATTTCTTTACTGCGTTGTTCTGCCGTATAAGCGGCTAGACCAAAAAGACCAAGACAAGAAATAAGTATTGCGAGTAGTGCAAATATTTGAGATAATTTACCAACTAGTTGTTCACTTTTAAATATTGCGTTAAACGCCTCATCCACGAAAGTATATTCAAAAGGAAATGCTGGGTTATTTTTTTTCATAATTTTTTCGATAGAAGCTAAGGTATCCTCTATAGCTACACCAGATTTAGTCTTTATATAAAAGTATCTAGCATAGTCATGATTATTAAAAAAGATAACGGGATCACTAGAAACATACATATCTCCATATTGATAATCTTTAGTGACACCTATTACCTGTAAAACATCATCACCAGCAGTTATTGTTTTTCCGATAGGAGAATTTTCTCCCATAAGTTTAGCAAGAGATTGGGTAATTATGATGTTAGTGCTATCTAGGCTCTGGTTTTTCTTAAAACCTCTTCCTTCTATAAGCTCTATACCAGTTGTGTTAAAAAAGTCAGAGTTGACATGTCTATAAGATATTAAAACGTCTTCTGTATCTGTTCCCCCTTGCCATTGTAGACCAGAACCGTTATTTCCTGCGGATAAAATTTGAGAATTACTTAATGCTACGCCGCTTACAACTCCTGTGTTTTTTAAATCTTGTTCTATTACGGTAAACTTTTCAATAATATTGCCATTAGCACGTATTCTAATCAGTTGATCTTTATTATATCCTAGGTCTCTATTTTTTACGTGCTGAATTTGTTGGTAAACTAGTATAGTACAAATAATGAAGACAATTGAAATTGTAAACTGTCCTACCACCAGTCCTTTTCTAATAAAAGAAGCAGAACCGCTAGTGGCTTTTATTCCTTTTAAGACCTCTACAGGCTTAAAGGATGATAGATAGAATGCCGGATATATACCGGCAAATAATCCGCTAATAATAGTTATGATAAATAAAATAGCGATATGTAACTGATTGGATAAACCTAATACCAGATTTTTTTCTATCAAAATATTAAATTGAGGTAATATCAGTAATAAAAGAAAAATACTTAAAATAGATGCTAATAAAGACATCATAAGTGCTTCTATTACAAACTGAATCATTAATCGTGGACGACTGGATCCGATAGCTTTTCTTACTCCAACTTCATTCGCTCTTTTTTCACTTCTAGCCGTAGATAGGTTCATAAAATTAATGCAAGCTATCAACATTATGATTAAGGCTATTATAGAAAAGAGACGGACATATTTAATTCTTCCTCCAACTTTTTCTCCTCCTTCGAACTTAGATTTTAAATGCCAATGTTTTAAAGCGTGTAAAAAGGCATAGGTATCGGTGTTCGGATTTTTTGATGGTATGATTTCTCTAATTTTGTTATCTACTTCTGCAATGTTAGCTTCAGGAGATAATTTTACAAAAGTGTCAGAAAAGTTACTGCCATACTCATTCATCCATTCGGCACCATCCTGATATCGTTCAAAGGGAGCAACCCAATCAAAAGGGAATGTAATATTTTTAGGAAGGTTTTCTACTACACCCGTTATGACGTAGTTATCTCTGTTGTTTACTTTGATAGTTTTACCTAATACCTTGTCATTTTTACCAAAAAGTTGCTCAGCTGTTTCCAAAGTAAGTATAATTGCTTCAGGATTATTAAAAGCATTTTCTCTAGTACCTTCGATAAATTTTAGATTAAAAATTTCTAAAAAATCTGCATCTGCATATCTTCCTCGTTTATTGATAGCATTATCACCAACAGTAAAAAGACGTTCTTCAGAACTTGATCGAGTTGCTTTGATTACACCGGGAACTTCATCTTTCATCGCCTGCGCTAATGGACCAGGAGTTGAATAAAAAGTTCGCCACTCTCCCTCATAATTCTGATTTGTAGGGATATAATATACTTGATCCTGATCGGCAAAGGATGTATTAAAACTTAACTCATCTTCTACCCATAAAAAAATTAAACTAGCACAGGTAATTCCAATGGCCAAACCAAAAATATTTAAGAAACTGTACCCTTTGTTTTTTAGTAAACTACGGAAAGCTATTTTTATATAATTGAAAATCATAATAATACGTTTTTTGATCCGCTCAGGGCGGTTGGATTGATGTTGCTATTCTGTTCGTAATGAATTTACCGGATTTGCAGTTGCAGTTTTGACCGTTTGGAACGATATTGTAAGTAAAGCAATCAATAAAATAATCCCTCCGGCCCCAAGAAATAGTAATAAATTTAGATCGATACGATATATATAATTTTGTAACCACTTGCTCATCATCCACCACGCAATAGGTGTAGCAATTAAAAAGGCGATGGAAACTAATTTTAAAAAGTCTTTGGTAAGAAGCAATGTAATTGCTATAATATTTGCTCCAACTATTTTACGAATACCTATTTCCTTTTTTCGTTTTGCAACAATAAGCAAGGTCATCGCAAAAAGACCAATACAACTTAAAATGATTGCTAATAAAGAACCACTGCTGATCATGGATATCATATCACGTTCTTTTTTTAGAGTTCTATCTACATTTTCGTTTAAGAAGGAAGCCTGAAACTCTGCATTAGGTTCTATAGTTGCCCAAGCATTTTTTACAATATCGTAAGACGCTTCTAGATTCTGAGGAGCAACTTTTACATACACGTTTCTCAAATTCCAATTAGGTAGCGCGAAAAGAGACATTGGTGCAATATTTCTATCTAAATCCTGAAAATTAAAATCTTTAATAACTCCAACTATAGAATAGAATTTATCATCTATGTTGAATTGAGCGTTTAGTATTTGATCTTCATTTAGTTGTCTTGCCATAGACTCATTGATAATCACTGATAGACTATCACTTGCTAGATTTTTTCTGAAAGACCTACCTTCTAGTAGTTCCAAATCCAAAGTTTTGATATAGTCTGAGTCAACTACGAGCATATGAGTTTCAACTCCGACACCATTATGATCAAACCCAAGAACACTTGTTGATCTGGATCCATCTTTACCTAAGCCTAAGATATTATTGGATGCAGATACGCTTAAAATGTTTGTTTGATCTTTTAATTCATTTCGCAAAAGTTGTAATGCCTGTTGATCATTTCGTTTTCCGTTTAACGGGAAGGCAATCACTTGTTCTTTATTATATCCTAAATCCTTGGTACGTAAGAACCGTACTTGTTCCCAAACTACAAGGGTTCCACATATCAATATGGTAGCAATTCCAAATTGGGCTACTATTAATCCATTCCGTAAATAATTTTTCCCATTAGCATTTAATTTACCTTTTAAACTTTGTATTGTATTCAAACGACTCATTAATATCGCAGGATATCCACCTGCTATAAGAGTGATACTGACTATGGCTAATGCTAAAAATAATACGGATACAGGATCCAATAAAGTAGCAAAAGTCGCTTTGGTTTTAAATAAGACTTTAAAATGGGGAAGTAGAAGAATGGTAGTTAAAATACCTAGCATAATGGAAATCATAAAAACAAGAACACTTTCTCCCCAAAATTGAAAAAACAATTGCTTTTTGTTGGCTCCAAGAGTTTTTCGCATACCAATTTCTCGTAGTCTTTGATCACTTTTGGCAACACTCATATTCACAAAGTTTACACAAGCTATAAATAGAATGAGTAACGCAATACCTAAAACGATATAAGGCATTTTGCGATTTACCTTCGCAGGACCTTGATCAAAATTGGTAAACTTCTTATCCAAAAAAGATAGCAATTTTATTTGTATGTACTCACCATTAACAATAGGTTGGATACCATCTCTTTTTGCACTTTCTATAGCATCTTTATAATGTAGTTTTGTAAAATCTTTAGTACTATTTTCAAATTGCTCGGGTGTAATTCCTTGCGCTAATTTCATATATACTTCATGGTTTTCAACATCCCAGCGACCCACAGTTCTCTCATATGCATGTTGCCCTTGACTTTTAAAGTTTAATACGATATCAAATCCTATGGAACTTGTATCAGGAAAGTCTTCGATAAGCGAACTAACAGTAAATGGGACTTGCTTTCCATCTCTAAGAATTGTTACAGTTTGTCCAATCGGATTTTTGTCACCAAATATTCGATTAGCAGCAAATTCTGTAATGGCAATAGAGGATTCTGATGTTATGGGGTTTTGTGTATCCCCTTTAATAATGGGAAAACTAAAGATATCGAAGAAATCTGGATCCACGAAAGTACCGTTCATTCTCAATTCTTTATCCTCATAACTTAGCAACAAATTTCTACCACTACTACGTGTTATTTTCTCAACTCCACTTATTTCTTTCTGTAAAGTCCCGGCAAAAGGTTCTGATTTGGAAATATTGGCTTCTATACCATTAGATGTACTATCTTCTGAATATACCATATAGATTTGATCTCCATTTTTGTGAAAATGGTCAAATGATAGTTCGAAAATAGCATATATTGTTAATAATAGCGCTGCTCCAAACGCTAGCGTGAGTCCTACAATATTGAAGGATGTGAAAATTCTATTCTTCCATAAATTCCTCCATGCTATTTTAAAATAATTCCTGATCATAACTTCTCGTTTTTTGATTGATGATTCATTCTGTTCGTAAAGAGTTTATTGGATTGGCAGTCGCAGCTTTAATAGCCTGTATACTAATTGTTAAAAAAGTAATAGTCATTGTTACAATACCAGCTATTAGGAAAACCCACCAGCTTATTAAAATTCTATATGTAAAGTCCTGTAGCCAATTTTCCATAAAATAGTAGGATAGAGGAGCGGCAATAGCCAAGGCGATTAGTATTAGTAAGAAAAAATCCTTAGTAAGCATTTTCATAACAGTACTTACACTTGCTCCCAAAACTTTGCGAATCCCAATTTCTTTCTTTTTTTGTTCGGCCATGAATGAGATTAAACCAAATAATCCTAGACAACTTATTAATATCGCTAATGTGGTAAAAGCTATAGAAATATTAGCAAATCTTTTTTCTTCTGCGATTAATTTTTCGGTTTCCTTATCAACAAAACTATAGACAAAGGGGGTAGTTTTATTAATATCATTCCAAGCAATCTCTAATTGATCAAGGATATTCTCAAAATTTGCAGTCTTTGTTTTTATTAATAACCAACTAGGACTTGTATCAACAAACAATAATAGAGGTTCAATCTCTTCTTTGAGTGATGCAAAATGAAAATCTTCAGTAACCCCAACAATTTCTACTGTACTTACATCTCCCCCTGTGGTGAAATGGATTTTTTGTCCTATTGCTTTATCAATATTGATCTGGAACGCATCGATGGTAGCTTTGTTTACCAAAACTTGGCTACTGTCTTGCATTTTTAATGATCTACCTTTTAATAAGGTTGTGCCAGTTGTTTTTAAATATCCTGAATTTATTCCATTTACCTTAACTAATTTTGGCTTTGACGGATCACTACCGGGCAAATATGCACCAACATCATCTCGTAGAAATTGCGATGGAAAAGTATTGCAACCTGATACAGATTTTACACCAGATATCTGACTCATATTTGTTTTTAATGTGCTGTATTGCATAAAAGCTTCTTCAGTACCTAGTCGAATAGCAATTAAATTATCCGTATTGTACCCCATATCTTTGTTTTGAGCAAAACGAACTTGTTCTGTTATAATAGATACGGAAGCAATTAATCCAATAGATATTACAAACTGAAATACAACTAATCCTTTTCTTAAAAGGATTCCTCCGGAGTTTATAGAAACACTTCCTTTTAAAACACGAGTTGGTTTTACAGAGGATAAGATTAATGCAGGATAGATACCAGCAATAAGTCCTGTAATAATTCCTATGATTAATAAAATAAGTAAAATAGGCCAACTAAATATTTGTGTGTACTCAATAGTGCTTTGCGTCAATTGATTTACTAATGGTAATATCAACGTAGTTATAGGTATACTGATCAGTGACGCAAATAAAGAAAGTAAAACAGATTCTCCTAGAAACTGACCAATTAGTGATTTTTTATCAGCGCCGATGGTTTTTCGAACCCCTATTTCTTTAGCTCGTTTGTTGGCTCTTGCTGTACTAAGATTTATAAAATTAATACAGGCTACTAATTGAATGAATAATGCCAATGTAATTAATAGGTACAAATAACTAATATCGGATATTGGACCGATTTGCCTAGATATGCCTTTAGAATGTAAATGGATATCACTCACTTTTTGCAAGATGAGTTGTTTTGTAAAATTTAATTTGGCAAAGTCTTTAGCACCATGCGCATTTAGAAAAGCTGGAAGTTTTTCTTCAACTAGAGAAGCACTTGTAGATGAATTAAGTTTAACATAGGTGTAAACAAAATTCTGAGTTGCAAAATTTTGAGCGGTTCTCACAAACTCACCTAAACCAGGTGTGTTCATGGTCACCAAGTAATTTGGTTGTATGTGTGACTTTTCTAAGTTATTATCATCAAAAACACCTGTAACTGTAAGTGATAATTGTTGTGTTCCACTACCAGATATAATAGTTTTGTTAATAGCCGGTACGTTTCCAAAAAGTTTGGTTGCTAATGTTGATGATAAAACTACGGTATTGGGTTTAACCAGAGCTGTGTTGGGGTTTCCTTCAATCAAGTTAAATGAAAAAATATTGAATACCGTAGGGTCAGCCAGATACCCTCTTGGTTCGTAGAATCCTTCATTATTATCACTTACTCTAATTAACTGTTCTGATCCTTCTCCCATATATACTAATCGGGTAACCTCTAGAACTTCGGGAAAATCTTCTTTCATTGCAAACCCTATAGGAGGACTGCAAGATGCGGCATTAAACTGAATAGAACCTGGATCATCAATGATTGTACGAACTCTGTATAAGGTATCAGCATTATCATGATGATCATCATATCCAAACTGAGCAAATACATATACCAATATGCTCAAACAACAAACGGTTCCTGCAGTTAATCCTAAAAGGTTGATTATAGTCTGTAATTTGTTTTTTTGAAGACTCCTCCAAGCTATTTTAAAATAATTCCTTATCATGATTGTTCGTTTTTTGATTGATGATTTATTCTGTGCGTAATGAGTTTACTGGATTGGCATTTGCAGCTTGAAAGGTTTTTATACCAATTACTAATAATGCAAATAACATCATTAAACATCCACTTACTAAAAAGGTCCAAAAACTTATATTGGTTCTATATGCAAAATCTTGTAACCAATTATGAATTCCATACCAAGCAATCGGTGTTGCTACTATAAATGCGATTCCTACTAAAATTAAAAACTCTTTACATAGCAATGTATTTATCTGTAATAATGAAGCTCCTAAAACTTTGCGAACACCTATTTCTTTAACCCTTTTATTGGTAGTGTAGATGACTAATCCAAGAAGTCCTAAACAACTAATTAGAATTGATAAACCTGTTGCCCAGTTCAATAATTTTGAAACTTTTTGTTCTCTTTTATAAAACTTAGCTACGGTTTCATCCATAAAATCGATACGATAGTCTTCTTTATCTGTGTATACATCCCCATATGCAGATTCTATTTTGGATAATGTAGATTGCAAATCGTCGGGATTAGTGTTTTGAAAAGCGATATGTACTGCTTGGAACCGACTAAAAACATCTCTGTCCCAATCACCTCTTAATGCCATTGGACGAATCTCTGATTTTAATGAACGTTGATAGAAATCAGCCATAACACCAGCAATAGGAACCGTATAATCTCCGAAGTCTATTCTTTTGCCGATAGCATCTTCTGGTGTTTTAAATCCATAGATTTTTCTTGCTGCTTCATTAATAACGATTTCTTTTATAGTATCATTTCTATATGTTCTACCGGCTAATAATTCTAATTCAAAAAGTTTTAAATAATCAGTGTCCCCAAAAATGAATTGTAAATCTGATTGAACTTCTCTTTCTTCAGTTTTATAAGTAGTAGTTGTAGTGTTAGAAGATAAAGAAGCTGGTGGGGTGCCTCCTAAACTTAATTGTTTAATTTGTGGAATACTTTGTAACTTTTGTAAGTATTGTTTCTTCTTATCGAGTTGTCGTTCTCCTCTAGGACTATAGACTGATACAACGGCATCTGTTTTAAACCCCATATCTTGATTAAGCAAAAAATTAATTTGTTTTCCTACTAATAGAGTTCCTATTATAAAAACTTGAGCAATTGTAAATTGAAAAACGGTAAGAAACTTTCTAAGCCCATTTTTTCTTTCTCCGACCGCGATATTATTTTTCAGGACCGTAATAGTATTGAATTTTGATAGCACTAGTGCAGGGTAAAATCCAGATAATATGGTGATTATTACTACAAGTATTATGATGCCAATGATAATTATTGGATTGCTGAATAATTGAAATTCTAGGTCTTCGGCTATGAAATCAGAAAAAAGATTAAGTAACCATTTTGATAATATTAATGATAGTATAGTAGAAAACAAGACCAATAAAAATGTTTCTCCTAGGAATTGACTAATTAGTTGTTTTCTAGAACTACCTAATGTTTTTCTGATTCCAATTTCTTTAGCACGCCTTGTAGCCTGGGCGGTATTAAGGTTTATAAAATTAATACATCCAAGTAATAATAGAAACAATGCGACAAGCGCTAGATTTCTTAATAAAGGTTTGCTTGCTTGCCCTTGTTGCCAATCGTAAATACCATAGTTTTTATTAAAATGAATATCATTTAGACTTTGTAATTTAAACTCTTTAGATTGTCCGTGGCTACGAGAGTATTCATCTAAATGTTCATCAGCCAAAGCATTAAACTCTTCCTGTATTTTTTGGAAGTCTGCTTGTTGATTTACCTTAACAAATAACTGCGAATTAGAATCAGTAGAATTCCAATTCTTGTCTAAGAAATTTCCTCTTAATCTTGTTTTAAGAAGTGTTGGGCCAGAGATAAATTCTTGAAAAATAAAATCCGTTCGTTCTTTAAAAGATGCTACAACCGCTGTTACTGTAATATTTAATGAATCGTTGTAAACTAATGTTTTTCCTATGACTTCATTCGGTAATAAATCAGGGAAATAATTGGCAGCTCTTTCTTCTGTTAATACAACATTATTAGGGTTTGATAAAGCAGTTGATTGATTTCCTGCAATAAAGTTATACCGAAAAAGATCGAAATAATCTGAGTCAGTAAAAATCACATGTTTAGGCCATTTTAACTTGATGTTTTGTTCTTTATTTTGAACACTCGCTGGCCTTTCAATATAGAAACCACTTACTATTTCAAAATTCGAATTATCTTTTATAACATCTTCTAAGGCTACCGTGACTCCCGAGTTGTAGAATGTTCCTTCTGGACTGTGAAAATCTGTAACGATTCTATAGATCTGGTCGCCATCGGGATGAAATTTATCAAAACTATAATCATAATATACCATTAGACCAATAATGAATGATACGCTTAAACCTATAGTAAGACCAATTACATTGATCAAAGAAAATACTCTTTGCTTCTGTATATTTCTCCAAGCTATTTTAAAATAATTCCTTATCATGATTGTTAGTTTACAGTTCGTTTTTTGATTTGTTTATTCTGTTCGTAATGAATCGACTGGATTGGCAGTTACTGATTTTATTGCCTGTATGCTAATCGTAATGATAGTGATGATAATAGCTCCAGAGCCTGCGATTAAAAATATATTCCAGGAGATGTCGGTTCTATAGGAGAATTTTTGCAGCCATTGACTCATAAAATAATAGGCTATTGGCGCTGATATAAATAGTGCAATAATTACTAGTTTGATAAAGTCTTTAGAAAGTAATATCCATAGATTAGCAAGAGATGCTCCAAGAATTTTTCGGACTCCTATTTCCTTTGTACGTTGTTCTGCTACAAAAGATGCAAGGCCAAATAAACCTAAAAGACTTATGAAAATGGCTAGCATGGTAAAAACTTTTGCTAAACTGGAGATACGTTCTTCTGCTCTGAATTTTTTAGCGTACTCCTGATCTATGAATTGATAGTCAAATGGTACATTAGGAAAATTGTTTTTAAATACGGTTTCAACGATTTCTAAATTATCACTAACACTGTTCTCCGGATTCAACCTCAGATTATAAAAAGAAATGTTACCAAATCTATCAAAGGCATACATGGATTGTTTTACAGGGCTATATGGTGATTGCATAATAATATCATCGATAACACCAATAATTTTGAGAGGGGGCATTGGGTTAGGATCATCCACATCAGAGTCCCGTATCAATTTCCCTATAGGATTTTTAATTCCCATATACTCAACTGCAGTTTTATTAAGAAGAACACCTAAAGAGTCCGTTGGAAAATCTCGAGAAAAACCTCTTCCTTCAATTATTTTTGCACCCAAGGCTTCGATAAATTCATAGGATACATCAGTATATGCCAAATCTTCTTGAAAACCAACTGGTTTACCTTCCCAGGTATAACCGCCTCTATTGGACCAAACATCTGTCGTAGGACTGCTTGTTGTAGCCATTTCTACAGCTCCTCCAGAAGCTATAAATTGATTTCGCATGATATCTGCTTTCCCGCTAAATTCACTACTCATGACTGGTATTTGAATTAAACCTTCTTTGTCATAACCTGTTGGTCTTTCTTTGCTATACTGAATTTGGTTCATCACCACGAGTGTACCTATAATAAGTGCAATAGATACTGTAAACTGAGTAACTACTAATATTTTTCTTGGAAGTGCTGCAAAACGACCAACTCTAAAAGTCCCTTTTAGAACGGTGACAGGATTAAAAGATGATAAATACAATGCGGGATAACTTCCAGATAAGAATGCAGTTAAAAAAATGAATATTAAGGATGCAACCCAAAATAGGGTATTTGTCCACGGAAAAACAATGGCTTTACTTGCTAAATTGTTAAAGCCATCTAGACTCAATAACACAATTCCAATAGCTATTAAAAATGCCACAAATACAACTAAGAATGATTCACTTAAAAATTGAAATATAAGCTGGCCTCTTTGTGAACCTATAGACTTTCTTATACCAACTTCTATAGCTCGTTTTTCTGAACGAGCTGTACTTAAATTAACAAAATTGATACAAGCCAATAATAAAATAAAGATACCGATGATACCGAATAACCAAATATTTTCAATACGACCACCGCTTTGAACACCATTTTCAAAATCACCTCTCAAATACCAATCTTTCATTGGAAATAAGAAGATTTGAGGATTGAATTCTGCTTCTTCTGGAGAAGCATTCTTCTTAACATCAATGATTTTAGAAGTAACAGCTTCCATAGATGTATTATCATTGATCTGCACAAACATTTGAAATGAATTATTTCCCCAAGCAGTTTTTGCTCTTTGTAACCAAGACTGTGTTGTTATATAATACTCCCAAGGTATTAAGTAATCCATATCGTTAAACGAATTGTTATCAGGAATATCTTCATAAACTGCAGTAACAATTAAGTCATCCTGATTATTCACTTTTACAATTTTGCCAACAGCAGAAGTACTTCCGAATAGTGTTTTTGAAGAAGATTCTGATAGCATTATTGAATTCTTATCTTTTAGACCATCTTTTATACCTTCGATAATTTTTAAATTCAACATCTCTGGAGCACCTTCTTGCATCGCATTTCCCCGCCTGTAAATATTAGTCTCTCCAAAACGGATATATCTTGGTTGTTCCCAAGAAGACATAATAATATGTTTAAAATTATCAGCATAACCTTCTCTCAATGCAAACTCTAATGGTCTTGGTATGGCAGGACCTGTATCTATAATATTATTAGCAGATTCGTGTTGAAACACCTGAGCGATGGTTGTATTGTTTTCGAAGTAGTTGTTATAGTTAAGTTCATCATATATCCATAAACCAATCAGCATAGTAGCGGCCATACCAATTGCCAATCCAGATATATTTATAAAGGAATAGATCTTATTTTTCAATAAGTTTCTTAATGCGATTTTAAAATAATTCCTAATCATAACAGTTCGTTTTTTGATCCGCCAATTATAGACAGGTTGATTGATACTTAAACAAGTTCATTATTAGTTAATTTATTCTGTTCTTAGAGAATCTACTGGGTTTGCTGTTACAGATTTTATAGCCTGTAGACTAATTGTAATAATAGTTATTATCAATGCTCCAGAGCCTGCGATTAAAAATATATTCCAGGAGATGTCGGTTCTATAGGAGAATTTTTGCAGCCATTGACTCATAAAATAATAGGCTATTGGCGCTGATATAAATAGTGCAATAATTACTAGTTTGATAAAGTCTTTAGAAAGTAGTATCCATAAATTAGCAAGAGAAGCTCCAAGAATTTTTCGGACTCCTATTTCCTTTGTACGTTGTTCTGCTACAAAAGATGCAAGACCAAATAAACCTAAAAGACTTATGAAAATGGCTAGCATGGTAAACACTTTTGCTAAACTAGCAATACGTTCTTCTGCTCTGAATTTTTTAGCATATTCCTGATCTACAAATTGATAATCAAATGGAAGATTTGGAAAATTCTTTTTAAAAGTTTCTTCTACTAGTACTAAACTACTATTCACACTTTTTGCAGGGTGTAACCGCAGATTAAAAAAACTTGCATTCTGATTTTTGTCAAATACATACATCGCTTGTTTTACTGGACTATAAGGAGATTGAACAATCATATCTTTGATTACTCCAATAATTTTAAGTGGATCGTTAGGATCTTCGGTGTCAGAATCTCTAATATATTTACCTATTGGATCCTTCAACCCCATATATTTCACTGCAGTTTCATTAAGAATTACGGCATTAGAATCAGAGGCGAATTCTCTGGAAAAACCTCTACCTGCAATTATTTCGATATCTAATGTTTTAGTAAATTCATAAGATACTTCTGTATATGCTAAATCTTCCTGAAAACCCTCAGGCTTTCCATCCCAAGTATATCCACTTCTGTTTGACCAAACATTTGTAGTAGGACTACTGGTTGTTGCCATCTCTATTGCTGCACCCGAGGCTATGAATTGATTACGCATTAGATCAGCTTTACCAATGAATTCATCACTCATAACGGGGATTTGTATCAATCCCTCTTTATTGTATCCTACAGGCCTGTCTTTACTATGCTGTATTTGATTCATTACTATGAGTGTACCTATAATAAGAGCAATAGATACTGTAAACTGTGTAACTACCAATATTTTTCTGGGAACTGCTGCAAAACGCCCTGCTTTAAAAGTTCCTTTTAAAACCGAAACAGGATTGAAAGAAGATAAATACAGTGCAGGGTAGCTACCCGCGAGAAATGAAGTTAAAATGATAAATACCAGAGACACACTCCAAAACTGAAGGCTTAACCATGGAAAAACAATTTCTTTGCTAGCTAAATTATTAAAGGCGTTTAAAAATAATAAAACAATAATAAGTGCTAAAACAAAAGAGAAGACAACAACCAGAAAAGATTCGCTTAAAAACTGAAAAATCAGCTGTCCTCTTTTAGAACCAATAGATTTTCTTATACCCACTTCTGTGGCACGTTTTTCTGAACGAGCAGTGCTTAAATTCACAAAGTTAATGCAGGCTAATAGTAATACAAATAAGCCAATAATACCAAACAACCATACATTTTCTATACGTCCACCTGTTTGAACACCATTTTCGAAATTAGAACGTAGATGCCAGTCTTTCATAGGTAATAAAAACAACTGGGGATTAAATTCTGCGGTTTCTTCATTGGCTTTTTTCTTGGCATCTTTTATTTTGGCCGTAACAATATCCATAGTAGTATTGTCATTGATCTGTACAAAAAGCTGAAACGAATTGTTTCCCCAAGCATCTGCAGATCTTGTCAACCATTCTTGAGTGGTGATATAATGTTTCCATGGAATAATATACTCTGTATCTTCGAAAGCATTATTAACAGGTATGTCTTCATAAACAGCGGTTACTATTAAATCATCTGTGTTATTTACTTTTATGATCTTACCAAGAGGGTTTTCTTTAGCGAATAGTGTTTCTGCTGTGGATTTAGAAAGCATGATTGAATTCTTTTCTTTTAATCCATATTTTTCACCTTGAAGAATTTTTAGGTTTAATACATCCGGCGCAGGTTCTTGCATGAAATTACCTTCTCTATAAATGCTTTTTTCACCATATCTTAAATATCGGGGCTGCGTCCAGGAAGACATCATGATATACTTAAAATTATCATTGTATTTTTCTCGTAATTCGAACTCCAGAGGTCTTGGAATTGCAGGTCCTGTACCTATTTTACCATTAAATGTCTGACTTTGGAAAACTTGAGCAATGGTTGCTTTGTTTTCAAAATAATTGTTATAACTCAGTTCATCCGTGATCCATAATCCTATCATTATAGTTACAGCCATACCAAGAGCAAGACCAGAAATATTAATAAAAGAATAGATTCTATTTTTAAGAAGGTTTCTAAATGCTATTTTGATGTAATTCCTAAACATAATTGTTGATTTGCTGATTCGATTTTGATTGATTATTGATTGATGAATGACCTTTGCGATTACGTCAATATATTTTCTGTCACTTTTTGTCCGTCTAGCATTCTGATAATGCGATGACTGTATTTAGCATCATGTTCACTATGCGTAACCATAATGATAGTAGTACCGGCTTCATTTAGTTCGATTAATAAATCCATCACTTCGTTACCATTAGTACTATCTAAATTTCCTGTTGGTTCATCTGCTAGAATAAGCTTAGGATTATTAACTACAGCTCTTGCTACTGCTACACGTTGTTGTTGTCCACCGGATAATTGTTGCGGAAAGTGGTTGCGTCTATGCATGATTTGCATTTTTTCTAAAACCTCTTCTACACGTTTTTTTCGTTCTGCTGGTTTAACACCCGTATAGATTAATGGAAGCTCTACATTTTCAAAAACTGTAAGTTCATCAATCAGGTTAAAGCTTTGAAAAACAAAACCTACATTATGTTTTCGAAGATCTGAACGTTTACGCTCATTATATCCAGCTACTTCTTGACCATTAAATTTGAAACTTCCTCCATCAGGATCATCTAATAATCCTAGAATATTAAGTAGAGTTGATTTACCACATCCTGATGGTCCCATGATGGCAACAAATTCCCCTTCTTTTACATTAAAAGATAGTTTGTTTAGCGCTATGGTCTGTACTTCTTCAGTTCTGTAAAACTTTTCTAAGTCCGTAATTTGTATCATTTTATTCGTTTTTTTAATTGACTTCTTTTTACTTTAATATTAATTCTTCAGTATCTCCAAAGCTATCATAGCTTGATGTTACCACTTTATCTCCAGGTAGTAACCCTTCAATAATTTCATAGTATTCTGTATTTTGACTACCTAATCGGATAGCTACTTTATATGCTGAGTTTCCGTTTTCTGTTATTTTATATACCCAATTACCTCCAGTTTTTTGAAAGAATCCTCCTTTCGGAATTAATAGTGCTTGTTTTTCTGCACTAAGTGCTACTCGGATTTGAAGATTTTGACCTCTTCTAATTCCTTCTGGTACATTACCTTCGAATTGCATATCTACTTGAAACCTTCCATTGTTTACCTGAGTGAATACCTTTTTTATGATTAGCGTATATGTTTCATTATTAAAGGCAAAGGTTCCTTTTTGGCCATTATAAATTCTTGAAATATAATGTTCATCAATATCTACTCTTACTTTAAATCCGCTTAATACATCAATTTGGCCTAGTCGTTCTCCTTTGTTTTTTGATTGTCCAATTTCTGCATCTAGTGATGTTAATTGACCATCTACAGGAGCACGCACTACAAGATCACCAACTTTTTTTCTCATTAATTCTAGAGCACTTTGTGTTCTTGCATATGAACTCTGCGCTTGACTAACTTCTTGTTTAGTAGCAGAAGAATCTTGACTTAATACTTGTTTAGCTAGTTGCATACGTTGTTGTTGATATTTGTAATCATTAGCAGAAGATTCATATTCTTGGCGTCCTACAGCTCCTTTATCATATAATCTTTTATTTAATTCATATACTCTTTTAGCTTCTATCAAACTGTTTTCTACATCAGTGAATTGATTACGACGATTTATTGTGTTTTGACGAGCAGCATTTTGCGAAATCTGCATTTGAGTTAATAAATTGTATACAGAGGTTTCTTGATTGATAAGACTTAATTCTAGATCGGTATTTGATAATCTTAATATTGGTTCTCCTTTTTTCATTATCGCACCGTCTTCTACAAATTTTTCTTCTACTCTTCCGCCTTCTAAAGCATCTAGATAGATAGTTGTAATAGGTAATACAATTCCATTAACAGGTATGTTTTCTTGAAATACATCTTTTTTAATTGTACTTATTGCAATGCGTTCTTTCTCTACATTTAATTTAGAACCACCCATTGATTGTGAAAACACAAATACTAGAAGTGCTAGGAGTAATACACCGCCTATCAACATTACGATACGTGATTTTGAGAATTTCTTTTTTTGAATTGGAACGTCCATGTCAGGTCTTTTGATTATTGATGTTTATTAGTTGATTTTATTTTATTTTTTTCGAATTGGTAATAGATTTTCAAACATCTTTTATAGTCAGTAAGCTTACTATTAATATTAGAATTGATTTGCTCATTTTATTTTGTGTTATCTAGTTATAGGTTATCATCTTATTTGTATTCATTTCTTATATATTCAAGATAGTGCCAAAAAAATAAAGTACTGATTATCAGTTTGTAATGGTTTTTTGTAAAAATAAAAGTGTTCGGTTTCGATACACTTTCTGTTCGGAAATAGTACATTTAAGAATCTTTAGTATTTTATTTTTCTATTTTTTATATGCTGCAGATAATATTGTAATATTGTATCAATGGTATTAAAAGAAGCTACAATTTTAGTTATTGATGACGATGTAGATGTACTAACTGCATTACGTCTTTTATTTAAGCCTTTGGTGAAAGAGGTGGTAATCGAAAAAAATCCAAGTAATATTGGAGCTCAGATAAATAAAAAGAGTTTTGATATTATTATACTTGACATGAATTTTAATGGTTTGGTCAATACCGGAAATGAAGGTATTTTTTGGTTAAATGAAATTAAAAAATCGAAACCAAAAACAGATGTGGTGTTAATCACTGCGTATGCGGATATTGATTTAGCAATTAGAGCATTAAAAGAAGGGGCTTCTGATTTTTTAGTGAAACCTTGGAAAAATGAAAAAATAATACACACGATTAGTTCTTTATTAAAGGCTAGAAAATCCAATGCTTCTGATAATAAATCATCTCAGGTAGGAACAAGTGCAATAATAGGCGAAAGCGAAGCAATTAAAGATGTTTTTTTAAAACTAAAAAAGGTTGCACCTACGGATGCAAATGTTCTGATTTTAGGAGAAAATGGTACTGGTAAAGATTTAATTGCAAAAGCATTACATGATAATTCTAATAGAAGAGATCAACCTTTCGTTAAAGTAGATGTTGGAGCATTAACATCTTCATTGTTCGAGAGTGAGTTATTTGGATATAAAAAAGGTGCCTTTACAGATGCTAAAGAAGATAGAGTAGGACGGTTTGAGGCTGCGAATGGTGGGACATTATTCTTAGATGAGATTGGTAATATTACTTTAGGACAACAAGTACGTTTACTAACCGTGTTACAAAATAGATTAGTTACTCCATTAGGATCTAATGAAGCTATATCAATTGATATTAGACTTATTTGCGCTACTAATATTGAACCAAAAGTATTAGCAGATGAGCAAAAGTTTAGAAAAGATTTAATTTATAGAATTAATACGGTAGATATTGTAATGCCACCTTTACGAGATAGAGGAACGGATATTACATTGTTGGCAAAACATTTTATATCCGTATATGCTGATAAATACAATAAAAGCCAATTTTCATTGGATTCTGGTTTTATTTCTAAATTAAAAAATCACGATTTCCCTGGTAACGTAAGGGAATTACAATATGTTTTAGAACGAGCCGTAATTATGGCTGATAGTACTTCCTTAAAACCAGAAGATTTGGTGTTTTCTTCCATAGAAAGACAGACTAGTAAAACTTCTAACACCACAATGAACTTAGATAGTTTAGAAAAAAATGCAATTCTTACTGTTTTAGAAAAAAATAAAGGAAATGTTTCAAAATCTGCAAAAGAGTTAGGAATAACTAGAGCAGCATTATATAGAAGGCTAGATAAATATGAACTATAACGGTTATATTGCCAGACTCTTTTTTAGGATTTTAGTATTGGTAGCTCTAATATTAGGTCTTGTGTATACTATTGATAATGAGTATACAAGTAGTATTACTATAATTAGCTTCGTTATTTTATATTTTTTGTATTCTACATATAGTTTTGTAAAAAGACGTTTTGTGGTGATGGATGATTTTTTTGAAGCTGTTAAATATCGAGATTTTTCGAGATGGTTCCCAGAAGATAGAGGACCAAAAGATATCAGGTTTTTATATAAAGGTTTTAATGAGGTTAATCGAACGATAAAGGAAATAAACTCTAAGAATGAGGCCCAATACGTATATCTACAGAAGATTTTAGAAATGGTAGATATTGGGATTATCGCATACAATCTAGAAACCGGAGATGTATTATGGTCTAATGATTCTTTTAGAGAAACTTTAGATGTTCCGTCGTTTAAAAATATTCGTTTTGTAGAAGGAAGAAAACCAGATTTGTATGATGCTATATTTGAAACATATCATAAAGAACCAAATTCAATTTCTATCGCGGTTCAAAATGAGAAAATAAAAGTATTAATTTCTGATACCGTTTTTCAGGTAAAAGAAGATCCATTTAAGCTTATAGTATTACAAAATATAGATGATACACTAAATAGGAATGAATCTGAAGCTTGGAAGAAATTATTGAGTGTAATGACTCATGAAATTATGAATTCTATAGCACCTATTTCGTCTTTGGCAGATACTTTACAGTCGCATTTACAACTTACTCTCGATAATCCAGATGACTATCCATTAGAAATTGAAGATTTAAATTCAGGTATAAAAACAATTAAGAATAGAAGTGAAGGTCTTTTAAAATTTGCTAAGACCTATCGAAGTCTTAGTAAAGTAACACACTTAAATCTTGATAGAAAAAAAATAACAGAACTTTTTGAAACGATACAATTATTAATGCAGCCATCTTTGGATGTAAAAAATATAAACATTGAGTTTAAGGTTACTCCTCCAAAAATTGAATTAGATATTGATAGCTACCTTATAGAACAGGTACTAATTAATCTTATTCTTAATGCAGTCGATGCGTGTAAACATAGACCAGATCCACAAATAAGGGTACTAGCAGAACAAAAACCAAATAGAAATATAGTTATTAAAGTATATGACAATGGTTCTGGGATTCCTCAAGATATTATGGATAGTATTTTTATTCCGTTTTTCACAAGTAAATCTACAGGTAGTGGAATAGGACTTAGTTTATGTAAACAAATAATGTTACTCCATAAAGGTAAAATTTTGGTTAATAGTAGAGAAAATGAAGGTACCGTGTTTAGTCTAGTATTTTAGAGTTTAGGATTGGTAATCATATTATAATATTATTTACTTATTGGATAATAATTTATAGGTGAATATAGTATCTTAGATAAAATTGGATATGATTAATAACTAAAAACATCTAATAATTATTAATTATTTCTGGTTTTGAAATTCCTTTAGCTGTTTTTCTAATTGTGCTATTTTATTTTCAAGTTGTTTTACACGAGGCTGAAATTCTTCAGTTGTAAATCTTTGTTCTATATGTTGAGGACAATTGATATCCCACGCATTAACTTTAATTTTTATTAAACGTTCTATCTCGGCGGTATAATTTTCATCACGTACTTGTTGTAAAAGGGTTTCACCTGGTTCATGAATTACAATTTCTCCCCAAATTTTTATTCTCATCCTGTTAGGGTAATCCATTAAAAAAAGATGAACTTTAGCATTGGTGTCGAAATTACCAATCGATATGTATTGTTTATTTCCAGCATAATCCGCAAAGGCTAAGTGTTTTTTATCTAGTACCTTAAGAAAACCTTTGGGTCCACCTCTATGTTGGATATAGGGCTGCCCACTAGGGTTTACAGAAGCCATATAAAATGAATCCCTTAAACTGATAAATGATCTAAGACTTTCATTAATCTCATCCTGCCAGTCACGACGTTCTGCCATTTTTTGATAAGCTTTTCTCGATCCCATTTCTTCCTGTCGCTTTTTTACCTCTGTACTAAAGGCTATATCACTAATAAAATTCTCACTCATATTTAAATTTTAAATCACCTTAATAGTCTATGTATTTTATAATAGCTTTCATAATTTTAATAAAACTTACCGAAACTTTATATTATAATAATGATGTATAAAAGCTTATTATAATTTACTTTGTATAAGCTTAATTATCTTTGTTTATATGCTCAACACAAGACTCTTTTTTTTCGTTTTTATTTTTTTTGTTGCTAATGGGATAGCACAAAATTCTTTTATTTTTCAAAATAAATTTATCAAACCAGGAACTAAAGAAAATTTCAAAATACCGGTAGTTAGTGATAAGGATAGTACCTATATTCCTGTTACAATATTTAATGGATTAAAGTCAGGACCTGTTTTAGGAATCACAGCGGGAGTTCATGGCTATGAATATCCACCTATTCTTGCCGCCCAGCAATTGAATCAAAAAATAGATCCAACAAAATTATCAGGTACGGTTATCTTAGTGCAAATAGCTAATGTGCCAGCTTTTCTCGGTAGGAGTCCGTTTTTAAACCCGTTAGATAATAAGAACCTCAATCGTTCTTTTCCCGGTGATGCTAATGGATCCATAACCGAACGTATAGCAGATATAATTACTAAAGAAGTAATTGCAAGGTCTGATTTTTTCGTTGATATACATGCTGGGGATGCTCCAGAAGATTTACGTTCCTATAATGCTTGGTATCAGAGTAAAGCGCTACCAGAAGTTTCTCGAAAAGGAAAGGAAATGGCTTTAGCAATGGGTTTTGATTATACCATCATTTTTAATATTAAAAAGGAACGATTACAGACTCCTAGTTTGTATTGTTCACAAGAAGCGTTTCATCGCAAAATACCTTCTGTTGATATTGAGTGTGGTAAATTAGGGATTCCTGATGAAATAGAAATTAATAGAATTGTGAATGCTATGTTTTCTTTATTAGTTCATCTTAATATGATGAATGCTAATAACCAATCTGTTTTAACCAAACCAATAATTATAGCGAAACGATTTACAATTAAAAGTGCATCAACTGGACTTTTTTACTCTGATAAAAAAGCGGGCGATTTTATTAAAAAAGGAGAACTAGTGGGATATATAACTGATTTTTTTGGTAATACATTAGAAAATATTAAAGCATCACAAAATGGAATGATCCTTTATATGATAGGTACTCCTCCTATTAATAAAGGAGAAACTATCATGAATGTTGGTATGACGCCAATGTAAAGAGGTATAAACCTTAATATTCGAATTATAAGCGCCTAATTCTTGGTATTGAAATTAAAATCATCAATATCGATGCAATGACAATTGGAATCATACTTTTTATTGGAGATAGGTTAGAAGTAGTCTCGTAATATTCTGGAGTAAATTGTTTCCAATCAATAGTTTTTGCTTGTTGTTTTTTAAATATTTTCGGATAAAAAAACAATCTTAATTTTTCATGGTACGCATCAGTGGCTTCTAGATAATCCATTTGCTGGCTCATACTAGTTCCAGATAGTCGATTAAAAACTAGTTGTATATGCATATTCGGAATTATGGATGCAATTCGACTACTGGTTTGTTCACGTAACTTTATCTTTTCGTTTAAAGCTTCTTGTTGATTTTTTGAGTCATCATCTCCCATTTGCTGCATAGCGTAATACCATAACCAGTTAAATCCATCTGTAGGGTATCCATATTCTTTAAATTGGGGATAGTGTTCATAAAACTTCTCTATAGTTGTCAATTTATCGGTATCCCATTTAACGTGATACCCATCTCGTTGAGCAATTGCTGTACTTAATGCTTCTGGGACTGGATATTTTGCTGATACATATGCATTAATACCAGCAGGTAAAAGAATTATTAATACTAGCCAAACTGATAAAAGTAGTAATGCATTAAAACCAGAAGACTTTTTAAACATAATGATAAAGAAAGTTAATGTAAACCAAAATAGGATATATAACATTGACAATCCTAACATCCAAACTAAGTTGCTGTCAAAAGTTAGGTTGAGCACTAGTTTTGCTATAAAAAAAAGAACAATTAGTGTAATATATAATAGGATCAATCGGATTAAAAGCTTGGATATAATGAACCCTAATTTAGATCTCGCTTGTATGGTTACTAATCGCCAAGTACCTGTTTCTGTTTCTTCTGAAAGAACATTAAAAGATAATACAATAACTAATAACGGAAATAAATAAATGATTACAAATGATAGATCAAGATTACCAGATTGTAAATTCATTGGGTTTACCAAATCAGTATCATATTTTTGAGCTTCAAAAGTCTTAATAGTAATTCGCTTTACAGTAGGATTTACATCTGACTGACCAATGGATAGCCCAGCTAATGGGTTTAGGTTGTTTATATAAGCGAATTTTGCATAATACAGTAACAACCCTAAGTCTTCATTGTGCAGCGCTACTTGTCGATCAAAATGTTGTGCTTGATATGATTTTACTTCTGCTATTGCATCTTGTTGTCTTTCCAAGTGTTTGTTGCCAATAACAATACTTATTATTCCTAAAAGAGTAATAAGCAATAAACTTATCCAGACTTCTTTAGACCTGATACATTGCTGTAAAAATAACTTTAACGTTGTCATATAGCTTTTGCTTTTTTTGATGTGAATAACAATAACCAGAAGATCAATAACACCCATAATATTATAGAAATCAATGCAAGAGAAGCTTCTTTAATTGATTTAGAAAAAGCCATAGGTTGGTGTCTAAAATCTTTAAATTCTGACCAATGTTCATGATCAACTACATGTTTTTTTCCTTCAGATCCACTTTCTTTTTTTGGACTTATATATTCCATTTGTAATTCATTCATAGTTTGAGCTAGCTGATATCGATAAGTATCTGCTTGATTCTGAAAGTCAATGTAAGATGAAAAATCTGTTCCTGACATCGTCATTGATAATTGTTTGATGGCTGTAAAGGGATTGATGAATGATGATAGCTGGGTTACATCATTTTGATTGTTATAAATAGAGACCAAATTTTTATAATGCTTTCGATATAAATTAGCCGTTATTTTTTCTCCTTCTCGCATTACAAATCCTGAATAATTAAAGGGCAAATCTGTTACCTTTTTAACATTATGAACACTTAAAACTGAGTCCCTCAGATTATTATAATGGGGATCATTAGGATTGTGACTATCACCTTTTTTGATTACCTCTTTTTCAATAGAAGATTGAAAAGCTAATTTGCTAGGAGTAGGAAACCAATAATTACCCATAGCTTGTGCAGATTTTGGTAATAAGACCACTAATAATAACCAAATACCTAATAATCTGAGTAAAGCATTTTTTGCAGTACGGGTAGTTGCAGAAACGATCATGGTCAAGGCTGATATAATAAATAGAAAAGCTAAATACCCAAAGCTTATAAATAATAATCGCAGCCAAAGAGATTGATTAGCACCTTGTTGACCATAGATCAAAAGAGCGATGATTACTACTAAAAAAACAGGAATAAAATATAACATAGAAATAGCAAAAAGCCCCAGAGATTTTCCGAATAGAATCTCTTTCCAGGTAGCTCCTTGTGATAATAACATTTTTAAGGTTCCATTTTGTCTGTCTTTTGCAATACTAGAAAAACCTAAAAAAAACATGATTAGTGGGAGTACCAGTTGTAATAATAATGATAAGCTTAATTCTCCGAATCGCAGCATACCTGTAGAAAAAGTAGCTTCAGAAAAGTTTACACTATTTTGTCGATGGGCTTCTAAAAAAACTGTATTCCCAGTAAAACTTTCTAACCCATAATCAAATATTCCTAAGGAAGCATTTATTCTAAAAGCAAAAGTTCCAAAATGAGCCATTCGGTGTGGGTGCTTATCTGGGTTAGCTTCCCAGCTTTGTCTCGCTTTGACTTGATGGTCTAATCGAATTTCATTCTGTGTAATATGATTTTTTATACCACTAAAAGCGGCATAGCACGTTAATACTATAAAAATGGTATACAATAGATAGAAATTCTTGGTAGTTGTTGCATTATGCAAAAAGTTTAATACGAATAACTTAATATTAGCCCATTTCATATGTTCGCTTTTATTGTTTGTCAATGGTGATATAAAACCGATATGATTGATTCAATCATATCGGTTTCATTCTTTAAAATGTATACGTTGCATTTAACAAGATATTTCTTGGAGCACCTGGTCCTAGTCTAGAAGGGTTAAGACCACCTAACCAATAAGTATCATTAAATAGGTTGTTTACTTTTAGACTTAACTGCATATTCATGTAACTTGGCTTGTAGTATACAGCTGCATCAAATATCGTGTATTCCGGTAATAATACTCTATTGGTATCGTATGTAGGATTGTACCAAGTAAATCTTTCATCTACATATTGTGCGCCTAAACCAACACCAATTCCTTTTAAAAATGAAATTGAATTAAAGTCGTATCTCCCCCAAAAATTCGCATTATGTTTTGGAGCTCCACCGATTCGTGCTCCTATAAATTCTGCGACAGCATCTTCTTCAATTGTAGCATCTGTATAAGAATAAGAAGCTGTTAATTGTAAATTTGGTAGTATATATCCTGATATATCTGCTTCAAAACCTCTACTTCTTTGCTCTCCTCTTGTTGTTAAATTATCTAAATCATAGGTATCTCCAAGCAAGATGTTTTTTTGAGTAACATTAAAAATTGCGAAGTTGGCAAAGATTTTTCCATTTAAAAATTCTCCTTTAGCACCTACTTCTATTAAACTACTTTCTAATGGATCGAATCTACTTGGTGAGGCTGCCCAGAAAAAACCTTCTGCGGTTGGAGATAATGATACTGTATTTGTATGTGGTTGAAATCCTTCTAAATATGTTGTATACGCACTAATATCATCTGTAATCTCATAAGTTACACCAAGTCTAGGTACAAAAGCACTAGTTTTAAATTCTTCTTCATCATTTTTGTAATCAAAAATGTCTGTAAACCACTCATATCTTAAGTTTACTAATGCTGATAATTTTCCAATCTTGAATTGATTTTGGATATAGATACCGTTTGAAGTGTTTAAATTTGCAGGAATTGTTAATTCAGCAAGGTTGTAACTATTTGTATTTCTGGCTCCATTAAAAGGGTTTTCTAAGTTAAAATGTGGAACAGCTGGTACTGGCATAGTTACACCATCTACAACCATTTGTTGAAAATTACCAGGGTTAGTTGGGTCATAATTAGCCTGACCTCCATCTACTGTTAAATATCTTCTTGCACGAAGGAATCCCGCTCCAATTTTTCTTTCCCATCTCGTAGCATCGTATCCAACTAATAATTTGTTGGTAATATTATTTTTTTTGATGTCATAATTAAAATAGGCACTAAAGTTATCTGTTTCCCAAAATTGTTGCCTTTTGTCATACCGCATTCTTGCAAGTGTAGGAATCACATTTCCATCAATATCAACGGCTGTACCGTCAACTCTATGCTCAGCTAAATCTTCATCCCAAGTTTGTTTCATGAACTGTGCATTAAAGCCAAAGTCTTCAGTAAACTTTTGACTAAAATTAGCCATAAATATGAGCTCTTTAGTTTTATAGTGATCGTTTGATGCACCTACGTTTCTTGTGATTGGTGTGCTATTCAAATCAAACTCGCCATTAATTGCGCCAAAAATTGGCTGACCTCTGTCTAAATTACCCTCAGCGTTATTGTAAATCATTTCCACATTAAGTGAGGTCTTATCGTTAGGAATATAACTCAAAGAAGGAGTGATTAAAATAGCATTATTATTTACAACATCTCTAAAAGAATCTGCTTCTTGAAAAGCCGCATTAAAACGATATAATAAAGTTTTAGAATCGTTCAATGGTCCTGTGAAATCTGCTGTCGCTCTTAGAGTTCCAAAACTCCCTGTTGTTAAACTTACTGAATTTCTTTTTTCAGTCAATGGTTTTTTAGTTACCATATTTACAGTTCCACCAGGATCTGCACTAGAAAAAGTTACAGAAGAAGGCCCTTTAATAACCTCTACACGCTCAAGGTGAGATGTTATAGGTTGTAAAAAGTAATATTGACGTGTACGCATTCCATTAAGCATTTGTCCGTCATCAGCTTGAGTTATACCTCTAATGTTATAATGATTATATAATCCCGTCGCTGATACACTACTTACTGTTTTGACAGCATCTGGTAATTGAAATGCTAGACGATCATCAATAAGTTCTTTAGTTACTGTAGCTACCGATTGTGGCAACTCTTTATTTTTAATAGCTATTTTGGTTGCAGAAAACGAATAATCACTATTATAATCTTTTCTTACACGACCTACAACTTCGACAGTCTGTAATTGCTCAGTACCTGCTTCTAATTGTATAGTTCCTACATCAAATGTAGAACCATCACCTATTTCGATACTTTTCTTATAGGATTGAAATCCTAAATATCTCACTTCTAGGTTGTAGTTGCCAGAAGGAGCATCTATTTCAAATTGTCCAGATCTATTAGTTAGTTTTCCAAAATTATTTTCAGAATTCTCTAATAAAATGGTAGCTCCGACTATTGGAGTATTTTCGGCGTCGACGATGGTTCCTGTTACTTTTACTTGTGCAAATGTGGCAGAACCAAATAATATAAATAAAAGGGTGGGTAATAATCTAAAAAGTTTCATTGTGTGTTAATTGATTTGTTTTACGTTCAGATAGTTTTTAAGTATAAATCTTGTAGTTGAGTTGCGGTTATAGAGTCGGTATTGGAAGTATGTACAAGTTGTCCCTCTTTCATAATTCCAATTTTTGTTCCTACATTGACTGCGTTAAAAATGTCATGAGTAGCCATAAAAATAGCCTTGCCGTTATTGCTTAATTCTTTACAAATTTTGGTAAACTCAAGTGTGGCTTTGGGGTCCAAACCTGAGATGGGTTCATCCATGAAGATGTAATCCGCATTTTTAGAAAGTGCAATGGCAATACCAACTTTCTGTCTCATCCCTTTGGAGTAGGAGGATAGCTTGTTTTGATGTGCGTTTTCTTGTAGTCCTGCTTTTGATAAAAAGTCAGAAAGCTGTTTGTTTGAGTATTTAAAACCCGCCAATCTACTGAAGAAGTTTAAATTTTCAGTACCAGATAGATTACCGTATAATTGCACAACTTCAGGGATGTATGCAATCATGTTAGTGGTTTTGTTATTATTGGGTGTAACGGTAACTCCATTAATTAAAGCTTCGCCACTAGTAGATTCAATTAGGCCTAAAAATAAATTAATAGTAGTTGTTTTTCCGGCACCGTTTTGACCTAGTAAACAAAATATTTCTCCTTTATCAACTGATAAATTTAATTGGCTAAGTGCTTGATGTTTACCATATGTTTTGGTGAGATTTATTGCTTTAAGCATATGAGTTTTTTTTAATTGAGAGTTAAGCCCTTTTTGTTCCTTAATCAAATTATACAATTGATCAAAAAACATATAGTTTATACTGTAAAAGAGTATTTAATGCAACTATGTTGCAAACATAATTATAATATTTGTTTTTGCAATACCGTTGCATTAATATTACATTAATGTATATCTTAATTCTATGACATTAATACAAATATTGTTTGATTGGTTAAGGAAACAGACTAGTATTTTGATAAAGAATATATAGATCACATTATCTATGTGCTGCGATGCTCTTTTTTATTTTACTAAGGTCTTAGTTTTGTTTTTTAACCCGCTTTATGCATTAGTACGTCGTAATGAAGCTTTCAGATGCAATAAAATATGATATTTTATAAGTTTTAGCATAGCACCGCTATGGTGAAACTTAAAAATGTAGCTAAGCGTTATGTTTTGAAGTAGCTGTAAGCTGTAATAGATTTTCTAATGCTTAAAGCAGGTTTAAAGATTAGTTTGGATAACTTTTTCTAATAATGAAGATTCACTTCCTGGTCCTACTGTAAGAAGTTTTGGACCTGTGATAGGTATGCCATTAAATGGTCGAATAAATACTTGACCATCTGGATTGCGTTCAAAATAAGTATACTTTTTTTCGCTTCCAATTTTTGTACAACCTTTTACTCTTAGCATACTTTTTGGTAATGCATTACAGATATTATAGATGCAATCTAAGTTGGGTAGATCTGGCAGGTCTATGGAACAAGAAGACCAATGTGCTTTTTGATGATCAAGTTTCTGAGCGATGTTTTTAGAAGGCAAAAGTTTAGGAAGAAGTGTAGCATCAATTTCATCCATTGTTAAAATTTTAGCGAAGGGATTGAGTGCTGTTAGTTCTCCTATAACAAGAGTTTGTCTATTTTTAGTTGTTTCTTCAAGATGAGTTAGGATAATCAACGAAGACACTTGTACTTGATTTGATTCTAGTTCATCATATTCTCCTCTTTTTTGCCAATTTTTTACATCGACAACAGATATCTGGATAGGGGGTAAGAATCTATCGTTAAGTCCAACACCTAAGAACTCCATTAACGCGCATGCATCAGAAGTGCCATTGGCTTCGATTAAAGTAACTCCATTCGTACGTTCTGGAATTCGGTTTACGTAATCTCTTAATTCATTAATACCACTACAACAAATACAGCTACCTGTAAGGGCTCGGATCCACTTAGGATCAATTTTATCAATAAGCTGAAGCGCATCAAGATTTGCATTCTCATAATCATTTAGAACAATAAAAGGGTTCCAATTATTATTGATGTAGCTTGTCATTAAGTGTTTTAAAAGCGTCGTTTTTCCGGCTCCCAAGAAACCAACAATTGTAATTATAGCTTCCATGTTTTTAATAAAAATGGTAAATATCTATGGTTTATTTAGTAATAAAATCTACAAAAATTGATGAATATTATTCTGGTAAAGCGAAGTTTTTTTTAAAATTCACAAACTTTACAGAATCGTTTTTGGAAGTAAGTTTGTCATTGTTATCTTATTTACAAATCGATTATCTACCATGTAACTCCATATTTGGTAAATCATTAAGCTCTTTTACATAAAAATCAAAAAAGCTTTTGGTTTGGGCAAAAAACTCTTTTCTAAATTCTGATATTCGGTGATCAGCTCCTTCAAATAAGATATAACGAACTGGGTGTTTATATTCATATAACTTGTTCAATAATTCTAGTGATTCTGTCGCAGGAACACGCCAGTCAGCACTACCTTGCATTATTAACATTGGAGTTGTTTTACACATTTTATCAGCCCAGAACACTGCCGACCGTGCTTTGAGTTCTTTTTCTTTATTCTCATAATAATTAGGAATAACCTTAGCATATACATGCTCTTCAAAATCGGGTCTATGTACGAGATGTTCGAAAGCATTAGCAGCACCGGCAAGGACAACGGCAGCTTTGAATTGACATGTTTCTTTTAGTGAAAGATATGTCATCATACCTCCTCTACTAGCACCTTCTATACCAATTCTCGATGTATCGGCATTATCAATTTCTCCTAAAGTATTTACAAGACTTAGTACATCATTTACGTCTTTTCCACCTCTTTCCTCTTGTCCTTCACCACCATCATTACCTCTGTATTGACTTGCTACCACTACATATCCCCAACTAGCGAGTTTTCCCAAAAAGAAGCCTACTCCTATATCATTCCATTTCCCGAATTCACCTGTACCTCCGCGGTTTGAAATAATACAAGGAAAATTACCTTTCTGAACTGGTTTAGCGATAAAACCTTTTACCTTAAGAGAATCTGATAGATACGTAATTCGAAAAAACTCAATGTTTTCAAGTGCTTTTATCATGGCAGAATCTGCCTTGTGGATTTTGGTAATGATAGAATCACTTAAAATTAACCTTTCCTTTTCTATAATTTTACCGTTTTGGGAATAAGAAACAAAACACTTAAAAACAGTGAAAAGCAAAAGTATTGTTAGTTTATATCTCATTATTAGTTTTTTACTTAATGATTCCTAACATTTAAACTGTGTCAAAAGGTTTGTTTATAACATCAAAGAACTCTTTTCTAGTATCAGGTTCAACAAATTTCCCTCTATATTCGATGGTAGTTGTGAAACTGCTTTTATCTTTAATTCCTCTTGAGGAAACGCAAAGATGTTTAGCCTGTATTACCACAATCACATCCTCAGTCCCTAGGGTTTCTTGTAAGTCTTTTAAAATTTGTAAGCATAATCTTTCTTGTACTTGTGGACGATGGGCATAATAATCTACCAATCTGTTGATTTTTGATAGCCCAATCACCTTATCTTTAGGAATGTATCCAACATGTGCGGTACCAACAATTGGTAAGAAGTGATGTTCACAAGAAGAATCAATATTGATGTTTTGCTCGACCAACATTTTCTGATATCCATATTTATTTTCAAAAATGGAAGTCTTAGGACGGTTCTTTGGATTTAAACCATAAAAAAGCTCTTTTACATACATTTTTGCAAACCTGTAAGGAGTTCCAGAGAGACTGTCATCGGTTAGATCAAGTCCTAACTCTTTCATGATTTCTGCAAAATGATGTTGTATGTTTTTAATTTTGTCTTCATCAGATGTATCAAAAGCATCTGCCCGTAAAGGAGTTTCTGTCGAATTGGAAATGTGGGCATCTCCAATTAATTCTATTTCGTTTTGATTCTTAGTACTCATTATGCATTAATTTGTGCAGCATTTTTCATCTTTACAGCGGCAATACTTCTTATTATAAAAATGTAATCCGACTAATATTAATGATACTACGTATATAACTTCTTCAGGTAGTGGTATAATTGATAGCTTTTCATTCATTATAATAAATAACAACATCGTCCAAGCTGACCAAAAAGCATATTTTATTCTATGGTTTGTGGTGGTTTTAGTGGTTTGACGAATTGCGATAAATGAAAGTCCTAAAAAAATAATATCCAGTGATTTCCACCATAAAGAATGTCCATCTTGAAATAGAGTGGAGCCGGTATTGGCAAGAAATAAAAAAGGAGTTGCTAAGCAGTGTGCTAAACATAAACTACTGGCTATAATACCTAAGGTATCAGAGTTGCTACGTATTTGTAAAATATTCAAAGTAAAAGTGTATATATTTTAATGAGGGCAAAGATAGTATATAATTTACAAACGCAACTTTGTTGCGTTAATAATATTTATTTATTTTTGACAAAACTTTTTTATGATCCGAACGACATCGTTAATGTTTGCATATAAGAATACAAAAACTAATACTTTTTATTTTCCAGACATAGATTTATCATTTGAACAAAATGCTTTGATTTTGGGAGACTCAGGTATTGGTAAAACTACGTTGTTACATATTATGGCGGGTCTTTTAGTTCCAAAAAAAGGGAATGTATTTATTGGCAATACTTGTGTTCAACAACTTACAAGAAATCAATTAAATAATTTCAGAGGTAAGCATATAGGAATAATCTTTCAAAGAGCATATTTTATTAAGTCCTTAAGTTTATTAGAGAACATTAAAATTCGTGAGAAACTGTCTAAAAAAACAATAGATCAAGAAAGGAGAATAGGATTAATAGAGAAATTAGATTTAATGAATGTTAGGGATAAGAAAGTTCAAGAATTAAGCGAGGGTCAAAGACAACGACTTTCCATTGCTCTTGGGATTATACATAAACCAAAGGTAATCTTAGCAGATGAACCCACTTCTAATTTAGATGATAAGAATTGTGAGAGGGTTATCTCCTTATTAAAAAAAGAGGCTCAAATTTGCAAAAGTAACTTGGTTATTATCACCCATGATCAAAGAGTTAAACCACATTTTGATAAACATATAATCCTCTAAATTTGTTATACTTAGCGTTTAAAAATCTCATTTCAAAACCTCTTAATACAATGCTTAGTGTTTTGCTATTAACGTTAAGTATTTTGTTAGCAACTTTTGTTTTACAAATAAGCAAACAGCTTAATCATCATCTAGAGAAAAATAGTAAACCATTTGATATGGTAGTTGGCGCAAAAGGAAGTCCTTTGCAACTTGTATTATCGACTATCTTTCATATAGATAACCCAACCGGAAATATATCTCTAGATGAAGCTTTAAGGATAAGTAAAAACCCTATGATAAAGGAAGCTATACCTGTTTCTTATGGTGATAATTATAAAGGTTATAAGATTTTAGGAACTTCTGGTCAGTATTTACTTAAGTATAATGCAACCTGTAAAGATGGGAAACTAAACACTAAAAATTTTGAAGCGGTATTGGGTAGTGAAGTAGCAAGTAGCTTGAACCTTAGCATTGGAAGTACTTTTGTTAGTTCTCATGGGTTGATACAAAATGAAATTGATATTCACGACGAAAAACCTTTTGTAGTTAGTGGAATTTTAGCGTCTACAGGAACAGTGGTTGATCATCTTATTATAACAAATCTTGAAAGTATTTGGGAAGTTCATGAGCATCCATCAGATGAAGAACACATCGAAGGTGAAGAACATACAGAGCACGAGGAAGAGCATAAAGAAATTACAGCTTTATTATTAAACTTCAGAAACCCTATTGGGGCCTTGCAACTTTCTAGATCTATCAATAAAAATAGCTCATTACAGGTAGCACTTCCAAAATTAGAGATTGATCGATTATTAAAGTTTTTAGGTATTGGTTTTCAAGCAATCAATGGTATTGCTGTAGCAATACTTCTTGTTGCAGGTTTAAGCATTTTTACTAACCTAATAAAAACTGTAAGAGAAAGAAAACATGAATTAGCTTTATTAAGAACATATGGAGCAACGAACTTTCAATTGCTGAAATTAGTTTTTTACGAGGCACTTTCTTTATCCATCATTGGATGCATTTTAGGATGGATTTTAGGTAGAGTAAGTGTTTTGCTATTTGCAACCTTAGCTTCAGAGGTGTATCAGTATCAATTGGTGATAAGTATACCTGATACAGAAGAGTTTTTTATATTCACTTTAGTACTTTTTACCACAATACTTGCTACGATTTTTGCATCTTATTCTTTGTTTAAATTAAATATTTCTAAAATTTTAGCCGATGCGTAAAGTATTTTTATTTCTGGTCTTCAGTATCCCATTTCATCTTATGGCTCAGCAAAAATTGTTATGGGATGATTTTACAGATGTTAGTTTTCAAGATATTTATAATGTACATTATGATGATTATTTTTTGAAACCAACATTTGGGCCTAAAATAAAGTCTTATGAAGGATCCAAAATTAGTATCAGGGGTTATTTTTTGGATTTTTCTTATAAAGAAGAGTTTTTTATGGTTTCTAGAAATCCAATGTCATCTTGTTTTTTCTGCGGGGGAGCTGGTCCTGAAACTATTGTAGAAGTGATTTTTAAAAATAAACCTGGCTATAAAATAGACCAAATAATAGAAGTAACGGGAATACTAGAATTAAATGCGGATGATGTTGATCACTGTAATTATATATTGAAAGAAGCAACCGCTAGATTGATACAGTAAAATAGAATTAAAATTATACATTAGCTGCTAGAGAAAGGATTAATCAAGTTTTATAATACATGGATAAAATAATAGATCATAATTACCTACGAAAAAATATGATTGATAAGAGTTTCTTATTGCTTACATTCATATTGGTTTTCTCATCTTGTAAGAAAAAAGAACACCTTATAAAAGTAGAAGGAGTGAGAATTGAAATAAATGATACTACTCTGGATAATTCAGATGTGGAGGCTTTTATAAAACCGTATAAAGAACATGTAAATAAGACTTTGGATAGTACCTTGGCATATGCTCCAGAAACTTACTCTAAAAGAGATGGAAACCTTAATACAGCTATTGGTAATTTAATGGCCGATATCGTATTAGAACAAGCCAATCCTTTTTTTATCTCAAAAACTAAAAGTGCCATTGATATGGTATTATTAAATCAAGGAGGAATACGAGCACCAATTCCAAAAGGTAATGTTACCGCGCGTACTGCCTATCAGGTGATGCCATTTGAGAATAGTATCATAGTTGTGGAAATGAAGGGTGCCCATATTAAAGAATTGATTTCCTATTTACAAAAGTCTAGAAAAGCGCATCCTATTTCTGGATTAAAAATAACCGTTGATAAAGATTTTAATATCGTGAAAGCTTTGATTAATAATATGGAAATTAACGAAGACAAGGTTTATTTCGTAGCAACTAATGATTATCTGTATCATGGTGGTAGTGAGATGTATTTTTTTAAAAAAGCGGGCAAGGCTCATAAGTTGAATTATAAAATTAGGAATGCAATGATTGATTACTTTAAAAAAGTAGATACAATTGCACCGAAAATTGACGATAGATTTTTACAAACCAACTAATTAAATAAAGAGATGAAACGAAGAGAATTTGTAAAACATTCTGCATTAACGGCTGGCTTGTTTACAGTTGGAGGTGTAGGTTTATCTTCTTTTTCTACGAGTAACACGAAAAAGATAACCATCTTACATACAAACGATGTACATAGTCATATAGATCCTTTTGGGCCAAATGATGGTAGAAATTCTAATAAAGGGGGAGTGGCCCGAAGAGCTACAATTATTGAAAATATAAGAAAAGAGAATCCTAATACTTTGTTATTAGATGCTGGGGATATTTTTCAGGGAACTCCTTATTTTAATTTTTACGGAGGTGAGCTAGAATTTAAGTTGATGAGTATGCTTAAATACGATGTAGTAACTATAGGGAATCATGATTTTGATAATGGGATTGAAGGATTGCATGCACAATTGCCTTATGCAAAATTTAATTTTGTGTCCGCTAACTATGATTTTACTAATACAGTTATGGATACGTTCGTAAAGCCTTATAAAATAATAATAAAGGATTCTATTAAGATTGGAATATTTGGTTTAGGAATAGAGTTAGAAGGACTTGTAATGAAAGATTTATATAAGGAGACTAATTATCTTAATCCAATAGAGATTGCTCAGGATATGAGTGCTGTATTAAAAAACGAAGAAAAGTGTGATTTGGTTATATGTTTATCTCATTTAGGATATGATTATAAAAACGAGCCAAATAAAGTGAGTGATTTAAGCCTAGCGGCAGCTACAGAAAACATTGATCTAATTATAGGTGGACATACGCATACTTTTCTAAAAGAACCAACAGTAGTAAAAAATAGAAAAGATAAAAATGTGCTCGTAAATCAGGTTGGGTGTTACGGTTTGTATTTAGGTAGAATAGATTTTTATTTTGATAGCCAAAAAAATAAAACTTCAGACGGAACTGCTATGGTTGTATAAAATTCTAATTATATTATTAGTAAATCCGGTTAGCCTTTAGCTAACCGGATTTATTGTTATTTCAATTCTTTCGGTTTTATCTCTATTAGACAGATGACCCTTCGTAATTAGGAATTGGCCAATGATCGTTTGCAGCAAACACCCCCTTTTTCCATTCGTTAAGTTCTGATTCTGTGATCAAACAATCATCCAATTGTTTAGTTACAAGATCAACATCAATGTTTTGACCAATAAATACGAGTTCGATTTTACGATCCCCAAATGTAGGATCCCACTCAGCTTCAATCATCTTTTGATTATCTAAAAATGAACCATAACTGATTCGTTCACTAAAAGGCATCGAAGCCCACCAAACTCCAGCTGGATCCGTTTTGAGTGAACCTCCTGCAGAACCCCATATAAGAGCTTGATTGGGACGAGAGGCAAGCCAAAATAATCCTTTACTACGAATAATATTTGAAGGAAAGTGATCCTTGGCAAATTCTAAAAAACGCTCAGGATGAAAGGGTTTACATTTTCGATAAACAAAAGAACCAATCCCATATTCTTCGGTTTCCGGGATGTGCTCATTTTCGAGTTCCTGTATCCATCCTGCTGATGCTTCTGCTTCTTCAAAATCAAACAAACCTGTATCAATTACTTCACGTATTGATACTTGAGAATTTTGAGTAGGGATAACACGAGCGTTTGGGTTTAATTTATGAATAATATCATATAAATTCCTCAATTCTGATTCTGTTATCAAGTCTACTTTATTTAGCAAAATAACATTAGCAAACTCTACTTGATCAGTTAATAGGTTAACAATAGTACGGTCATCTCCCTCAATATTAGTAAGGTTTCTATCTGTTAGATATTGTGGGCTAGAAAAATCTCTCAGAAAATTATAACCATCTACAACAGTGACCATAGTATCTACATAGCTAAACTTGCTTAAGTCTAGTTGTCCATCTTCGCTGGTAAAACTAAAGGTTTGTGCTACAGGGATAGGTTCCGAAATCCCAGTACTTTCTATGATTAAATAATCAAAGCGTTGTTCTTTGGCTAATTTTTCTACCTCTACCATTAGATCTTCTCTTAGGGTACAGCAAATACAACCATTAGACATCTCAACGAGTTTTTCTTCGGTTCTAGATAAGGTGTTTTCATTTTCTACAAGCTGTGCATCAATGTTGATTTCACTCATGTCATTTACAATAACAGCAACTTTTAATCCTTCTTTGTTATGTAAAATATGATTTAAGAGTGTTGTCTTTCCTGCTCCAAGAAAGCCACTCAATACAGTTACAGGTAATTTTTTCATTGACTTTATTTTTTTAGTCTTTTAAAGTGATCTTACGAGTTACCTTGTTAAATGGCCCTGGAATTACATTTCCAGCTTCATCAACTAATTCTAGCTGAATAGTAATTTCTCCCATAGGAAGTCCTTTGATAATATGAGGAACCCATTCTGTGATTGTAAATTCCGTCCCATTAATTTTTGCGCGAACTTTATTTCCTTCTTTAGAAAGTGTTGTATTTAGTACAAAGAAATCCAATAATACTTCCTTTGTACCGTCACCAGTATATTCACCTTTAGGTCGGCTATAAATTAGTGTTGGTGCCTCCATATTAAGATTTAATTTATCCTCAGGTTTTTCTCCTACTAATAGCTTACGAACAACTACAGAATTTTCATTCTTTACTGATTCATGGAATGAACGGCTTAAAAAAGCAACTAAATGGTGGATGCCATCAGGTATTTCTTTTTTAAAATTTGGCTCATAGTGTGCAGAGTAGGGCTGATTATTTAGGATAAAATGAATATGTTGTCCTTTCCCTGAATTTGCTAGTTTTTGTGCGTTTGGACCTTTAGTTTGAGCACCTAATTCATAATTTTCAACGTTAAAAGAGAAATCCATTTCTCCAGATTTTTTAGCGACTATTTCATCAGAAGTATCTAAAATAAGTGCGGCGTCTTTATATGCAGGCGAACCTTCTAATTTCTCTAAGGTAATTTTAGGTTGTACTACTTCGGCTTCTTCAGTAATTTCTGTTTCTAACTCATCAGTAGTTTCCGGAGCCTTTTTTTCTTGTTTACAGGATGTAATAGCAAAAAATAAAAGAAGAGTTACAATAATTTGATAGTGAGTTTTTTTGTTCATTTTGTTTTAATTTTAAATAATATTACAGTGTTTTCTAAAAATTGTTTTTATGAAGTTCATCAAAATTCCATGTAGATTCATTCCCTTGATTGGTTATGGTAACATTACCTAATTGAATCGTGCTGTTATCTTTTTCGTTTAATCGACAAATTATTTTGGTAATTTGACTGTATTCGATCTGATTAGAGGGTTGAATATTAATAGTAATGTCACCGCTAGCTATGGTTAGAGTATTTCCGTTTTTTTCTAATAGCTTACAACCTAAATGCCTTAGTTCTTGGGTTACGCGGCGATAATCATTTGGGATACAGCTTAGATGGATTTCTTTAATACCGTTAAAAAGTTTTTCATCAGTATACGTAGATTCAAGAAATGCTTCCCGTGAATATGTGGTATGTCTTTTTCCTAGAAGATTATCTAAAAAAGCTGGGTTATAAAAACCATACCAAGTGTGTAAAGATGTGCCAGGACTTGGTGTGTAAAAAGCCTTGAACCAGGTATGGTTATGATCATCCAAAGGCATCTCAACAGTTTCCATAGCATAAAGAAGCGAGTCTTTAGTAGTTTTTAATTTTGGTTTAACACCCAAATGAAAATGTTCGTCATTGTTTTTTAAAGAGAAACCAATTCCACTTTTCCCTACAGGTTCGTTATAGCTATTTTTTGGACTTAAGATTTCAATATAATGTTGATGTCCTCGTAAATAACAGGTAGATACTTTATGATCTGCGGGAGCAAAATCTGGTAATCCTATATCTATAGAGGCATATTTACTTTTCCAACTATTGTTTTTTATTAATTTTTCATAAGTAATGCTATCTACAACCACGTATAAATGATCTAATAATAGCTTAGATACATCTTTGTTAAAAGTTGCATCAATTTTTTTTCGATCAATAATAACTTCAGATTCTTCTTTTTTTTCTTGTGTCCCACAAGATCCAAACAAAAATGAAAGAATTAAGTAAATAGCTATTTGTTTAAACATATTAAAATTCCTTTGTTAACATAGTCTATTATTGTATATCATTAAAAGCGTTTAATAAAATCGTGGCAGCAATTCCAAAACCAGCTCCCGAAATGAACAGGTTCCATTTTAAATGTTCTCCCCTAATAAATTGAGTATATATCCATAGGGATAACATAAAAAGGAGTACAATAAATAACTGTCCAACCTCGATACCAATATTAAATGCCAATAGAGGCATAATTATACTATCACTAAATAGCATAAATTTAAAATTGCTGGCGAATGCTAATCCATGAATTAACCCAAAAATTAAGGCAATGCTATATTTTACTTTAGTATCAGAAAATTTACCGTGTTTATTGTAATTGATAATATTGGCTAATGCAGTTAACATTATGGTAAATGGAATGAGCATATCTATAAGTTTGGAGTTTGCTGGAATTATATCTAAAGCGCTTAGAATAAGAGTTCCGCTATGCCCAATAGTAAAAGCGGTAATGATCACTAATATTTGCTTCCATTGCTCTAGTTTAAAAGCAGCACATAATGTCATTACAAATAATAAATGGTCGTATGCATTAATATCTACGATATGATGCCATCCATTAATAAAAAAAGAACTTAAATTATCCATTAGGATTAGGGTATTATAAATTAAGGGTTATAGGTTTGTCTAGTGATGTAACTTCGAAGTAATCTTCTGAAATAAATGGAGGTATACGAACAGTCATTCTATTAGATTGTAAAAAATCAAATTCTTGAAAAAAAAGTGTGTTTTCGATACAAATTTGATCCCCCTCTTTTATCACTGGTATCTTTTTGGAAAACTTAATTGATAAAACATTATGCTTTTCAAAAACTTCTGATGAAATATATGTAAGGGTATATATTTTATCATTAATGATTATTTTATAATACTTTTTAAAATAATTTTCAATTCCTTCAATATCTTCTTTGGATAAGTCCGATGCATTAAAATTTTTAGTAAATGTATCGTTCATACTAAAAGTAAAATCATCAATAAACACTCTGCATTCTACTCCTAAAATATTACTTTCCGGAAAAGATTGAATTAGTGATGAGGTTAGCTTTATTGGATGCGGTAGGCTAAATGATGTTGAAAATAGCAATAGACATCCTAGAAGTAATATTTGATAGAATTTCATAATTACAGTATTTTAATTATTATGATAATTTTCATTTTGTACAATTGGTTACCTAATTTTTAGTTAGGAGATAATTTGCCATATAACAAAACCTTATTTTCGATTGTTTTTGGAGGATAAAAAATTTGATTATTTGAATAGTAGACAAAACTTTGGGTAATAACATTGTCATGTTTTAAAGCTTTTCCCAGTATTGGAGTGTCTAACATGTATTTCCGTTGTTTTTGTAAATGTCTGGAGGCCAAAAGCATTACTCTCAATATTGGATGACTTTGACTTAAGAAGTGTTTAGGTAACGTTTTATCAAGCTGTAATAAGGTTTTATTAGCGTTGAAAAAAGGTTCGATTTCTGGTTCAAGTACTTCTCTGTAAAAAATATTTGTGTTTTTTGTTATAAAAATTACTTGAGTAATGTTTTGATTTTTAATTACAGAAATAAGGTTTTCTTGAGTGTCAATATCCCATCTAAAATTAGCCCCAAGGGCCGTATAGAAGAATGCTTCAGTACTACAATTTTGTCGTAAAACATCTTCCATATGGTCCGTTGGGCATATAAGAAATAGAGAATTTCCAGATTTTAATTTATTAAAAGTCATACACTTTCCACTATGTTAAACGGCAAGGAAGAATGATGTACATCTATTTTTAGTTTTCCGTTGGAATCTTTACGATATCCAAAAGTGTATTCTACCTTAGTATCTTGTCCATTTTTATCGGTAAAAAAATAATTACCCATGGCTAACGCTCTGTTTTCTTCTAATATTAAAGCTGCATTTTCAAATTTTACTTGTGTCCATGGTTGAAGTGCAAAGCCTTTATCTTCGGAAAATTTTGAATTACCACCAATGAAATAAGAAATCGCACCTTCTTTAGTTATTCTAAACTGATCAATTGAAGCTTTAGTAGGTTTGAATAATACTTCTTTGTCGTCGAAGTCATATAATTCATTTACGAAGTTTTCCGTATACGTTTCAATTTCTAGTCTGTCTGCTTGAAGTGTTCCAATTTGAACAACTCCTTGTCCCCAAGTTTTTTGAATGTTTTCGATTTCTTTTACAGTGATCATATTAATAGTAAATTATTTTATTTTGAATGTTATTTTGTGATAATTTAAATAATGAGGTTTCTAAAAATGATAGGACCTCTTCTTATAATAGGAAAGATTGAGTTATTGGATTGTTTTATATATCACTATATCATACTACAATATCATTATAGAAATGTGTATTAATCAGTTAAGTAAAAAAAACAATATGACTCTAATTTAAAGTATTGGAGGAGGTTTGTTGTAAACACTTTTGGGCAGCGTTATACTATATTTAGATGTTTCATAACTAAAATCTACTTTATGTTCGTGATAATATGTCGTAGATTTTTGTTCTATTTCTTCGGTAGTATCCCCAATAAAAGGTGTAAGCTGATTTGATGTGATTATGATCTCACATAATTCACAATTTGTATCTAGATGTGAATCATCGGAAAAATGTGAAAATGCGTGCGCATTAACAACTCTTAAAAGCAGAAAAGTTGTAACTAAAAAAAGAGAAATTATATTTTTATAAAAGTTCAACCTCATTGGTTAATTATGATAGTTATTAAGCTTTTTTAGATGATAAAGTATGTAATAGAACTATTTTTTTTTTATTATTTTTTCGAAAAAGTGATGCTTTGTTTAATATAATTTTTAGTTAATTAAACAGTTTTTAACCTTTAGAACCACTTGTCTTTAGAAAATTTAGTTAAATAACGTTAATTAAATGTTAATTAATTTTGATTAATTGTTTTAGTTTTATGGAGTTTTGTACTGCTTTTTGTTTTTGTTAATTCTTCTTGAAACCATCATTATTACTAAAGCAACAAAGTTGCAACAAATTATTTTTAATTGCAATTTTTTATCTTAATTATTAACTGTTAACAAAATAGCATACGGTTTTACCATATTAAATTTTTCGTTTGAATTTATAAATTTGCGCCTAACACAAATTTAACTCAGTATGAAAAATTTAAGTAAAATCGCTGTGGGGACACTACTCTCAGCTATGGTATTCACATCATGTCAAAATGAAAATTTTAATGATGGAACTGCAGAAACTATTGTAGAACCTACTAGTACTGAAGGGAAAATAATTCCTGGACAGTATATTGTAGTGTTTAAAGATTCTAAAATAGAACCTGCATCGAAAGTTTTAGAAAAAAGATCTTTTACGAGTAGAGAAGATAAGGCAAATTCGGTAAGAGAGATCTCCGAAGTGTCTATCAAAAAAATGAATGAGATCTTATCAGAAAATGATTTGGATCAGTCTAAAGTATTAAGTTACTATACTACCAAAATTTCGGGGATGGCTATTGAATTAGGCGATAGTGAATTTCAAAAATTATCTAAAGACGCTAATATTGCAGCGATCGAGTACGATAGAGTGGTAGAGTTGCCTAAATTCGATATCGAAGAAGTAGTTTCTGGAGATCAATCACAAAGAATGGCTCAACAGACTCCTTGTGGTATTACTAGAGCTGGTGGAGCCGCTGATGGTTCTGGTAGTAATGCTTGGATATGGGTAATCGATACTGGTATTGATTTAGATCATCCAGACCTTAATGTAGTTACAAATACTACTTATGCTAGATCATTTGTAGGTGGATCCGCTAATGATTGTAATGGTCACGGAACACACGTTGCAGGAACTGCAGCTGCTATAAACAATAGTATTGGTGTAGTAGGAGTTTCTGCTGGAGCACCAGTCGTGCCAGTGCGAGTTTTTGGATGTAGTGGTGGTACAAGTACTTCTACAATATTAAATGGAATCAACCACGTTGGTCAATATGATTTAGCTGGTGATGTTGCTAACTTAAGTTTAGGAGGTTTCTTTGGATCAGGATGTGCAAACAATTCTTCTTACAGAAGTGCATTATTAGCTCTTGGAAACGCAGGAACTAGAGTTGCTATTGCAGCAGGAAATAGTAGTGCTAATTCAGCAAACTATCAACCAGCTTGTGTTAATGGAACTAATATATTCACAGTAGCTTCTATGACTTGTAGTCAAGGATTCTCATCTTTCTCAAACTACAATATGAATCCTGTTGATGTTATTGCTACAGGTAGTAGCGTAAGAAGTACATATTTAAACGGTGGTTATGCAACATTGAGTGGTACATCAATGGCATCACCTCACGTAGCAGGAATTATGCACGCTAGAAATAACGGACCTAGAACATCTGGTACTGTAAGTAACAGAGGAGAAAACTATCCTATAGCAGTAAGATAAAAGACACAGTCTTTATTTTTACGTTGGGATGTGTAGTTACGAAACCATTGGCTGGAGAGCTGATGGTTTCTCTTTATTTGCATTTATTACAAATACCAATAATTAAAAATTGAGTCTCTTGGATTGTAAACCCTTCTAAGCTTGGGATATGTAGTGTATTGGGTTGACAAGTTACTTCTTTACATGTCTGACATTCAAAATGTATATGATTATGAATTTTATGAGATGTTCCACAATTAGTATCACAAAGTGCATAATACGCTTTTCCATTTTTGCCAGTTACGAAATGAACCTCTCCTTTATCGGCAAATCGATCTAAAATTCTATATATGGTGGTCTTGTTAACTTTTATTGGCATAGTAGCCATAATTTCTTCAGCAGACATCGCATGTTCCGTGTCAGAAAGGATTTTCTTAACAAGATTTTGTTTTTCAGTATTTCTTGATTTTTTGATCTCCATGGTATCGTATTCCTTTACTTTATCGAAAATAATGATTTTTTGATCATAAGTAATTTTTTTCCATAAAATTCGAAGAAAGTATACTTTACCATTTTGTCTTCTGATTAATCTAAACCTTACTTATAAAGAAAGTTTTTCTAAATTAGATTGTTAGGGAATAGGGAATTTTTAAATTTTTTAAAAAAGCAAAACTAAAATAATTCAGTAAAAAAATAGTTTATACATTTGAATCGTAAACCAATTAATTAAAATCATGAAAACACTTAGTAAATTAGCAGTAATTGCAACAGTTCTTTTGTTTGTGTCTTGCAAGCAAAACCCTGCAGAAGCGCCTGAGCATAAAGCTATGGTAGAAAAGCATCAAGAAATGGAAGCTTCTCACAAAACTATGGCTAAAGAACATAACACTATGAAAGATGATCATCAACAGATGGTAGCTGCTCATAAAACAATCGAAAATGATTCAATTCATTTGATAACAGAAAAGAGTCACATAGATTTATTAGCCAAACATGGTAAACTTATTGAAGATCATCAGGCATTGATAGAAAAGCACGCTGAATTAGAAACAAAACATGTTTCTGGAGAGATTACATTGGAGCAAATGAAATCAGAACATGAATCCATGAAAGCAGAACATGAGCTTATGGAGAAAGAGCATAAAGGTATAGCTGCAGAACACGAGCGTATTACTGATGAGGATAAAAAAATGATTGAAGAAGATAAAAAGAAGGCCGAAGAAGAAGTTTCGGAACAAGAGTAAATAAAAATAGATATAGTTATTAAAAAAACCAGTAAATGAATTGTTTATTTACTGGTTTTTTATTTTTAGATTGCTATTGGAGCACTCATACAATGCTCTGGAATTCCGTATCCATCAACTAATGTTTTTATATGCGGTCTTAATTCTGTAGAAAGCCGCTCTACACGGTTTCGAATTGCTTTTGATTTTGCACTACCAATATATCCTTGTTCTAAATACCAGGATGCATCTTTTCTTAATTCGTGTAATGCGTATAAGGTTCCTATTTTTTGAAACAATTGTTGGTACTTTTTATCATCTATGGTATCTACAAAACTTGTAAAGGTGCTATATGCTAATTCAGTACTATATGCTTTTCCTAAGGCTAATAAATGTGTTTGAACTTTTAGAAAAGCTTGATATGATGGAATTCCTTTTTTTACATAATCACGAATTCGCATTGCCAAAGTATAGGTAAGTCTTCTGGTGCGATAATCAAATGCATGTTTATGGAATTTAGGATTATACAGATGATCTATGTCTACGTTGTTAGTGTAAGCAGGATTTATGGTACTTAATTTATCATTAAGTCTAGCTCCCAATAGTTTTAGCACAGCCGTAAAACCAGCACTATTAAACTCTGATTTAAATTCAGATAATATACCCTTTGCCGCTAATAATAGTAATACATGGTTATCTCCTTCAAAAGTGGTAAAGATATCTACATCGCCTTTTAGGTCAGCAATTTGATTCTCTATTAAATATCCCTTTCCACCACAAGCTTCTCTACATTCTTGTATCGTATCATTTGCAAACCAGGTAATTATGGATTTAAGTCCAGCTACCTGAGTTTCAATTTTTCGTTTATCTATTACTGATTTGTCACTGTAGATTTTCATCATATGCGTTAATGTAATATCATATACATAACAAGTTGCTACAGCCGGTGTGAGGCGTAATTGATGTGTGGGGTAATCCATAAGGAGATCCTCTTGGATTTTTATACTATCATTAAATTGCCTTCTTTTTAAAGCATGCCTAAGAGCGATTGCTAGGGCTTTTTTAGCTCCGCCTAGTCCAGCGCGAGCTACACATATTCTACCTCCAACTAATGTGCCTAACATCGTAAAGAAACGTTTGTTTGGATTTTTGATATCAGAATGATATAAGCCATTTGCATCAATATCTCCATATTTGTTTAATAAGTTCTCTCTGGGAACGTGCACTTGATGAAACCATATCTTTCCGTTGTCTACTCCGTTAAGTCCTAATTTATAACCATTATCCTCAATAGTGACTCCAGGCATTAATTCGTGTTGTTCATTTCTTATCGGAACCAGAATAGCATGTACTCCTTCGTTCTTACCATTAACAATTAATTGGGCAAAAACTGATGCCATCTTAGAATCTAATGCATTACCGATGTATTCTTTATTATCATTTTTTCCAGGTGTATGTATGATGATACTATCTGTTTCTTTATGATATGTTGCAGTAGTTTTAATGCCTCTTACATTAGAACCATGTCCCGTTTCGGTCATAGCGAAACATCCTAATAATTTTGTTTCACCAGTATCTGCTAAGTATTGGTCATGATGTTTTTTTGTACCTAATTTTTGGATACTTCCTCCAAAAAGACCAAACTGAACCCCAAACTTTATCGCTAAACTTCCATCTACATACATTAGATTTTCAAAAATAGCTGCATATCCAGGCATATCTTCGGTGCCGCCATAGGTTTCTGGATACGCCATAGCTCCATATCCTTCTTTGGCTAAGAATTTTACTTGTTGTAATACGTGTTCTCTAAATTCTTCTTTGGTTCTCCTGATATCCCAATCAAAAATTGGATCTTTAAGAACTTCTCTAAAAGCATCAACCACATCGGAGTGCTCACCTTTAAGAATCTGGTCAATAGCAGAAGCTTCATAATGTTCAGCCGATGTTTCTTGGACTACTTCTAAATCAAATAAATGCCTGTAGTGGTTAGGCTGAATACCAAGGTTTATTTCTATATCTTTTAAATGGGTATTAAAAGGACATGCTGTCTGATAATAACAAACTAAATTTTGGCTGAATGTTGCCAGTGGATGCACTTCACTTTCTACTAGTTTAATGGAAGAATTTGTTATTGTTTTTTTCCAGTTTTTTAACTCTTGATCCTTAGGAGGGTCATTAGGGTTTAACCAACTTGTAAGAACACCTCTGTCTTCCTTGCCTAATGTTTCATCTCCTTGGATTGCTGTCTTTACAACAGAAATTTCCGAGTAGGATAATAAATCGTCTGACCAGATTACATAAAAGAAAGGAATATATTGTAAAATACCTTGAGTATAGCTTGTTGCATTCATAGAATGAAAATACAATAATTATTTCAGAATAATAACGGATAGAGCGAAGAGGTTATTTGCCTTAAATATTTTGTTTTTTTAGGGTGTTAATTTATAATGACTAACTTAATAAAAGAGAGTTGCGAAGTATTATCTAAACTACTTCCCGATACAGAAGTTAGCAAAGATGTTCCCCAATAAATCATCCGAAGTAATCTCACCGGTAATTTCACCAAAATGATATAATGCCTGACGAATATCAATCGCCATTAAGTCACCAGATAATCCATTGTCTATACCATATTGCACTTTTTGTATTTCTTCTAAAGCTTTTAATAAAGCATCATAATGTCGGGAATTGGTCACAATAGTTTCGTCATTACGTAAGGCTCCTGTATTTACAAAATCTAAGAGTTTACTTTGTAATTCTTCAACCCCAATATTTTGTTTGGCGGACAACAGGTGTATATTTTCAATCTCTGAAGTTAATGATGAAATCTCGGATTCATTAAGTTTATCCACTTTGTTAGCTACAACAATTAATGGTTTCTGCGGATATTTGTTTTTTATCTTACCGATTTCAGTTTTTAATAACTTTAAACTATCAACGGTTAATGCCGAACTGTCAATCAAATAAATAACTACCTGAGCTTGCTCAATCTTTTCGAAAGTCTTTTTGATTCCTATACTTTCTACTACATCTTTGGTATCCCTAATACCAGCAGTATCTATAAATCTAAATCCAATACCTCCTATGTTAATTTCATCCTCAATGGTATCACGTGTTGTCCCAGCAATATCCGAAACAATAGCCCGCTCTTCATTCAATAAAGCATTCAATAGCGTAGATTTACCAACATTAGGTTCTCCTACAATCGCAACCGGAATACCATTTTTAATTACATTTCCAACAGCAAAAGAATCAATCAATCGTTTTAGAACTTTTGTAATTCTTGAGATTAAATCTTGAAACTGTGATCTATTCGCAAATTCTACATCTTCTTCAGCAAAATCAAGTTCTAGTTCTATTAATGATGCAAAATTAAGGAGCTCATCCCGAAGTTTTTGAATTTCATTACTAAAGCCACCACGCATTTGTTGCATAGCAATCTGATGAGAAGCTTCAGAATCAGAAGCGATAAGATCTGCCACTGCTTCTGCTTGTGATAAATCTAATTTACCATTAATAAATGCTCTTAATGTAAATTCTCCGGCGTTAGCGGTTCTACATCCTTTACGAAGTAATAACTGAATAATTTCTTGTTGGATGTAGCTCGATCCATGACAGGATATTTCTACAGTAGGTTCTCCTGTATAAGAAGTCGTTCCTTTAAACAAAGAGAGTAATACTTCATCTAATACACGCTCATTATCAATAATATGACCTAGATGTATCGTATGACTTTTTTGTTTATTTAGATCTTTTCCTTTAATGGAACGAAATATCGGTGCGCAAATCGTAACAGCATCTTTTCCTGAAACTCTAATTACTGCTATAGCACCAGCTCCCGCAGGAGTAGCTAAAGCAACTATGGTATCTTGTGAAATCATATTTTACTTATGAAAGTACAAAAATAGACATAATATAATCTTACGTTTCATTTTAGACTTCAAACTTTTTTGTAAACAAAATTTTCTTCCTTACTTTTAGTGCTGGGGTCAAGATTTAATAGATTTTGAATAAAAAAATAAAAGGAAATAAAGTAGATGTAATTTAGTGATTTCTAAAATACATTTATATGGAATATATGTTTAGGAAGTAACTAATCTTAGACAGAATTGATTTAGTAACTAAATTTAATTTCTATATACTAAAACTTTTATTTTTATGAATTTTCACAGCACAAACTCATTTAATACTAGGAAACTACTATTAAAACACAAAATTATTGCTGCCGTCTGCGCAGTATTTATGCTAACTCCTTTTGTCAATTATGCTCAGACACAGAGTTTAGCGAGACATGAAACTCCTTATAATTTAACCTTAAAATCAGATGGAGTTGTAGGTAAGAATAACTCGCAAGTAATTACGGAAGAAGTTTCGGAAACAGGAGCTACTTGGTTACGTCTTTTTTTTAAAGATGTAAATTTAGGTAATCATAGTACGATTACGATTACTTCAAAATTAGATGGGGCGACTCAGACCTTAACATCTAAAACTATAAAGGACTGGAATAACTCTAGTGCTTATTTTAATGGAGATGCTGTTACAATTACTTTATCTGTAGCGGCAAATGATTCATCAGTTGGAATTAATATTTCGGAATTAAGTGTTGGGGAACTTGATCCTACTGTAAAATCACAATGTGGATCTAGCGATGATAGGGTAGATTCTGCAGACGACGCTATTGGAAGAATGGTTCCTGTTGGATGTACAGGTTGGATAATTACTAATGGTAGGTTAGTTACTGCAGGTCACTGTGTAGGTAGCAGTGCTCAGGTAATCGAATTTAATGTGCCAAAATCAAACCCGGATAGAACAATAGTTCATCCTGGACCAGAGGATCAATATCCAATAGGAAATTTTGTGTCACCTTATCCAAGTAGTCCAAGTCAGGCAAATGACTGGGCAGTTTTTGAAGGGTTCGCGAATTCTCAAACAGGCCAAACACCAATTCAGGCACAAGGAGCATCATACAATGTAGTGCAAGATGCACCTGGAGCAAATATCACAATAACTGGTTTTGGAACAGATACCGGAATTGATAATCAAACACAACAAATTCATACTGGACCATTAAGTTCTTCGACAAATACCTTTGTTAGATATAGAACAGATACTACAGGAGGAAACTCTGGTAGTCCAATAATAGATACTGCAACAGGAAATGCTGTTGGAGTTCATGCCTACGGAGGATGTTCTGGATCTGGAGGATCTAACTCAGGAGAAAGAGCTACTATACCTGCTTTCTGGGATGCTATGGGATTAGGTACGCCACCACCACCGCCGTCAGATGAGTGTTCAGGGGATGTATCATCTTTTCCTTATAACGAAAGTTTTGAAGGATCAATTGGAGCTTGGTCACAATCATCTAGTGATGATATTAATTGGACTGTAAATTCAGGAGGGACTCCTTCTAATGGAACAGGACCAAGTGGAGCAGTTGATGGAAGCTCTTACATTTATGTAGAAGCATCTGGAAATGGAACTGGATATCCAAATAAGCAAGCAATCTTAAACGCACCTTGTTTAAATTTTAATGGTGTTTCTTCACCAACATTAAGTTTTCAATATCATATGACAGGAAACGCGGTAGGAACATTAAACATAGAAGCTAGAACTAATAATTCTGGAAATTGGAGTAGTGTATTTACTAGATCTGGAGATCAAGGAGCGGATTGGAATACTGCAAGTGTAGATCTTTCTGCATATGCAGGTAATTCTAGTGTGCAATTACGATTAAATGTAGTAACTGGTACAAGCTGGCAAGGAGATATTACAATTGATGATTTAAGTATAACTAATGGGAATACACCGCCACCACCAACTTGTGATTCATTGAATTTTAATGATTTTGCGATTACAGGTTTTTCTAATCAAGATGCTGCTGGGAACTTTTCTATAGGTAATGGAGGAGCTTCTATATCAATGACTAATAATACTTGGAAATACATTCCTTTTAACTATAATGTAACTGCCAATACGGTTATCGAGTTTACTTTTAGTAGTAGTAGTCAAGGAGAAATCCACGGAGTTGGTTTTGAAGATGATAATTCTTTAACTTCTAGTAGATACTTTAAAGTTCATGGTTCACAGAATTATGGAGTTACTAATTTTGATGATTATGCAGGCGGAACCAAAACATATATTATTCCTGTAGGTAATTTTTATACAGGAGACATGGATAGATTGGTATTTATAAATGATAATGATGCAGGTAGTGGAAATAATTCTACTTTTTCTGATGTTAAAATTTATGAAGGTTCTTGTGGACAATCAGCTACTGCAGAAAGTATAATCGCTGATTTAGAATCTACTGAAGCGATTTTAGGAGATGAACCAGAAGGTATATTTAATGACGTAAGAATTGCACCGAACCCAACGACGAATAATTTTTCGATATATCTTAATCCGTTTGTTAAAAAAGCAAATGCGACAGTATTTTCTATTCTAGGTCAAAAACAAGCTGAGATAGAACTTCAACCAGGAGCAAACACGATTTCTGCTAAGAATTTATCATTAGGATTAGGTATTTATTTAATTCGAATAGAGAGCGATGGGGAATCTAAAACACAAAAACTAATAATCAATTAATAAATGATATAGAATTAAATTTAGTTACTATTATAATAGAGAAGCACCCTAAGTTTTAGGGTGCTTTTTTTGTAAGTGTTCTTTAATGATTTTAAGTCACTTAAAAGAAGCAAAACAAATTTTATTTGCTTTCTACGAATTATTTCGTAGATTTGTTACGAAATAATTCGTAGTATGAAACAATATACAGATAAAGAGTTTGATATTCTGACTATTCTATGGAATTGTAAGGAAGCTTCGGTGCAAGAGGTGCATGAGAAATTAAATAGTAGTAGTGGATATACAACTACTTTAAAACTGATGCAGATCATGTTTGATAAAGGTTTTTTAGAAAGACGGAAAGAAGGTAAAAAACATATTTATGTTCCCTTAGTTGATCAAGAAAAAGCACAAGAATCAGGTATTAAAAAAATGATCAGTGGTCTTTTTGGAGGATCTAAACTTAGTTTTGCTCAAAGTTTCTTAGGTAATGCAAAACCTTCTAAAGAGGAGTTAGAAGCGATCAAAGAAATGATTAAAAAAATAGAAAAGGATGCTGGAGATTCTTTATAGTAATTTATTAAATCTTTTGTTTGACTCAATCTGGATTGGCGGAGTATTTTGGTTACTTCTCCAGATTTCTCTACAGTTGATACAACCGAAATATGCAAATTATAGATATTATGTGTCCTTGCTATTATTTTTTAGTTTTAGTTATTATATCATTTGGTTATGACTCGATGTATGATCTATGGTTGAAACCAAAAATACTTCAACTAACTTCTATAATAGAGCAAAAATCGATAGGTTTCAATGTAGTAGATAAACTTGAATTATTTATTGTTACAAATAAGTATTTAATTTGTTTGTTTTGGTTTTTTGGTTTGAGTATAAGTATTCTTAAGCTTTTCTTTCAAACTAAAGCTGTATACAGTGTTAAAGAATCAGGAGTTGTCGATTACGGCTTGTTAGAGCTAAAGAAAAGCCTTATTGAGAAATTAGAAATCAAAAAAGACGTTCTTATTAAATTTATCAAGAATGGCAGTCATCCGTTTACTATTGGGTATTGGCGTCCAATAATCTATTTTCCGATACAAGCCGTAACTACTTTTTCTGAAGAAGAGTTAGAATTGATCCTTTTTCACGAATTAATACATATAAAAAGAAATGATTTTTTGATAAACTTAGTACAAATTTGTGTCGAGACTATTTTCTTTTTTAACCCTTTCATAATTCATATTTCTAAAATAATAAAAAACGAAAGAGAAGTATCTTGTGATTTTAATGTAATTAAAGAGGGGTATTCTACATTGTCTTATGCTAAAGCATTACAGCGTTCTTATAAATTACATTACGATTTGTCTCTAAGTTTTGGTAATCAAAATGTGTACAATAGAGTTAAAAACCTTACTTGGTTTAAGACAGACAGTAAGAAGAATAATTCTTATAAAAATAGTATTCTTGGACTTCTTTTTATTGGTTTTCTTTTTATAGGATTTGGATTTAGTATTTCTACTAAAAGTAATTTATCCAAAAAAATCTTAGGAAATGATATTGCCGTATATCCGAGAGTATATGTTAATACAGATACGCTTATTCTTCAGTCCGATCCATCCCGTCACTTGCATTTATATTGCGAAGAAGAGTATGCGTATTATGAAGATGGGATTCTTAAAAATAATGAGTTAGAGAATAACTTCAGTATAGAAAGAATTGATAAAGGTTCGTACATAGAAGTGATACATTTTGATAAGAAAAAAAAGCAGGTAATAGGTAAGATGCGGAAGAAAAAGGACAATTCGGATTGGTTGCATTTCCTTAATGAATTAAGTAATTATTGTATGTTCACTCCAGATGAAATTGTAAGGTATATTGATTTTGCCGTGTTAGGAGATATCTATATAGGTGATGAACGTTTGCCGAAAGAGAAACAGAAAGAACTAAGAAGAGAGTATCCAAAAGCTTTTGGAGAATCTCTATTGAAATCAGATGATATTGCGTTTGTAAAAGAAATGATTTTAGAACTTCAGAAGGATAATTTATTAGAAACTAATTATGATACATCGCAAGTTGTTTTTCAAGTTAAAAATGGAGACTTATTATATTTAAACGATTCCGTTCTTAACAAAAAATATGCAGACAAGTATTTTATTTATTTAAGAAAAATTTCAGGAGAAAATTTTTATGAACTCGTTAAATATCGAATAAAATAAGACAGATTCGATCAAAAATAATTCACACAATTTAATTCAATCAAATTATGAAAAAGCTGTTTTTAGGAGTATTAGTAACCTTATTTTTTAGTTGTAATAAATCAGATAAAACTATTCTGGACCAAACTATAACAAAATTAAATACATTAGAAACTATATCGTATAATGCACAAGTAACATTTCTTCCTAAAAAAGATGATAGAAATAATGTTTTTAAAGGGAGTTGCTATTATGATTTTACTAGCAAAGATACTTTGCTAGGAGCTAGATATCATTTTGTAACCGAAGATGGAGATGAACAGGTTTTTGACGGAGAAAAAGTGTTTTATAGTTCTGTTAAAGAAGAAAGAGTTTTGTATGAAAATGATCCTAAGGATTATCAAGTGAATAGTTCAATTTTTGGCTTACGTTCTCTGTTGGAATTAAAAAAGGTTTTACCAATATTAACTAGTGACCCTACAATTATCCTAGAAAAAAGAAAAGATATGGTTATTAATAATTTAGCATGTCACTCGTTTAATTTTACCATCTCAGATAGGTACATTTCAAATGGTAAATTGGTTAATGTAAAAGATGAATTGAAAGGTTATGTTTATAATTATGAAATTGCAATTTCTAAAAGTAATAAACTACCTATATATATTCGTACAAGTAATTCTTTAGCTGATCAGGTAATCATATCAAAATTAAGTGATTTTAATGTTGATGCTAATAGGGATACATTAATTTGGAGTTATGAAAGGTTTCCTGAAGGATATTTAACAATGAGTGAGAGAGAATTCTATAAACGAGAAAGAATGAATATGGAAGGTAGCATTGGAAAAAAAGCACCTGATTTTACTCTACCCAGTCTAGAAGGTGATACGATTTCTTTATCCAAAATAAATAATAAACTTACATTATTAGAATTTTGGTTTCCTAATTGTGGTGGATGTGTAGAAGCTGTGCCTCATGTAAATGAAATACAAAAAAAGTACAAACAAAAAGGATTAGATGTTTATGGAATAGAATTTACTAGATCAAATGATAAAGGGTTAAAGGAGTATGTAGAAAAACAAAAGATAGAAATACCTACTTTGTATTTAGGGAAAGGTACAGCTTCATTATATGGCACTTCTGCAGCTCCAACTTTTGTTTTGTTAAATGAGCAAAAAGAAATTTTATATATACGTATGGGGTTAGAAAAAGAAACGCTGATAAAAAATATAGAGGCTGCATTAGGGATTTAACCTATCTAATTAAAATAAGTTTTAAGATTCGGATTTAATGTAATTCGAATCTTTTTCTTTTATGTATGGGTATAACTGTAACGTTTTGCTCAATATTTCGTCATATATGTATAAGTTGCTAATTTAATTAGCAATTTTATAAAACAATCATCAACCAAAAATAAAAGAAATCATGAGACAAGACAGATCATTACTCGTTATTACCCATTTATCGCAATTATTAGACCTTGTAACCGGATTCGGTGGATTTATAGTACCATTGATACTTTGGTTAACGCAAAGAGAACAGGTGTTAGCAATGGATAATCATGGAAAATCAATTATGAATTTTCAGATAAGTATGTTTATTTATGCGATTGTTTGTATACCACTAATATTATTATTTGGATTAGGAGTTTTAGGATTAATCGTTATTGGTATTCTATGTTTGGTATTTCCAATAATAAATGCAATTAAAGCTAGTAATGGAGAGGAACCATCGTATCCTTTGTCGATGGAAATTATAAAATAATAAATAAATAAGAGGGACGATTTATAATCGTCCCTCTTTATATATAAGTTGAGAATTTAAATTTTAGTGTTGATTAATTCTAAAATCTGGATAAGCATCCATTCCGTGTTCGTGACCATCAAGACCATCTATTTCTTCTTTCTCAGAAACTCTAATTCCAATAGTTTTCTTTAAAGCAAATATGATGATGAAAGAAGTTAGTACGCAAAACCCACCAGCAGCTAATACTCCAACTCCTTGTACTAAGAATTGATCAAAACCAGCTTTTGCCCCAAAAATTCCAACGGCTAAGGTTCCCCAAATACCACAGATTAAGTGAACAGTAATAGCTCCTACAGGATCATCTAGCTTTAATTTGTCAATCAATGCTACACCAAATACTATGATAGCACCAGCAATAGCTCCAATTAATACAGCATCTGTTGGGGTCATTTGATCAGCACCAGCAGTAATTCCTACTAATCCACCAAGAATACCGTTTAAGAACATTGTTAAATCGTAGTTTTTGTATAATAACGTTGAAACTAAAAAAGCAACAACTCCACCAGCAGCGGCAGCAAGAGATGTCGTTACTAGAGTAAGAGATGTTCCAGCGGCATCAGCAGAAAGTACAGAACCACCGTTAAATCCAAACCATCCTAACCATAGAATTAAAACACCGGCAGCAGCTAACGGAATGTTGTGACCTGGTATAGCGTTTGGCTTACCGTCAGAACCAAATTTTCCAATTCTAGATCCTAATAACCATACAGCTACCAAAGCAGCCCATCCTCCTACAGAATGAACTAAGGTAGAACCAGCAAAGTCATAAAAACCTTCAGCTTCGCCAATCTGGAATGATGATAAGAAACCACCTCCCCATTGCCAAGAACCTACAATTGGATATACAACTCCTACATATATGATAGTAAAAATCATAAAAGCTCCTAGCTTAATACGTTCCGCAACAGCTCCAGAAACTATTGTAGCTGCTGTAGCTGCAAACATTCCTTGGAATAAGAAATCAGTCCAATATGTGTATCCTTCATTATATGTTAAGTCTAAAGCTCCTTCTACAACAGGAGAACTCAAACCGAATCCTGCAAATCCAATAAATCCGGCAGCATCTTTTTCAAATCCAGGATACATCAAATTAAATCCTACTAGGCAGTATAGTAATAAACCTACACAGATGATGAATACGTTTTTGAAAAGAATATTGATTGTGTTTTTTTGACGAGTTAATCCAATTTCTAAAAAAGAAAAACCCAAGTGCATGAAAAAGACTAGTGCTGTACACACCATCATCCATACGTTGTTTATAGTTAACATTTCCATTATATAATTGACTATTAAAAGTTATTTTTTGTTTTCAGTTGGTAATTTGTGTGTGTGGTGGTTAGGATAGTGTAGAGCCTCCTTTTTCGGAAGTACGAATTCTATATGCTTCTTTTATATCGGATACAAATACTTTTCCATCTCCGACTTCTCCAGTTTTACCAGCCTCAAGAATTGCAGATACAGCTGCTTCTTCAAACTCGTCGTTTACCACGATGGATAAAAAGCGTCTTTGGATGTCTGTTGTACTATATGATATTCCACGATACACGTGTCCTTTTTTTTCATTACCCACACCAGTAACATCCCAATAAGAAAAGAATGTAATACCCTTTTCGTGTAAAGCTTCTTTTACAACGCGGTATTTTGATCTTCTGATGATTGCTTCTATTTTCTTCATAAAGATTAAAAGTTAAAATTAATGTTAAATCTGTGTCAAAAATATGTGAATTACTTTTTAGCCTCAAAATTTTAAAGGGTAATCATGGTATTTTTATCATTTTGAAATATTTACCCCCTAAAAAATTAGGGGTATGTATTTTTTGTAGAAATAACTGAGAATTTCTCAGTAGGAGATTTCTGTTTTTTTACGAAAACGTTTTCATTGGTGTTTATTGACCCTAAATTGCTGTAAACCCCTATGTTATTTGGTGTTTTTTGCCAAAAACTACGTTATTAAATTCGTAATTTGAAGTCTTTATTTTAGGATTCTATTAGTTAAATAGTACTTTTTTTATCGAGCTCCAAAAAGTGATGTTCGATAATCGGTTTTTCTTTCTCCTTCCTTAAGGTTTTGTTAATTTCAACAACTTGAAACACTTTAGATCGGAAATAATATGAAGAAACAAGGAATGTATCTGCCAGAATTCGAACACGACGCATGTGGTGCCGGATTTATTTGTAGCTTGGAAGGGAAAAAGTCTAATGATATTATTCATAAGGCATTAGAAATTCTTGAAAAATTAGAACATCGTGGAGCTGTAAGCTCTGATGGAAAAACAGGAGATGGAGCGGGAATACTGATAGATATACCACATGATTTCTTTATAGAAAATTGTTCATTTAATTTACCTGAGTCTGGAGAATATGCTGTAAGTAATGTGTTCTTACCTAAAAAAGAAAATCAAAGACAATACTGTATTGATACTTTTGAAAAAAATATCACCGATCAAGGTCTTGTTCTTTTGGGATGGAGAGACGTACCTGTTGATACAGTACATTTAGGAGAAATAGCAGCAACTACAGAACCTTCGATTAAACAAATTTTTATTGGCAAAAGTGATAAGGAGCAGAGCTATTTTGACTTTAATTTAAAGTTATTTACTGCTCGTAAGGTTACAGAACATGAAATATACAGTTCTAAACTGTCAGAGAATAAGTTCTTTTATTTACCAAGCTTATCTACAAAGACTTTAATATTTAAAGGTTTATTAATGCCAGAAGATATTAAATTGTACTATACAGATCTTATGGATCCAAAAGTGGTAACTAGGTTAGCCTTGGTACACCAACGTTTTTCTACAAATACATTTCCTACTTGGGATTTATCACAACCATTCCGATATATGTGTCATAATGGTGAGATTAATACTTTAAGAGGAAATGTTACCAGAATGCGTTCCCGAGAGGAATTATTAGCCAGTGATTGGTTTGGAGACGATATTAAAAATATACTGCCAGTAGTTCTTAAGGGAAAATCGGATTCTGCATCTATGGATATGGTTGTAGAATTATTATTAATGACTGGACGATCACTTCCAGAAGTTATGATGATGATGGTGCCAGAAGCTTGGGAAAAGAACTCAGAAATGTCTAAAGCTAAAAGAGCATTTTATGAATATAATTCATGTGCTATGGAACCATGGGATGGTCCAGCTTCTATTCCGTTTACTGATGGTAATTATATTGGAGCAGTATTGGATAGAAATGGATTAAGACCTTCTCGTTATACTGTTACTAAAGATGGATATGTAATTATGTCTTCTGAAACAGGTGTAGTAGATATAGAACCAAGCAATTTAGAGTTTCATGGTAGATTGGAACCTGGTAAGATGTTCTTGGTAAATATGGACGAAGGTAGAATTGTTAATGATGAGGAAATAAAGGAAGAGATTGCATCAAAACATCCATATAGAGAATGGTTAGATAATAATTTAGTGCACCTAAAAGATATTGCTTACAATGATTGTCCTTTATTTTTAGGTGAAGAAACTATTGATAAACGTAAAGAAGTATTCGGATACACTCAGGAAGATATTGATACGATTATCGTTCCGATGAGTCAATTAGCAAAGGAACCAATTGGTTCTATGGGATCAGATACGCCAATTGCTGTACTTTCTCAGAGGTCGCAATTAATTTACAATTACTTTAAACAGTTATTTGCACAAGTAACCAACCCTCCTTTAGATGGAATTCGAGAAGAACTGATTACAGATATTAGTTTGACACTAGGAGCAGATCACAATATTTTTGATATTGATGAAAAGCATTGTAATAAGCTAAAGATTCAGAATCCAGTAATTTCTAAAGAAGATTTAGATAAGATCAAAACATATTCAGATAAAGGCTTTAAAGCAACCTCTGTTTCTATGTTATATAATATTAATAGAGGACTTAATGGGTTAGAAGATGCTTTAGAAGCTACTTTACAAAAGGTATCTGAGGCAATTGATGATGGAAGTAATATTATAATACTTTCTGATAGAAATATAAGTAAGCATCGAGCACCGATTCCGGCATTATTAGCTTGTTCTTTTGTAAATAGTGGTCTACAGAAATTAGGGAAACGTTCTCAAGTAAGTATCATAATAGAATCTGCAGAACCAAGAGAGGTACATCACTTTGCTTTATTATTTGGATATGGGGCCAGTGCTATAAATCCTTATATGGTAAATGAAATTATCAAGGAACAAATTGAAGACAATAATATTACAGAGTTAGCTGCAGAAGAAGCGGTTAATAATTACAATAAGGCTGTAGGTAAAGGCGTATTGAAGGTGATGAATAAAATTGGTATCTCTACCTTAAATTCTTACCGTAGTTCTCAACTTTTCGAATGTATTGGGATTAATACTAAAGTAGTAGATAAGTATTTTCCGAATACTGCTACTAGAATTCAAGGAATTGGATTGTACGAAATCGAAAAGGAAATTGCTAAGCGTCATAAAAGAGCATATATAGAAAGAGAAGTAGATGCAGATTTAGATTTAGAAATAGGTGGACAATATAGATGGAGACGAAATGGTGAAAAACACCAGTTTAATCCGCTTTCTGTAGCTAAACTTCAGAAATCAGTAAGAGATAATGATCCTAAAACTTATAAAGAATATGCAAGTTTAATTAATGAGCAGTCTAAAAGTTTAATGACCATTCGCGGATTATTAGAATTCTCTAACTATGATCCAATTCCACTAGATGAGGTAGAGCCTTGGACAGAAATTGTAAAACGCTTTAAAACAGGAGCGATGTCCTATGGGTCAATAAGTCAAGAAGCACATGAAAACCTAGCGGTCGCTATGAATCGTATTGGCGGAAAAAGTAATTCGGGAGAAGGAGGAGAGAATCCACTACGTTTTTATAAAGATGTAAATGGGGATTGGAAAAATAGCGCTATCAAGCAAGTCGCTTCAGGTAGATTTGGTGTTTCTTCGAATTATTTAACAAATGCTGCAGAGATACAGATAAAAATGGCTCAAGGAGCTAAACCAGGAGAAGGAGGTCAATTACCAGGTCCAAAAGTGAATCCTGAGATTGCTAAGACTCGTAATTCTACTCCATATGTTGGATTAATTTCACCACCACCACATCACGATATATATTCTATTGAAGATTTATCCCAGTTAATTTATGACTTAAAATCAGCTAATAGAGATGCTAGAATTAATGTAAAATTAGTTTCAGAAGTAGGAGTAGGAACTGTTGCAGCAGGAGTAGCAAAGGCAAAGGCAGACGTAGTATTAATATCTGGATTTGATGGAGGAACAGGAGCATCACCATTAACATCATTAAAACATGCTGGATTGCCTTGGGAATTAGGAATAGCTGAAGCACAACAGACTTTAGTAGGGAATAATCTACGTAGTCGTATTGTATTAGAGTGTGATGGACAATTAAAAACAGGAAGAGATGTAGCAGTAGCTTGTCTGTTAGGGGCAGAAGAATTTGGATTTGCCACAGCTCCTTTAGTAGCTTCTGGATGTATTATGATGCGTGTTTGTCACTTAAACACTTGTCCTGTAGGTATAGCAACTCAAAACCCTGAATTGCGTAAGAAGTTTAAAGGAAAACCAGAACACGTAGTAAATTACATGTATTTCGTAGCTCAAGAGCTAAGAGAAATTATGGCTCAACTTGGTTTCCGTACGATTAATGAAATGGTAGGACAGGTACATAAATTAGATCGTAAGCAAGCTATCGAACATTATAAAACTGCAGGAGTTGATCTTTCACCAATATTACATCAGGTAGAAGCTTCAGAAGGAGTAGGTATATACAATTCCGAAATACAAGATCATGGATTAGGAAAATCTATAGATTTTGAAATTATAGAACAGGCGCATCAAGCGTTGTTTAGAAAAGAAAAGACCACTTTAGACTTTGACATTACAAATACCGATAGAGCAGTAGGTGCTATTCTGAGTAATGAAATTTCTAAAATTTATGGGGCTCAAGGGTTACCTGAAAGTACCCTAAAATTAAATTTCACAGGTGCAGCTGGACAAAGTTTTGGAGCTTTTGCAACCAAGGGATTAACAATGATCGTAAATGGAAACACAAATGACTACTTAGGGAAAGGACTTTCTGGAGCTAAGTTAATTATTAAAGTTCCGGATGAAGCAACACTTGTTCCAGAAAACAATGTAATTACAGGAAATGTTACATTATATGGAGCAACAGATGGAGAAGTATTTATCAATGGTAAGGCTGGAGAACGTTTTTGTGTTCGTAACTCAGGAGCCAGAGCTGTTGTAGAAGGTATTGGAGATCATGGATGTGAATATATGACTGGTGGAGTTGCCGTTATCCTTGGTGAAGTAGGAAGAAACTTTGGAGCAGGGATGTCTGGAGGTATTGCATATATATATGATGATAAAAAGACATTCGAAGCGCATTGTAATAAAGAAGCGCTAAACTTGGATCCTGTAGAAATACCAGAAGATGTGATAGAACTTAAAAACTTAATTGAATCACACTATAATGCAACACTAAGCCCTTTAGCACAGAGAATTCTCGAGAATTGGGAGAGCGAATTACCAAAATTCATTAAGATCTTTCCAGAGGAATACAAGCAGGCTTTAAAAAGATTAGAAGAAGAAAAATTAGCACAAGCATAAACGATAATAGACATGGGAAAGATAACTGGATTTTTAGAATTTGAAAGAGAGATTGAACAGTACCAGCCTGTTAAAGATCGTATAAAAGGATATAAGGAGTTTACTGTGCCAATGGAGGAAAGTAAGCTTAAAAATCAAGGTGCAAGATGCATGGATTGCGGAATCCCTTTTTGTCATAGTGGATGTCCATTAGGAAACCTAATACCTGATTTTAATGATGCTGTATATCGTGGTAAATGGGAAAAGGCAGCTCGAATATTACATTCGACTAATAACTTTCCAGAATTTACGGGTAGATTATGTCCAGCACCTTGCGAAGAAGCTTGTGTTCTAGGGATTAATGAAGATCCTGTAACGATAGAAAATATTGAAAAAAATATAGTAGAAGAAGCTTTTAAAAATGGATGGGTAAAAGCGAATCTACCTAAAGAGAGAACAGGAAAGACAGTCGCAGTTATAGGTTCTGGACCTGCTGGACTTGCTGCTGCCCAACAGTTAAATAGAGCTGGACATTTAGTAACTGTTTTCGAAAGAGATGAAAAGGTAGGAGGATTGTTACGATATGGGATTCCTGACTTTAAGATGGAAAAAAATGTAATCGATCGAAGAGTTGCTGTTTTAGAAGAAGAAGGTATTGTTTTTAAAACAAATACACATATAGGTAAAGATGTTAAAGCGGATCAACTAAAAGCTGATTTTGATGCTGTAGTATTATGTACAGGTGCTACAGTAAGACGTAAGTTACCGGTAAAAGGAGCTGATCTAAAAGGAGTGGTTCAGGCTATGGATTTTCTTCCACAAAACAATCGTAGAGTCGATGGGATTAAAGATTTAGGCGAAGAAATTCTTGCAACGGATAAAGATGTAATCGTAATCGGAGGTGGAGATACAGGATCAGATTGTATTGGAACTTCTGTACGACATGGTGCAACATCTGTGACGAATTTTGAAATCATGGGTAAAGGTACTGTTGAACGCCCTGCTAATCAACCATGGCCTTTTTGGCCAATGAGATTACGAACGAGTTCTTCACATCAAGAAGGAGTGGAACGTAATTGGAGTATTTCTACAAAAGAATTTTTGGGAGATGAAAATGGTAATCTTAGAGGTTTAATAACATCTGAAGTTGAATGGGTAAAAGAGAATGGTCGTTTTACTTTAAAAGAGATTCCAGATACAGAAAAAGAATGGAAATGTGAGTTAGCTTTATTGGCATTAGGGTTTACTGGTTCAGAACCTACAATTGCAGAACAATTAGGTATTGATATGGATGTAAGAACAAATATAAAAGCTACAGAAGAAAATTATGCTACCAACGTAAAAGGTGTTTTTGCAGCGGGTGATACGCGAAGAGGACAATCATTAATTGTTTGGGCTATCGCAGAAGGTAGACAAGCGGCATATCATATAGATACATATCTTATGGGAAGTTCTAATTTACCTCTTAAAGGGGATGGAGACTTACCAAGAATTTAGTTTTTTAGAATCTAATATTCAATATTAGTGTTAATAAAAGGCTGCTAACTATTCCGTTAGCAGCCTTTTTGCAAGGTTAGAATGTGATTATCTTTTTAAAATTTTATCATTTACTATCTTTTTCATAATAGCTTCTTTATAATTTCGACCTAATGGAATATGATGAGATTTTATGGATATTCCTTCTGTTTCGATAGCTTCAATTTTATGAATATGTATAATAAATGACTTATGAACTTGCATAAACATTTCAGAATTAAGTTGTTTTGCTACTTCTTTTAGGGGGATTAATGAGAGGTGCTTTTTTCCGTCAGATGTATGGAATGCTACATAGTTTTGCATAGCCTTAATAAACAGAATATCGTCAAAGTATATTTTCTTATAACTGCTATCACATTTTATGAAAACATAATTGGCGGTTTTATTTTCTTTGTTAGAGTTTATATTAGTGTTATTTTGTAAGAGAATGTATTGCTCTTTTACTTTACATACCGCTTTAAAAAAACGAGTAAAGGTGATCGGCTTTAGCAAATAGTCCATTACATCTAAATCAAAACCTTCTAAAGCATAGTTGGGAAAAGCAGTTGTGATTATTACCAAAGGTTTAGACTTCATAGATTTTAAAAATTCTATTCCATTCATTCTAGGCATCTGAATATCTAAAAAAAGTAACTCTACTTCGTGAGTGTTTTTAATTTTAGTAATTTCCAAAGGGTTACTACAAGTTCCTTGTAACTCTAAAAAATCTACTTCATTAATGTAATTTGTTATGCATTCTCTTGCCAGTGGTTCATCATCAATTACAATACATTTTAAAACCATAATTATCTTTTTTAAGATTGTAATGTCGCCATAGATGTAATTACATCTTCAGAAGAAACTGAGTGTGAGTTCAACTTTAATTTAAGTGCTACTCGATATAATTCTTTAGTTTTTTTGGTATAAAGATTATATTGATCTTTATAGATTAAATCTAATCTTCTTTGTACATTTTTTAATCCAATTCCATTATTTTTCATAAGATCTTCCGTTGTATAATTATCATAGGAATTAATAGAGTTTGTTATTTCAAATATGATTTCATTTTCTGTATTATGAAGTTTTATATCAATCCAGTTTTTTTGATCCATACCTTGAGAAACGTGTTTAAAAGCATTTTCTACAAATGGCATTAGAATAAAGGGTGCTATAGACCAATCACCGTACATTTGATCTTTGATCGAAGTAGTCACTTTTACTGTTTGGTCAAGACGAAGTTTCCCAAGATTAATAAAATTATGAAGATAATCAATCTCTTTTTCTAGAGGGATTTTGGCTTCATTACATTCATATAATTGATACCGCATAAGATCTGAAAAGCTGGCTAATGATTCTGAGGCCATATCCGGGTTTTTATGAATTAAAACAAAAATGGAATTGATAGTGTTAAATAAGAAATGAGGATTAAATTGAGATTTCAAAAATTTAAGCTCTGTTTCTATTTTTTCTTTTTCTAATAACTGTTGCTGTTGCTGCGATTTAATCCATTTTTCAGTCAATTTTATACTCATCGCCAATGTCATACTAGCCAGTGTAGAAGATAAAGGACCTGATTTTAATAGAGAAACAAAGGTTTGCTCACCAAATAATTCAGTAAGGGTAGTATCAGAAACATAAGCTGCAACAAAATAACCAGCAGTAATGATTAATACAGTAATTAATATGGTTAAACTAAAAAAGGAGAGGTATGTGAAGTATTTTCTTTTCTCTAAAAACTTAGGTATCAAGTAGTATAAATTAAAATATACAGCTGCAGCTTGAAAAATAAAATAGAACAAAAATTTTACATTATATGGCGAAAAAAAAATGTTATAAGCAGCTTCTTTAGCACTGCCAATACCAATTGCCCACCACATATAATGATAAACAAACCAAAACACTAGATGATGTGCCTTATAATGGTATAAACCAATAAGTATTTTAGAGTTTTTTATAGTATTTAATTGTATCGACATAAATGATATCATTTACAATCTATTAAAATAAGAAAATAGTTTTTAAACATGAGTTGAGGTTCTAATTTATTGATGAACGTATTCAAATTATTGATGAAAGTGTGTTGATCTTGTTTAGTGCTCTTTTATGAAAGCAAATACGTCATTTTTGTTATATATCAATACTTATAATGATTTTGTCAATTTCAGGAGTTACTATGTTCGTTTTCAGAATATTTTAGTTGAAACCACTAAAACTAAAACTGTATGAAACAAATTAGAGATGGACTATTCTGGCTATTTTTTTTACTACATACCTTAATGATAATAGCTCAGACTAAAATGATCAGTGAGAATGATATTAATACTGCTCTAAATAGGTTTGTTGAGGATAGTAATAAAGCAATGATAAACGCTACTCCAGAGATGATAGAAGGCTATTATTCTGATGACATTTATCTGATGCCCGCTTTTCAAAAAACACTTATAGGAAAAAAGAATGCAATGCGATATTACAAAGCATTCTTTGATCGATTTGTTATTATCGAGTACAAAAGAAAGAATATTGAAACTCTGGATTTAGGATCTCAGATTTGCGTATTAGGTGAATTTGTTATGAAAATTCGATTAAAAAAGGGAGGTGCAGTCGAAGAACTTAATGGAAAATATATGAATATATGGGTAAAACAAGAAAATAACATTTCCTTACTTTCAGAAATATGGAATTATAACCATCATACCGATATTACTGAACAATTAAAGTTTGATAATATTCCAGGTACTATTTTGGCATATCAGGAGCATCTTCCGATAAATAGTAACATTAGATTCGAAATTGCAAGTATTAATCATTTCACAGAGGAATTTATAGCACAAAGAGATCATACATTATGGGCGCAATTATATGCCGATGATGCGATCGCTTTTTTTAGCTATAAGCCAGTTTTTAAAGATAAAGCTGAACTAGATAAGTTTATCAAAGATCACGTTGTAGAACTTCCAGTTTTCGAGAAACTAAATATTAGAAACAACTACATAAATGACTTAGGAGATTATGTAGTGAATTATGCGAGTCATATAGCCAATTGGAGAAATAATGAACATTCTGGCATTAGTACTGGTAAAGGAATAAAGATATGGCAGAGAGCATCTAATGGAACCTTAAAAATTGTAAGACAGATATCAACGTATGATTATAACTATTAAATAAATTAATCCATCCATAAAGAACTCTATTATGTATACTGCTTTTTTGAAGAAAATATCAATATCATCCTGTCTAATATTCTTATGTATTCATACTACTTCTGCACAATATAAAATAAAGGGTAGTATTATAGATGACACTATTGAGTCCAGGATTCTAGCTAAAAATAAAATAGGATTAAATACTAATAGAAATATTAAAATTTACCTTCCGCCAGGTTATTCATCATCAAAAAATAAATATCCAGTAGTCTATTATTTCCATAGTTTATTTGAAAATCCAAATCAGGTGGTTTCTGATCATAAAACTCCAGAAATAATTGATAAGAATATCATAGAAAATAAATCTAAAAAATTTATTCTGGTAGTGCCTGATTTCACATCGCCAACCATTGGAAGTCTATTTGAAAATTCAAGTACAAGTGGTTTTTGGCTAGATTTTATTACTGAAGAATTGGTTCCCTTTATAGATAACAAGTATCGAACTATTTCTGATAAAAATAGCAGAGCGGTAATCGGTCATTTTATGGGTGGAAGAGGAGCATTAAAAGTTGCTATGGCGTATCCAGAAATTTTTAATATTGTTTATGCATTGCATCCAGTAGCTACTGGTTCGGGGTATTTACCAAGAATTTCTTTGGGCGTTGATTGGGATAAAGTGTTGGTGGCAAGATCTTATGAAGAAGTAGGTGATGATATTAGGACTAAGATTTTTACTAGTGTATGCCAGGCATTTCTTCCTAATCCAAATAGATCTCCTTTGTTTTGCGATTTTCTATTTGAAAAAGATGAAAATAACGTTTTACAACTTCATCCAAAAAATATAAGAAAAGAGCAAAGAGAATTTCATCTCGATGAACGGTTGGATGAGTATGCTGATAATTTAAGAAACCTTACCGCAATTGCATTTGATTGGGCAAGATTTGATCAAACACAAGCACACGTAATTTCTAATCGTAGGTTTAGTAAAAAACTGATGGATTTGGGAGTAGATCATAAGGGAGAAGAATTTGTGGGAGATCCTTGGAATAAGTATTGGGGAGATGAAGGGCGCTTAGCCACAAGAGTTTTACCTTTTTTAAACAAACACTTATCCTTTTAATGAATGTTTAAATTGATACTTATGCAGATAAAAAATATCACAATAATATTGATAATTATATTGTTAGGAACAGGATGTAATAATCAAAAAGAAAAACAAAATTTTTCTACAGAAAAAGATCAGAAATCCGTGATGGCTATTTTAAAAATATTAGATAATCATACTATTTCTGCAGAAGATAAAATGAAAGTTTGGGTAGATGATCTCGTTCATATGGCTCCGAATCAGTCTTTAATTACTGATAAAATGACCTTGATAGCACATATTGATAAAGAAAAAGAATTTGGTTTTGCTGATATGAAACATGAAATAACAGAGATACACTCTTATCAAGAAATAGTGGTGATGCAGGGCAAAGTAACTGGAGTTTTCTATCCAGCAAATACCGAAACATCAAACACTTTTAGTACTAAAAACTTATTTATTTTTAGAAGGATGAAAGATGATTCTTTGAAAATTTGGAAAGTGATTTTTAATATGACTTCATAAACAAGATTGAGAATTTTAAAAGACAGAACATGAAAAATTTTATATTCCTAACTATTATATTAATTATGTTATTGGCTTGTGAAAACTCAAAAAGTAATAAGATTAATAAATTACAAGAATCAGAAAGGGTAGAAGATCTTTTGCGAGAATATAATAAAAGAATTAGTACAGCAATAAAGACAGGTTCTTTTGAAGTAATACAAGATCTGTATGATCAAGAATCTTTGTTATTTACGGATTACAATCCATTAATAGTACATAGTGATAATATTAAACTATATTATGACATCATATTTGCGAGACAAAATGTTAAAGAATATCATAGGAAAACGATCGATGTTATAGAATTTTCTAACAGAATTATAGAAATAGGGTTGTTTACCAAAGTTTTTGAAAACTCGAAAAAATTAAATGGAAAGTATTTTAATGTTTGGAAAAAGAAGACTAATGGAAAATTAAAGATACGAGCAGAAGCATTTGGATATCTAGAGCATATTGATGATCCTAAAGTGTTTTTGGTCCCAGAAGCTAGTACATCTATATCTAAAACTATTGAAGTGCCAAGAGAATTGATGGCTTATACAACTTTGGGAAAAAGTAATGTAATAGCTAGAATTCCTGAAAAAACTGCAGATTCATATACTGATGATACCATGTATTTACCATTCGCCGATACCATTAAAACAGGAAAAGCTGTTTTGTTGGATCATTATAAAGCATATTATAAGAATCCAGTACAAATTGATTCTCTTGAGATTATGACGTATGCATATGATAAAGTAGAAAATGGATACATCAAATATGGAGGGTTTTATGTAGATTGGACAGTGCCAGGATTTTCAGGTAATACCGCAGGATCAGGGATTTCATATTGGAGAAGAGAAAAAGACAATTCACTCAGAATACATAGACAAATAGGATTGCATATCCACAAATAATCTAAGTTTTATATAGATTTTGATTATATAAGATGATTTATAATGCTTGTTTAATCGGTTAAGATTAATAAAAATGCTGTTACAGATTATAAGTAACAGCATTTTTAATGATTGATGAATGTATAAATGATTGATTAGTTTTCTATAGCTTCGCTTAGAAATAAATTTTTATTCTTATTGCTTGATCAAGAGAGACATCATTGTCTTGTTCTTTTAATGATTTTACAAACTCTGGAGTTACTCCATGAATTTTTAAACTTTGCGCTTGGTCCTCTGTGATATTCTTATAACCCAGATCTTCAAATGTTTTTATAAACTCTGGAGTTACATTATGTATTTTGAAAGACATAATATCATCTAAGGGAAGGTTACCAAACCTAGTTTTCTTAAATTCTTTAATATATTCAGGAGAAATATTGTGAATCTTCAAAGACATTAAATCGTCAATATCTAAATTACTATATCCAATATTTTTATACTCTTTAGCAACATCTGGCGATACATTATGTATTTTTAATGACATTGCCTCATCTATAGAAATATTCTTATATCCAGCTTTTTTAAAGGTATTAACGAATTCTGGAGTCACATTATGAATTTTTAAACCTACAACTTTATCTAAAGGAATATTCTTATAACCTGCGGCGTGATATTTTTTTATGAAATCTGGAGTTACGTTATGAATTTTAAGTGAAATGATATCATCTACAGAAGCGTTTTCATAACCAAGTGCCTTAAATTGTTTTATAAAATCATTAGGATTTTGTTTAACTTCTTGATATCCTTTTCCCGAACTACTTGTAGAAGAACTTGACTGTCCGTTTTGTTGAGCAGCTTTTGCTTGTTCAGGAGAAATTCCATGAATTTTTAATTTGATAGCTTCTTTTAGAGAAAGATTGGTTTGCCCTGCTTTTTTATATGATTTTATAAGGTCTGGTGTTACATTATGTATTTTTAGATTTCTAGCTTCTTTTAATGTGATATTTGGATAACCCGATGTTTTAAAACTGGTTATAAATGCTGGAGTTACATTATGTATTTTTAGGTTTTTAGCCTCTTTTAAAGTAATGCTTTTGTATCCAGCGTTTTTATAAGCTTGCACATATTGTGGAGTCACATTGTGGATTTTAAGGTTCTGTGCCTCCTTTGCTGAAATATTTGTGTATCCTTCTTTTTTAAAATCTGCGATAAAATCAGGAGATACATTATGAATCTTTAGTCTCATATAGTCATTTAAGGACATCTTTTTATACCCATTGTCATTATAAGATTTAATAAATTCTGGAGATAAATTATGAATTTTAGCTTTGGTAATTTCTTTTAATGTAGCTTGTTGACCATTAACGTTATTAATGAATTTTATATAGGAAACATCTACATCAAATAGGTTTAATTTACTTACCTCATTCATAGTGTAATCTGTATACCCTAATTTGGATAATTCTTTTCTGTACATTTTCAATTTTTCTAAAGAAAGTCCTTTGTGTATAATATCTTCAAAATCATCTTGATCTAAAGAAAGGTTTTCTTGTTTTAGATAAGCCAAATAAGAATTATCAAAATCAGTAAGAAAACAATGCACAAGCTCTTCATTATCTGCCTTAAATCCTTGTTTAGATAATGCGTTGCTAAAACTGGTATTAGGTGTAAAAGTATATCTTCCATCGCCTATTCCGTTTTCGTATTGACCACTAAATACCATGGTTCCTGCATCTCGTGTAATTTCGAATTTTTGTTTGCTGCCAGATGGAAAATTGGCAAAAAATGAAGGGTCATAACAACGTGTTATAGACCAATAACTTCTTTTTAGAGGTTCTGCATTTCTATACATAATACATAGTTTACCACCTCCTTCTTCTGCATCCCATGCTCCTCTGGTAAAGTCATTTTTAAACTTGGACTCTTTAAAATGTTCATCACTTGGAGTTTCTAATTCATTAGAAATAGACTCGTCAATTGATGTGTTAATACTGACCGGATTAAAAGATAATACGGTTACTGCCAGTAATGGAATAATGATTAGGTATTTCCATCCTGATTTTGCTGTTGATTTTTTGGAATTCATCATAATGATTCGTTTTTTGAGAAATGATTGATTGTAACTTGTTGCCAAACCTGTTGGCATATCTGGGGTTGATACTTTTAATAAATTCATTTGATATACTTCTTTATCCTCCCCTTTAATAAGCATACCATGATCTGTAAGATATTCTAGATTATTGTCAATCGCTTTACGATATAACCAAGCAAATGGATTAAACCATTGTACAGTGACTAATAATTCTACCAATAACATGTCTAAACTATGTTTTCCAGAAATATGTAGTTGTTCATGTTTTAATATTTGCAAATATGTATCTGGATTGTATTGATTTGGATTGATAAATATCTTATTCCAAAAAGAGTAGGGAGCATGATTAGTATTCGTTTCTACAATTTTGTATGCATCTACTTCGATAGTAGGAAACTTTATCATCCTGTATAATAATACAATCAATTGAATTAAAAAATTAACTCCGAATGCCATTACTCCTAAAATATAGATATAGAGGATTATTGATTTCCAATCCAAAGAAATAATAGAAGGATTGATTGAATCAGTAACAATGTCGGTAGTAGTATTCTCGGAAAAGCTTACTGGATTTTCATTGTTATAAACATCAACTTCTAGAGAATTAGTTGTAGGATTTTCGACAATTTCTTTCTGAAATAAGGTTGTTTTAAAAGATATACTTTCTGGGACGGAGATAAAAGGTATAGAAAATGAGATTACCATCAAGCTAAGTAATACTCCTCTATTTAGGTTGTAAAAAGTCTCTTTAGATAGGAATAATCTATATATCAAATAAGACAAACCTATAAGTGCTGAACTGTAGATTATGTAAGTCATTATTTTTTGCGTTTAATGAGTTTAATAATTTCTTCTAACTCTTCGGTATTTATTTTTTCTTCTTTAGCAAAGAATTTAACCAATGCTAGTGGTGAGTTATCGAAGTAATTATTGACAACTTCTCCTAAAACGTCTTTTTGATAATCATTTTTTGAAATTAAAGGATAGTATTGAAAACTATTACCGAATGCCTTATGACTGATAAAACCTTTTTCTTCTAAAATTTTTACAATAGTAGCAGTGGTATTATAATGAGGTTTCGGATCTGGTAGTTCTTCAATAATTTCTTTAATAAATGCTTTTTCTAGTTTCCATAAACTCTGCATTATTTGTTCTTCTCGTTTAGCTAACTTTTGCATGATTTTCAATTTGATAGAACAAACATACTCCTAACAAATTAGTTTTACAACTAATTTGTTAGGAGTTCAACTAATTTATTAGGAGTATTTGTACTGTAAGCCCCTTTAAATATGGGTTTATATGGTTTTGTTAAATAAGTATTAAAATGATTTTAGAAAGGAAGATTGCTAAGATCTACATTTCCGCCGGATAGAATAATTCCTATTTTTTGATGCTTAAAACGTTCTTTTTCTTTAAGTAAAGCTGCTAAAGGAACAGCGCAAGAAGGTTCTATTATGATTTTCATACGTTCCCAGATAAGACGCATAGCACTTATAATTTCTTCTTCATCGACCCGAATAATTTCCGAAACGTATTGTTGTATAATAGGAAAAGTAAGATTACCTAGAGGCATCTTAAGTCCATCAGCAGAAGTATTAGTTGTTTCATTAATTTCTAAAGTACCACTTTGTAATGCTCGGTATGCATCATCAACTTCAAAAGGTTCTCCACCAATTACTTTACAATTTTTTCCAAAAAAGTTTGCTGCTAATGATGTGCCGGCAATTAAACCACCACCACCAACAGGAGCAAATATATATGTTAAGCCTGGATGATCCTCTAATAATTCTAATGCAGCAGTCCCTTGTCCTAATATAACATTATGATCATTATATGGGTGTAAAAATGTAGCCCCTTTTTCTTTTTGAATTTTACTTGCGGTTTCTTCTCTATCTTTATGAGTGGGAGGACATTCTATGATTTCTCCACCATAATCTTTAACCGCATCTTTTTTTACTTGTGGAGCATTAGATGGCATTACGATATAGGCTTTTACACCTAAAATCTGAGCAGACAAGGATAATGCTTGTGCAAAATTACCAGAAGAATGGGTAACAACACCTTTTGATTTTTGTTCATCTGATAACTTAAGAATGGCATGGGTAGCACCTCGCATTTTAAAAGCCCCCATTCTCTGAAAGTTTTCGCACTTAAAATAAAGATCTGCTCCAGATATCTGATTAATAAGTCTAGATGTTAATACGGGAGTTCTATGGATATAGGATGCTATCGTTTGCGCAGTATCGCTAAGTCTTTTTGCATTCATTATAGATGAAATAAATATCTCAAACGAAGATACTATTTTTTCCTACCTATAAGAAGGGTATTTGTTCCATAAACATTATTGTGCAATTGAAATTCAATTTCTTTAGTGAACTTATGGATTATTGATTGTATGACTGTGTCATCTTCTAATTGAATTCCAGCATTAAAAAGTATGTTTCCTTTTGGTTTTAATTGTCTTGTTAAAGTATCCCAAAATTCAATTGAATAGAATTTATTAGGTACTTTTAAATCAATAAAAATATCAATAATAATAAGGTCAAAATCGGTGTTACATTTATTTATAAAATTATATGCATCTTGTGATATAATAGATAGATTATTACTTTGAATAATATCAAACTCCTCTTCAGCTAACCTAATTATAACAGGATCAATTTCTACAGCAGTAATATGTCCTCTATGATTATACTTCTTTTTTAATGTCTCTATGACACTTCCTCCTCCCATTCCTAACAAAAGGATGTTTGCTTTACTATCAAAGTATATTTTAGATAAACCATAATCTAAAATTCGCTGCAATGAACCGTAAGAATAGTTAGCTGTTTCACTATCTAGAATCTTTTTACCATTCATCCAGGTAATTTCTAAAGTTCCATTGATTTTAGATGTAATTTTTTTGGTCAAAGGCCAGATATAGCTAACGATTTTTTTCATATTTCTACTACTGATAATGGCTAAGAGTAAGATTATAATAAAACGTATAGATCATCTAAAATAGAATTTAGATGATCAACGTTTTTATTAAAATTATAGAGCTGTAGCTCCTGCTTCTGCTACCGCATGATCATTTTCTACACTACTACCGCTTACTCCGATTGCACCAATAATTTCATCTTTTTCGTTTTTTATAGGTACTCCACCAGGAAAGGTTATTAAACCTCCATTAGAATGTTCTATATTGTATAAAGGGCTTCCTGGTTGTGATAACTCTCCAATAACACCTGTATTCATATCAAAAAAACGAGCTGTTTTTGCTTTCTTTAATGATATATCTAGAGATCCTAACCAAGCGCCATCCATGCGCGCAAAAGCAACTAAGTTTGCTCCAGCATCAACAACAGAAATATTCATTTTAGTGTTTAGCGCAATTGATTTTGCTTTTGCAGCAGTGATTATTTTTTCTGCCTGATCTAATGTAATGTTCATTTAAATTTTATTTTATGAGTGTTCTAATTTGACGGCAATATCTTCATAAAACTGTCCTGAACATGTGAATTACCTCATAAATAAAATATAAAGTTTTATTGATCATTGTATACTATATAGTAATGCAATGATAGATAGTTGTTTATACTAAATTACATTAAATGCTTAATTATTATTCAGCTTTTTTATAAGCTTCTTTTAGCCATTCGGTAAGTTCTGAGTCTATTTGATCTAGAGTTGTTAATTGAACTCTATGAGTACACATTGTTCCAAAAGGACCAGAATTTAGTAATCGATCTGTTGTTGGTACGTCTTTTAATTTTAAACCAAGATCTATTCTTGTTTTAGTTGCTGGCTTAATAAGTGCGAATTGTTTTTTTCTGATAATGCTGACACTTGTTTTTTTAGGAGTATTTATGACATCAGTGCCAAAAGAATTAACTACAGCTAATAGTTTTTGATAGATTGGTAATAAAGTTTCTTTTCCTTTATACTGATTCGTAACTAAGTCATCCGGAGTTTCGTTTGATTCTTTAGATAGCGTAATGATGGTATTAGCAAAACCGTGTGTAACTCCATGTTCGCCCTTTAAAAATTTCATGGCTTCTCCGTGTTTAGCGAAAGATTTTTCTTGTAGAATTTTTTTCCATTCATCTAATGATTTACCTGTTTTTTCAGGCATGTTACTTATCATGGTTTGTAGTGCTTTGTCCATATTTTAATAGTTAATTGATCGTTTGCCAGTTTCTAAGTATGTAATTAAATTCAAATATGATTTTTCATTACCACTAATAAAAAACTTCATTAAGGATAGATATTTTGGATTATTCTTATAGCCAACTCCATAAGAAGTTACCTTGGTTTTTTTAGTTGTGATATTTTCAAAAGATATAATATTATAAAGATCTTTTTCATCTTTTTTCATAAAATTCGGAAAATTACTAGTAAGTTCTGCTTGTAGTGTTATGATTTTTTTGGGCACATAGTTCACAATATTAAGATGTATTGTTGTGCTATCTCCAATCCTTCCATTTTTATTATAATTGGTTCTTATTTTTCCATTGATTTTAAAATCAACTTCTGCTAATGCCACTGCCCAGTTTTCCCAACCTTTTTTGGTTGTATATGCATTCCAAACAGAATCTAATGGAACATTAATGATAAACTCTTGTATGAGTACAAGCTCCTTTTTATTTGTAGAATCAATGGTAGAAGTAATTCTTTTTTCTGTTTGTAACTTTGGATCTTGCGAATAAAGAAATAACCAAGGTGAAATAATTAGAATTATTAGAAAAGATGTTTTCATATCATTATCAATTTAATGCGAAGTAATAAAAACAAAAAGTACTATGATAGTAAAAAATTAACCTTCTCTATCCAAAGGAAAGAAGTTAGGTTCATCTTTATTAAATTCCTGTTTAATAAATTCTTGAGGGTTAAAGCCAGAAAAATGATTAAACTCTTTTATAAAGTGTGATTGATCAGAATAACCACATTGATATGCTATTTGGGACCAAGTGATACTTTCTTTTTGTCGAATTTGTTTTAAGATTTCATTAAATCGTAAAATTCGTTGATAATATTTGGGAGTAACACCTATATATTTTTTGAATTGATCTATAAGATGCTTTTGAGTATAAGGATAGCCATTAATAGCTTCATTAAAATTCGTTACAGGTTCTGTTTCCAACTTTTTTATTACATAGAGCAATTCTTTAGAAGGTATTTTAGAATCATTAAATCTATTTATTAACCATTGTTCTGCTATATTGAATTTATCCTTAGATGATTCTTGCTTCTTAAGGTTTTCTCTCAGTTCTGTTAGCTCTTCTTTAAAAATTTCTTCATAAGATAAAACCTTATCACTCAGATTTTCCGCAGGAAAATGAAAAAAGGGATAGGTTCCAAAAGGTTTAAACTGAATTACAAACATTTCTGATTTTGGGTGTGCTGAGATTGAAATGTAGTTCTTATGCATGCCAGATACCCAGGCTTTTGTATATGTTTTATTTGGTTTTAGCGTAGTATTATCAAATGTTTTTCTTGGGATGTTATCTAATTCGAATATAATAAAAACATGTCCTGTTGGTATAACTCTCTCTATAGAATGATCTGGCATAAAATCTTTAAAATAAAATATAGATTCAATGTATTCACTAATGGGACCATTCAATTGATGAGTTTCAAAAATCATATAGAGTATTTAGTATTTGGGTTATAAAAACTTAGATATTTTTTAGATTATAAAATCACATTAGAAATAAGCTGTTCTACCGTAGGATGATCGTTTCCACCAGCTGGTTCAATAGTGATGTTTAATGATTCAGCATTTTCTATGTATTTCATTTTTATCATTTCAGCATCAGCAGAAATAACTCCCATATCTATCATTTCTCCATCTACATCCGCCCACATTTGATAAGTATTATTGTTCTTTAGCTTAGAAAGCCCTTGAGGGTTTAATATAACTTCTTTGTTTTGATGATTAACGTAAGCAACAGCAGCAGAATTAGGTGATTTTTCATTTCCTTTTAAAACCAATTGAACTACATCGGGTTTATTAATCGCTCGATACCAATCATTCGTTTCCTTTAAATCTCCTTCTATATTTACCAATTTGGTTCGTAAATTATCTGTTTCTTGTTGTAAATTCACTATAGTCTGTTCTGTCTCTTTCCATTGATTATATAACCAACCAGAACTCAATAAAAATAGTGTAGCTAAACTTGCCGCAACTGCAAAATTATAAGATGTTCTTTTTGTTTTTTGTAATGGAATTACTTTTTCATCAGAATGTATAGTAGCTTTTTCTATCGTATTAAATAGTGCTGTTTTTAAATGAGTGGGAGGGGAGATGGCATTTTCTAAAGCTATTTGCTCCATATCATCTTCCATTTTGCCAAAGTATTCACGCAACTCATCATCCTCTTTTAGAATATTTTCTACTTCTATAGATTCCTTTTCCGAAAGCTCACCTAATAGATATTGTTCTAGTATTCCTGTATCTTTTATTGTATTCCTATCCATCATCTCATCATTTCAATAATAATCCATACGATAATAAGTTCTTCTTTGTAAGATTCACGCAATTTTTTAAGAGCTTGTTTTATATAGGATTTGAATGTTCCTAATGGTACATTCATCTCTTCATGAGCTTCTCTATGAGTGAGTCCATTAAAATATACAAGTTCTAAAGCTTTTTGATGATGAGGTTCTAATTTCTTTAAAGAACCTACTATCCCGTTTGTATCTATTTCTTCTTCAGAAGTACTTCTATCTTTATATACACTTAAATCCTCATTTTGGATGAGGGTTTCTGTTTTTCTTAAAGAATTTAACGTAAGGTTCCTAGCTATTCGGTAGGACCATGTAAAAAACTTTCCTTTTTCTGAATCATAAGTATTTGCTTTTTGCCAAATTTTCATAAATGTTTCTTGTAATAATTCTTGTGCTAAAGGTTCATTTTTACACATTCTTAAAATTACACTATAAATCGCTCCAGAGTATAGATCATAGACCTTAGACAACGCTTTTGTGTCTTGATTCTGTAATCTTTTTATGAGCTCTAAATCGTCTTTCATTTATTATTGACTTCTTCAAATTTAAAAAAAATCTCATCCAAACTCATCCAAACGAAACAAACTTGTGTATATGATAATGAAAAGCGCGTTTAACATTGTTTAATTATTAAAAAATAAAATCATGAAAAAACTAATTTTTATTACCTCGACTCTTTTCTTATTCGTAGTATCTCAATCGATGTTTGCACAATCAAAAAAAGATATTGTAGATGTGGCAGCTTCGGTAGATGATTTCTCTACATTGGTTACAGCGGTAAAAGCAGCAGATTTAGTAGGAGCATTAAAAGGCGACGGCCCATTTACGGTGTTTGCTCCCACGAATGATGCTTTTGCAAAGATTGATTCTAAAACTTTAAATTCTTTATTAGAACCAGCTAATAAAGCAAAGTTAACTTCAATTCTTACATATCACGTAGTATCAGGTAAAATTGATGCTGGAGCTGTAGTAAAAGCATTGAAAAGTGGCGGTGGAAAAGCGGAACTAACTACTCTGAATGGTGCGAAATTAAAAGTTCTGAAAAAGGATGGAAAAATATGGCTAAAAGACCAAAATGGTAATTATAGCCAAATTGTAAAAACTGATGTAATGGCTTCTAACGGAGTGATTCATGTAATTGGTGATGTTGTAATGCCAAAATAAAAGTCATTGTATTATTTGTAAGCGCTGTAGAAATACAGCGCTTATTTTTTAGTTGTAGAATCTTCTATAAGATTCATCCAAGATTCTTTATATTTTCTAAAATAAATTGAACCTATTATACTAACTACTGCTGTAGCAATTCCTACTAATGAATAAAAAATAGGGATTATGTTGCTATTAACCTTTAGTATAAATGGTATTCTCGTAAGTACTTCGGCAAAAAATGCACAGTACAATCCTATCACACTCCAATACATAAAACTAAGATGTAGTTGTAAATAATTTGTTGGCTTTTTTATGAACATTGGTATAATTCCTAATAATAAAGTGATGCTGCTAATTACTGCGAACCAATGTAGTACACCAAATGTTCCGTGTAATCGATATATCATAAAAGAAGTTGCCAGTAAAACGCTCATAGCAATGGTATAGATATAACCAATTCTCTTATGATTTTTGGTTCCTTTAGGTTTGATTAAAGCTAGAGTTCCAAATAATAATGAAATTATTGATGAGGCGAAATGAACAATACCTATAGAGCTTAAAAACATAATATATTAATTTATGCGAAAGCTACTGCGATACGTAGTATGAAAGTAATTATAATTACCGAATTGTTATATGTTCTGACTCAATTGTAGTTTTAATTAAATCTAATGATTATTCAACCAATTTTGTGCTTCTTGAGTGTACCAGTTTTTTGAAAAATTCTTCGCATTGACAATGCTTTCAAAGTGGTATTTTGCTTTTTCGGTGTTTCCTTTTCTATCATAATAGGTGCCGAGATATATATGTACATAAGGACTTTTAGGTGTTTCTTTGATCAACTTTTCTCCAATAAGTTCGATTTGAGTATCAAACGTATTGAACTCACCAAGATCCATATAGAATGAAACATCCTTTAAAAACGATAGATTGTGAAGAAGGTTTAGATCAGCATATTCTTGATAATTTGGGTATTGAGAAAAGGTGTATTCTAATATTTTCGAACTCGTTTTTATTTTTTCTGGATCAAACCTAGCCATAAACGATTCACTCAATGCCTGTGCTAATAATTTTTTTCTGTGAAAAGTACTTTTAGGGTACGTAGAAACAATCTCGGTTGTATCTAACAGTTCTAACAGTTCCATTTCACCGTGTTTGTATATATAATTTTTTAAAAAACTAATAACAAATAATGATGAAGTAGCATCTCCATAGATTAATCGCGCAGGATCACTCAATAAATTATTGTTAGCAAGTAAGGTTAAGGTAATCTTTTTTGAAGGGATTTTTAGAAACAAACTAGAATAGCAATCATATTGACCATAAGCCCATACCAGCTGTAGATCTTCGATCTCTTGACTAAAGATTCCATAACCATATGGTAGATCATCTTTAAAAGAAGAAAACATTAAATTCTTGGATTCTTCTGATATCAGTGTATTGGTATCCAAAGCATCATTAAAAATTGCTAAATCATTTAGATTAGAAACAATTCCTGCTGAGGTAGAATAACCGAAATCAATAAATCCTTTTTTTGTTCCCTCATTCAAGACATAAGGCTTGGCTATTTTTCGATTTTCTTCAGTAATTTGAAGTGAATCCTTAAGTAAGAAAGTGTTTTTTAATTGTAAAGGCATTAGAATTTCTTGATTCATAAACTCTTTAAAGGATTTATTGGAGGCTTTCTCAATAACCCTTGTGAGTATTCCAAATCGAGAACTATAATAAAATTCTGTTCCAATATTTCCTTGAGAAGTATGCGATAGGATATGTTTGATTAAAATTGAATCTTGCTGAATAGGGGCGTCTAAATAGTTATTGATTGGTTCTTCTAGCGAAAGTTTTTGTTGTTCTACAAGTTTCATTATTAAAACTCCTGAAAACACTTTGGTTATTGAAGCTATAGGAAATAAAACTGTAGAGTCTAATTCAGTTTGTTTTTCTATGTCTGATACACCTAGATAGTTTTGATATATATTATTTCCATTCTTTTGGATAGAAACGGCAAGTCCAGGAATTTGAAAAAACTTCTTTAATGCTATTAATTCAGATGTAAATTTTTCTTCCCTGTTATCTGATTGTTTACTTTTTTTAGTACAACTAGATAGGATTACCAACAGTATTAAACTATATGCGATTATTGATTTCATTTTTGGATTTTATGATTGACAACTATAAATATATGAATCATTAAGATGCGAAAACGTTTGGTAAATAGATTATCAGTTAGGATTCTTTTTATTTAAATACTTGATTTAAAATCCGTTGGTGAAATGCCTAAATAATGTTTAAAAAACCGAGTAAAATGGTTAGGTTCTTCAAAACCTAAGGTTCTAGATATCTCAGAAATAGATTCCCCTTCAATGAGCATAAATTTTGCAGTATTGATAAGTTCCAATCTGATTAATTGGCCTAAAGTGATATTCATTTTAGATTTAACTTTACTAGAAAGCGCTTTAATAGATAGATTCATTTTATCAGCATAAAATTCTAGAGCTCTTTCTTGAGTATGATATTTTTGTAAAAGTTCTAGAATATTTTGGGTAAATGTATCTCGTTTTTCAAAATCGAAGTTTTCTCGAAACTGTTTAGGTGTTTGTCCAGTTGAATTTTTAAAAACACGATTAAAATAAGCATCATCCTTAAACCCTAAATCATAAGAGATTTCCTGAATATTCTTATCAGTAAAAGCAATTTGTTTTTGGCTTTCCTGTAATCTTTTAGAGCTAACTAAATTTTTAATTGACAATCCTACTTTATTTTTAATAAGTGCTTGGGCATTATATCCATTATCATTAATAAGATTTACTAGATCGCTACTGGTTAAATTATTAGAATATTCTTCATCAATAATATCTTTAATATCAAAAATAATCTGATATTCTTCTTTGTTTGCTTTAAAAGGGTTTTGCCAGTACCATTGTTTTGAAGAAATATCTATAATATTAGAGGAATTATCTGTTAACGTTGATTCTGATAAAAAGTTATTACATTCGTCACATTCTAATAAATCAATATACCCTAAAGATATTAGATGTTTAAATAATACTCGAACTTCGGTATTATAAAATTTCTCTTTGTTCGAGAATTCAATTCTTCTGATAGTGAAATTGTCTGAAAGAAACTTGATGTATTGTCCTTTTTCTAAAAAAATGGCTTTTTCTTGCCAGTCTAAATAATTTTTAAAATCAACCTGAATACTCCCGTTACCCGATAAAATGTGGATTAACGTATGTTTTTCTATAAAGTATACTTTATTAAGTTCTGGTGAAAATTTTTCGACGTGATGCATTCAATTTACAATATACACTTTTTGGATCCTTTATATTGGATCCCGCAAGATTAACAAGAAATTTATTATTCAAAAGCAAGATAATAAAAGTGTAAGAAGTTTTAGAATGAATCATTCAAGATATTAATGATAGCTTTTTTAATTATAATATATAAAAGAAATAACCGCTTAAATTAGGATTCAAACGGTTATTACTCATTAATGTTATTACTCCAATCTATTTGATCAAATATTTATAAATCAGGCAGATGTTTCTGGTTTATGTAGGCTTACTACTATAAGAACCATTGCACCATTTATCCAATAGTAGTAAGCATCTATTCCTTGGAATGATAAAATAAAAGGAACGATAATAAATACAATTGCTACTAAAAAATCTACAATTAAATGAACTTTATATGGTACAATACGATATACTCCTAAATTATGATCTGTTAATAAGGTTAATATAAAAGCTGCAGCCCCAGTTGCTACAGAAACATATAGCGCCATTGGATTGGAACTTCCTAAACCAAGTATGTATGGTAGTAATATTAATATAATCGCAACAGGATAATCTAAAAATGCGTGTATTCTTTTGGTTACAAATTTCATGATTTTTAAATTTAAAGTGATGGGAAAATTAATTGTGAGTTTTACTTAGTTTACTCCAGTTTTTATCAGCAGTACTTTTTAGTTTATTATGATTGTTTTCTGCTAACCATAGTTGTTTAGCATCTAACTCTACATTATTTAAGAATAGATAATACTTACTATCTTTAACAATGAATTTTGTTGGATCAACTCTAAATTTTGCACCTGCATATGAGCCGAATGCGCAGAATCCTCCATATTGCGGTAGATATTTGGCAGGATTGTTATCAAAAGTTTGTTTTTGATCTAATGAGGTGAAATAATAAATGATTTTTTGATGTTCTGATTTATATTGTTTATTTCCTCTCTGCGCTAAACCTAGATCTAGGTAAGATACTGGGCTATATCCTTGTAATGCTATATTGCTATTGTCTACGTTATTGGCTTTTTTATCTTGTGCAGATAAATTAGCGGTAAGAATGAGTGCAATTATTACTAATGATGATTTTATAAGTTTCATAATATTTTTATTTAAATGTTATTATAGATGTTAATTATTCTGCGTTAAAATATGTTTCTTGAGTAACCTTTCCTTGGTCATTCCAAATTCGACGTATAATTTCGTGCCAGTATATTTTACTGCCATCTTTCATATCAAAATCAAAAGTAAATTCAGAAGCAGAAATATTCTTATCAACAATGGTATGATGATGTGTAATTCCATTAACCTTAGCTATAGCATTAGCAAAACCTTCCATTTTTTTTACCATTTCAGGTTTTCCATTTGTTCCACTATTACCGTAATCAGCAGTTACTGCATTATCTGCAAAAAAATCTTTTACAGCGTCAACAATAGCACCTTGTGCTACGATTGCATCCATTTTTTGTACTTGGTCTTTAATATTCATCTTTTTGTTTATTTAATGATTAATACAATGCAAAGATGAAGTAGAATGAAGGTTTTGATGCTACAAAAAAAAGACTACTAATTGTACTTTTTTGAAGCTATCATTATAATAATGACCAAACAATTTAAGAGGTTGTTATACTTCATAATTTGTAAGTTTGTTTCGATATTATATTTTTATTTTTAGAAGAGAATCCCTTTAATAGTTTACAGGAGCAGTTTTTAAAGACGAATAGAAAAACAGATATGAATAAAAAGAAAACTCCTTGGCCAACAAAAGATGCAATGGCTCAGGTTTATGAAAAGAAACTTTGGGGAGGTACAGAATTTGATTTTTATTCTGGCGATGGATCTCATAACCCTAAGATTGTACTTCCTTATATAGATGCTATAATATCATTTCTAACGTCGTTTAAGACACCATTGATCGTATGTGATATTGGTTGTGGTGATTTTAATATAGGGAAGCAATTGGTTGAATACAGTAAGAAATATATTGGAATAGATATAGTAGCAGAACTAATAGCGTACAATAAAGAAAAATTTAAGCAACAAAATTTAGAGTTTCATTGTCTAGATGCTGCGGTCGATGATTTACCTTCTGCAGATTGTTTGATACTACGGCAAGTATTACAACATTTGTCAAATAAGGAAGTAAAACAAGTAGTGAATAAGCTATATGATTTTAAGTATGTTATTCTTACAGAGCATATACCAAAAGGTGTTTTTAATCCAAATACAGATATCATTTCTGGGCAAGGAATCAGATTAAAAAAGCAAAGCGGAATAAATTTATTAGCACCACCTTTTAATTTTAAAATAAAAAAAGAAAAAGAGTTACTATCAATTAATACAGCAGATGGTAAAGGACTTATAAAAACAACAATTTATGAAGTTTTTTAGATCGTGTATTATATTATAAAGTAGCATCTAGTTTTAATCGATTAGAAACACTAATTATTCGATTTTTAAATTCATTTTTGTCATCAATATGTATTGCTAAATTTTTGTAAGTACGTTTAATTTCATAAAGCCCAATCAAGGTGTTTTCTTCTTTTAGCCTTATAATCATATTATGATTTTCTAATACTCCTAAAAATGATAGTTTTCTAGTGATTTTGTCTAATTCAATATCTTTTGATGAGATTTCTATGCTATCAATATTAGATAACTCAATAGTAGTCTCATTCATGATTCCATATCGGAGGAATAATTTATCATTTTCGATAGAAATAGGTCTTTTATACATCGATTTGATAAAACCAATAATCTGAATACCTGAATATATACTAAGAAAAGTTAAAATCCAGGCTGCAGTGAGATTCTATTTTGCAAGAAGAATATGAAATACAACTGTTTCTATCCTAATAATAATTACAAGAGCAATTAATAAAGATATTGTTCCACTGTTTTTATGATAAGAGAACTCATTTTTACTGAGGTTTCTTTTTTTCCAATAAATAAAACCATAATAAAAAACAGCAATTTCTGTGACTACAGGTATTACAGCAGCTTTAGGAAGTATTTCTCTGCAAGTATCTTTTAGGGCAGTAAAAAAGTCTAAAGATCCATTTTTGTTTACTTTATAACGCTTTATAACCTTGGTCAACTTGTAAATCACATATGATACTATAGAAAGTTCCAAAACAGGAAATATCCAAGTCTTAAAAAGATCCAAATAATATTGATTGATGGACGGAATTATGAGTGTACAAACTATCATACCGATAATCACAAATGAAAGAATAGTAATTTTCGGAATGTTGGTTTTTCTAATTTGCAGAAAATATATAAGGGGAACGGTTAATAATAAATCAAATGTAATTCCAATAGATAAACTGTTGGAGTTTGTTGTAAATATGGACGATTTTGTTAGAAGTATCATGATTACAATAATCAGTACAGGAATCCCTAAAATAGCTAGACTTTTCCGAAGGTTTAAAGCTCTATTCATGTGCTGTAATTTAATTACTGACAGTATGCGGAATTAGTAATTAAATATACGCGTTTTTTGTGTAAATACTCAACTAAAAATGAAGTTAATAACTCAAAATATTGAGCCAATTAATAAAAGCTATATTAATTAAGAGTTGTTTTTTTAAGAGTAATTTTTTATTTCTTCATTCTTATATTCTAGATAGAATATTTGATCGTTATTATTTATTGTAGCACTAAATGGTTCTGGTTTAATTTTAATGGAAGTAGGAAACCAAAAATCTTTTAAGTTATAGTTTGGTAGTAAAAACAACCCTTCTTGCGAACCACTTGTTCCAAACCTTAGAGGATCGCCTTTCCAAAATTTTGTTCCAAACTTTTCTTGAAGTTGATTATTCATTTTTTTCCACATCGCTTGTAGGAATCCCGATTTCATTTACACATAATACATCCGAAATTTTAAAATCAGACTCAATAGCGTTTTTCAGTTCATGTCTAACGATAAATTCAGCAATATTTCCACTGGCATCATAGAAGTAAAATGAATCGGCATTCCAACTTTCAAATCTCTGGGTCTTTCTTCCGTTTTCTAAATCTAAAATGGGAACCCTTTTTTCCATCCATTCTATTGCTTGATTTAATTTGTTGGATGGGATTAAAAAACAATAATGGTACTTATAATCCTTTTCAGACTTTTCGAAAGTTAATTCACTCCATCCAATTTTTAATGTAAAGTGGCTTACTGTACTTTCAAGTATTTCAAACCCTAAAGTTTCTGAATAGAATTGTTTTTCTAAAACTAGTTTATTTGTATATAACTTTAATTTTTGAATTTTCATTTTTGGTCCATTTACCAATTACTTGCACTATTTTGGGTAACAAATAAAGGGATATTAATCTTTATTAGACGCAGTTTTTTATTTGAATTTGGAATAGAATTCATTCTCATTGACAACAATAGTTGTCAATTCGACCTTGTGTCCATCTGGGTCTTTTGTATAAATTGAATGAAAATAGTGATGATCCTGAATGTTGAAGTTTAAATTTAATTCTGCATATCGTTCTTTAGCTTTTTCAAAATTTTCTTTCGTAACATTAAAGGCAAAATGGTCAATTTTTACATTTTTAGAATTTAAATTAAGTTTAGAATCATCTAAATCAGCAGGAAACAATGCAATTCCAGATTTTCCGGAAAGTAGAAAAATAGGAAATTCGCCCCATTCAGGTGGTTTGTATTCTTTTAATCCTAATACTTTTTGATACCATTCACTTGAGATTTTCAAATCTTTAACTCTAATGGCTACGTGATCTAAAAAATCGAGCGTTATTTCATTATTTTTTCTTACCATTTTTAAAGTCTATTACTTTCCAATTTTTAGCTAGTTTAAAAGGTCAACTATTATTAGACAGAATAGTTCATTCATTAACTATTTTAGAATAAATATCTAAACTAATAAATGCTCCATTTTTAACTTCGCAGTCTTGCATTGTACCTTCTAAATTGAATTTAAGTTTTGCCAAAGCTTTTTTGCAATTTATGTTTTCGGTTTCTACAAAGCCCTCAATTCTATGTAATCCAATAGTATCGAATGCGTAATTAACAATAAGTGGCATTGTTTCGGTCATGAAACCTTTTCCCCAGCTTTGTGGCAGTAGCCAAAAACCAATTTCTGCTTTTCTATTTTCTTTACTCATATTATTTAATCCACCTGCTCCTAGAAAACTTCCATCATCTTTTGAACAGACAGCCCACCAAATTCCGGTTTCATTTTCTTCCAGATCAGCAAACCAAGACATTTGTTCTCTTGTAGCTTCTAAACTTTTATAGCTAATGCCATAATATTTAATAATATCTGGGTGCGAAAGCCCTTTAAAAACGTTTTCTAAGTCCGAATCATTAAACTGTCTTAAGATTACTCTTTTAGATTCTAAAACCGGAAATTTTTTGTTCATTGTATAATTGAATTCTAATGAATTAAATGTTTACTAAACGATAGCTATAATAGGAATACACTTATTCACTAATATAAGCTTCTAGTTTAGAAAAAGCTTTTTCACGGTAAGGTAGTAATTCTTTATATTCATCACTATCAAATACATCATGTAATGATTTCATATCTGGAAATTCCATTATAGAAACTAAACTGGGAGTATAATCACCGATAAAAGGTTTAGAGACCTTAAATTTATTTACAGGCTTTGCATCTACTTTTTTATAGAGAATTCCTACTTTTTCTAAGTAATGAGATAATGCCTCTTTGCCTTGTTGATTTATTGTAGCTACGATTGTTACATTAACTTTGTTCATATTTTTCTTTTTAATTTAGATTAACTGTTTTTTTCGACCCATAATTGTATTATATAATTTGATATAGAGTCCTTTTTAGAAATCACAAGTTTATTTTCTTGCACCATTTTGTTAATTTGATTAGCAGAAAACCATTGTGCTTTTTTAATTTCTTTATTATCGATAGTAAAATTTTTGCTTTCTGTTTTTGCCGAAAAGCCTAACATTAATGATGATGGAAAGGACCAAGGTTGAGAAGCGATATAGTCTATATTAGTGACCGCTAGATTTACTTCTTCTTTCATTTCTCTTTTAACAGTGTCTTCGAGGCTTTCTCCAATTTCTGAAAATCCAGAAAATAAAGAACACATATAACCATATTCTTTTTCGTGCATATTTAATAGACATAGCGGAGGTGCATTTTTTGGTTTGTATTCTATTAATACAATTACAGCTGGATTAATTCTAGGAAAGTGTAATGAATTACAAAGATTGTTTATACATTTTCTTCTATGCCCTTTTTCTTCTCTGATTGTCCTAGAACCACAATTACTACAGAATTGATGGGTGTTGTTCCAATTAGTGATTCCTTTAGCATATGCTAGTAACGAAGCTTCTCTTTCATTAATAAGATGAAAACAATCTCGAACACAGTATAGTTTAGAATATGATATGAAATTAGCTATAGTCGAAAGCTCAATTTCTGATAAATCAATGCACCAAATTTCTTTATTATTGGATACGCCAAGAAAATATTTTTTAGTTGTAAAAGAAGTTAATTCTAAAGGGATATTCATTAACACTTCATCTTTTAAGGCTGATGTAACAATAAAAAAGTTATTCTTAAAAATTGGTATATACGAAACCTCTCGAAATTTGGTGTTAACTTCACGTAATTCAGCAGCTCTATCAAAGTCGTAATTACTATAGGATTGTATTCTATTCATTAGTTTCAAAATTTTTTGCCCAATCTTTTGCCCATGATTCTAAAGGTTTTAGTAGTAAGAAAATTTCTTTCCCTTTATCGGTAAGCGCATATCCATCAATCGTTCTTTCGATTAAAAATGATTGAGTTAATTCTTTCAATCTTCTATTTAATGTTGTTGGCGAAATAGATTCACACCTATCCTGAAGTACCCTGAATGTACAAGATCCTTCTTGTAGTCTCCAAATAATTCCCATCGACCAACTTCTTCCTAGTAAGTCAAATAGTGCCATTAAATGATTTCCTGATTTCGAACCTCTAACTGGTTTTCCTGGTGTGGGTAGTGACATAGTTTAATTTGCTACATTATTGATAGCAAAGCTACATAATGTGTAGCAAATTGAAAAATGTTTTACTATTTTTTAACAGTAAAATCGGGTAGAAGAATATATCATTACTTGTGTATTCTTTTATGATTTAATTCTTTATACTTATTAAAAAAAAGTTTAGTTATAGGAATATAACTATGCTTTATTAATTGAATACTTTATTCATTACTAGATTTTCATAAGTGTTAGATTCCATAGGGAAATCCACATTTCCAATTGATGTATAACCTTGTCTTTCATAGAAAGCTATTGCTCTATCATTTTTGATATAAACCTCAAGATTAAACTCAGTAAATCCATGTTCTTTAACTGCTTTTTCTGCCTCGTTAATTAACCCATATCCAATTCCTTTTCCATAAAATCTTTTTAGAACATACAATTTGCTTAACTCGGGAACTTTTATTTTTCTAATAGGACAAGTGCTATTATAGATTATTTCGGCAACACCAACTGGATTTTCATTTTGATAAGCAATAATAAGTCTATTTGGATTTTCTTTTATGATGTTTTCTATAAGCTCTAAAGAGAACCTTTTAGTTATAAAATTTGCAAACTCAAATGTTATTCCATCAACAGCATAGGTTTCAATGTAAATTGTTTTCAATAAAACTGATATTCTCAAAGAGTCTATTAGTTTTGCTTTTCCATATGATATTTTCATTGGTTACCTTATTTTTTTTTCTCGTAATATTCTTTGAGGACGAAAAAAGCTTTTTTCTTTTCACCTTTTTCCGAAATTAAACCTTTTCTATTATAGTTATCTTGAATTTCTGGTAGAACTCTTCTGGGAGATTTAAAATCAACTAAAACCCAAGGTGATATTCCTTTTAATTGTTCTATTCCGTCAACCATTTTTAAAGTTTCTTGATATAGGAATTCCTGATATTCTTCTGTCCATCTATCATCTTTTTCTCCATGCAATCCATATTTAGCTCCAGCACCAAATTCTGAGATTATTACAGGCTTGTCTTGAGTAATTTTCCATTTGATTCGCTGACATTTTTCTATTTCACCATCATACCAACCTATATATTGATTGAAACTTAAAACATCGACAATTTCAGCAAATGGATCGTCAATTGTTCTTGTATTAGGATTACCGTTATAATCGTGCTGTTCTAAAGCCGCACTAATCAAACGAGTAGGATCCTGTTCTTTGGTAAATTTAGCAAGTTTGGTAAGGAACTCATTTCTAGCATCGCTATTAGGGGTTTCATTAGCCATTGACCAAATGATTACGCTTGCTCGGTTTTTATCTCGTCTGATGACTTCCGAAATCTGATTTTGAGCATTAAGATACGTTTCTTCATTATCCCAAGAAATTGTCCAATAAACAGGGTTTTCTTCCCAAACTAAAATCCCCATTTTATCCGCTAATCGAACCATATACTCATTATGAGGATAATGCGCTAATCGGACATAGTTACAACCTAAACTTTGAGCATATTCTAATAATTTTTTTGCGTCTTCTTTAGAATTACATCGACCACCGTTGATAGGACTTTCTTCGTGAATAGAAATACCTTTGAGAAATAAGCTTTTCTCATTAATTAGAATTTCTGCCCCTTTTGTTTTGATAGTTCTAAAACCAATTTGATCTGCTATTTTATCTTCTTGCGTACTAATTGTTACATCATATAATTTTGGAGATTCTGGAGACCAATATCTAATGTTTTTGGACTTTAATTTAATAGTACATTTACCATTATTATCTGTTTTTAATTTTTCATTAATACCTAATTCCGGAATATTGATTGTAATTTCTTGTTCTGCTATTTTAAAGCCATTTAACTCTATTTGACCTGTTATTATTTTAGTATCCTCATCGTCTAAATAAAGTTGATAGTCAGAAATAAACGTACTACTAGTTTCTATAAGCTTTACTTCTCGTGTAATTCCGCCATAATTCCACCAATCTGTATTTAAAGTAGGAACAGCATCTCTTTTTCTTTTGTTATCAACTTTAACTACTATATAATTCCCTTTAGGTTTTAATAATTTGGAAATTTCAAACTGAAATGGAGTAAATCCACCAATATGTTTACCTAATTTCTTTCCGTTGAGATAAACGTCGGTTTCATAATTTGAGGCCCCGAAATAGACAAATACTCTACTATCTTCTTGTTTTTTAGTATAATCGAACGATTTTTTATACCATAAAGTACCTTCATAATAGAATAACTTTTCCTTTTGTGAGTTCCAATCGCCAGGAACTTTAAGGCTATCCATTTTATCAAAATCATACTCCACTAAATCTGATTTTGATTTACGTTTGGCATTGGTAAAGAAAGCACCGTTTCCTGGATTTTCTTGATTTTCAAATGGTTCATATCTATAATTGTAAAACCCATTTTCATATGGATCTACAATATATTTCCAATAACCATTAAGTGAGGTGGATTCGCGATTGATGGCATTCACCATAATTTTTTCCTGTGCTTTAATCCCGTATACAAAATAGAAACAAGCTAGAATTAATATATGTTTTTTCATTTGATGTTTTAGAAGTGGGCTCTAAGAGTTAGGTTATAGTTAATACAGAACTAAAATTACTGATTTTTAGATTAAGCACTAAGCAAAACTTTTTATTAATTAGTTGATGTAAATTCTGTTTCTTTATTTTATATCTAAATATATAATTATTAATTGTTTTTAATAAACGTTAGTGTCTCTATCTAATTGACTTTAAGATAATTAATATAGCTTCTGTTAAACCAAACATTCAAGTGTTTATACATGATTATAGAGATAGTAGATTTGATAGTATTTCTTTTTTTGAAAATTGTCCATGCTTTAGTAATAAATATCCATTCCACAGTTCTGTATTTCAACCCAAATTTGTACAGAATAAAAAACGAAAAAAATATGAAAACTAACGTTCCATTAAAATTAACGTTCTTAGTATTTTTTCTAGGGTTTTCAGTTCAAACATTTTCAAAATCTATAAATACAAGCACCATGAAAGACAAAGAAAAAGAAGCTATCGGATTATTAGTAATTATGAAAGCTAAATCAGGAAAAGAACTAGAGGTTAAAAATTTTTTACATCAAGGATTAGCACTAGTAGAAAAAGAACCTAATACAGTTTCGTGGTTTGCTTTTCAGATAGATAATAACACTTTTGGGATCTATGATACTTTTAAAGTAGAAGAAGGTAGACAAGCACATTTAACAGGCGAAGTTGCTAAGGCATTACTAGCTAATGCCGCAGATTTATTGGATGACTTTGATCCAAGTAAGGATATTAGAACAATAGACATATTGGCTTCTAATCATAAATTGGGTTCACAAAATAAAGGTTTGTTGGTTATTATGAAATCTAAAGAAGTAAAAACAACAGAAGTAGAAAACTTGCTTAATATAGGGAGAGAATTAGTAGAAGAGGAACCTAAAACATTGTCTTGGTATGCTTTTAAAATTGATGCTACTACGTATGGAATCTTTGATACCTTTGTAGAAGATTCTGGTAGAGATGCACATTTATCAGGTAAGGTTGCAGCTGCACTTATGGAAAATGCTTCTTCTATTCTAGAAAATTTTGAACCATCCGCCATTCGAAAAATAGATATATTGGCTTCAAAATAATTATTATCTTCGAAAGGAGTGTTTCTTACACTCCTTTCTTTTTAATCCGTGATTCTAAAAGAAAAATAGATTAGGTATGGCCCAAACTATTATTGATAAACAAAATGGTGAACTCGCTTTTAGACTAGAAAGGTTTGAAAACCTTAGTCAATTTGATCACTTACAAAGAAAAAATTATTATTCTATTATTTTATTGAAAGGCAGTGATTATAGGCTCAATGCTGATATGTTTAATTATGAATTGAAAGGTAATCAAATGATTTGTATGTCGCCATATCAGGCTTTTATGATTACTTCTAAGGATCCTTGTTCTGGATGGTTATTAAATTTTCATCCTGATTTTTTTTGTACCTATCGTCATCAAAATGAAATAGAAACAGAAGGAATCCTTTTTAATAATTTTCATAATCTTCCACATTTTGAAATTTTAGAAGAAACACTATTTTTTAATTTGATTGATCAAATATCAAAGGAAATGGATAAGGACTCTATAGCGCAGCATGAAGTTCTTGTAGCTTTTTTAAAGGTATTTTTAATAGAAGGAGTAAGACAGAAAAGACATTTTGATAAGGATATAGTACCGAAGTTTTCTGATGAGAAATCTGAGATTTTACAAAATTTAATAAACTCTATTGAGAATAATTATTTTAAGTTACATTCTCCTAAAGAGTATGCGGATATTTTATGTATTAGCACAAAAACTTTGGCGGGAATTGTAAAAAAATATTTAAAACAAACACCAAGTTCATTAATTTCTAATAGAATCATTATCGAGGCTAAGCGTGAACTTTACTTGACTTCAAAACCTTTGAAACAAATCGCAGCGAGTCTTGGATATGACGATGAATTTTATTTTAGTAGATTTTTTAAAAAGAAGGTAGGGGTTTCTCCAGATATTTATAGAAAGACAGTGGGCTTTGCTAAATTAGAAAATTTATAATATCGAGTATGTTTTATAGATGTCAACAGTATTTCTTTTCACATAAATTGTCTCACTTTGCTAGTTTTTGGTAATTCATCAATCAGTTTATCTAGATCTCTACATTACTTGAATAATTCAAATTAATCTTTTATTTATTCTATCTATTCAGTTAAAGTGAATGGATAGATGCAAATATTACAGTAGCACTTTTTTTTTCTACCGTAACTTTTAGCTTTATTTCATTTAGATTCTAAGAATTGCTACAAACAGGATGTTATATACTTTATTAGTTTATTAAAAACTTGAATGTTTTAGTATACTTATTGTCCTTACTATTTATCTCAGCTAGGTACAGGCCATTAGTTAAATTAGAGGTTTCGATTTGGATATTCTTGGTACTTATAGCTTCTTCAGATTTAATGAGTTTTCCTTCAATAGTATAAATATTTATTGTAAAATCATTTTTTAGACCAGATAGAGTAATATTATTTCCGTTTGTAGGATTTGGATACAGTATCATTAACCCATCATTTATTAATGTTTCGGAAGTAGATAAAACATTATCTTCAGAATATCCACCAATAATTACTTTTACTTCTGTGGGGAACGTAGATTGAATTGTAGATGAATGATCACCAACGTCATCATAAGCAAATGCATATGTTTGAGATTCAAAACTAATGATGTCATCATGAAAAAACCTTACATATTCATTATAAGGTTCTATTTGAAAAAAACGAGTTGCATCGTGAGAGTATTGAACAGTTTCATCTGTGATGCTTGTATAAATAGCGTGTCGACTTATGGCTGCAGCCATTTGTGCCTGAATCATTAAATCTTCATTATATGCTTCAGTATTTACACTAGCATCATGAGGTGTATATGCTAAATAGCCAGAACCTTCTATTGCATTTACTGTAGTGGGTTTGTCATAAATAGTGGCAATAGTCCCATCAGCAGGATCAGTAAAAACAAATTGGTTATTATTATTATTAACTCTACCCACCCAGGTTCCTCGATCTCCAATATTAATATGTAAATCATGAGTACTATAAGTTTCCCAAATATCATCAATGTATCTGTCTAAAACATCTTTTGGAAATTCATCTACTTTAGATGGTTGTTCTATAATAGGTTCTCCGTCATAAGAATGGGTTTTTATTGTTTTAGCAACCAAATAATCGGTACTCACATTTTCATCCCAAGCGGCTAAAATTTCATCATGGGATAATAATTCTCCAATTTTTTTAAATTGAGGAGTTCCATTTCCGTTGACAGCTTCGTTATAGGATTCTTCATAAGTTTCTCCTGTAACACCACCAGAAAAGCCATTTACTTCTAATCCCATTGGGTATTGATACGCATCAACACGGCTAGTATTGGTCCATAAACCAGCATCTCCCCAAGTTAATTCTACCAACTCCCAACGTATTCCATCATTAGGGTCTGATTCTGAATTTAAATTAGCACCCGCGTAACCACCTGTTTCATGAAAACGTAAATACATAGGCGATTCAAAGGAAATAAAAATTCTACAAGCATATAAGCCGTGAGGGATTAGAATTTTTTTATCTGTAATCTCACTTAATTTGGTAAAAATATCTGGGTATTTCCATCCTGCAGGTTCGCTCCATTCCGGTCCATCTACAGTATTATCATCAGCAGACATAGCTACTAAAGAACTATTAGTTATATTCATCCAAACATCACCAGTAGGTTCCATCTTACCAACTAATCCAATATAAATATCTTCATCTGCATATCTTGAGTTATTTTCAAAAGTATATGGAAGAGTAAGTTGAGCATTTAATTTTATTACAGATAATGTAATAATTACCAAGAGAAGTGTGATCTTTTTCATTGAGGTATTTTAGTTGGTTTAAGGTTAAAACAGCAAATGCAGTTTTTTTAATTTAACGTATAAACGAATTAAAATTGAAAAAAATATATTGTTAGAATAAAATTAAATTAAATATAAACAAAACGTAATTCCGTAATTGATTTTAAAGAAAATAATATAAAACTAAAAGATTAAAAAAAAAATATTCTATGCGCATAATACATCACTTTTCTGCTACGATTACATATGTTGGAAATGCATAGGATTCTTTCGATATGATTTCTTTTATTTTAAAATCATTAAGCTCTAGAAATATTCTAATTTCCTCCCTAGTAAAAGTTCTAATCACTGATTTATCTATTCCGATTTCTTTTAAGCCATCTTTCGATTTCTTGAAATAGTGAGATTCCCAGTTAAAGGTCATTCCTTTATCTAAGTCTATATTCCATATACTTTTTCTTAGATATTCCTCGTTCTCATAAGTTGCATTATGAAAGACTTCTTTCCTATGTCGAATTGAAGGTATAAATTTTTCAGCATCAATAAAGTCAAAACTAAATATTCCTTTTTCTTTAAGATTATTGTATACATTATGAAAAGTGGATAAAACATCTTTATTAGTCAATAGATAGCTGATAGTTCTGCCTACCATTAGCATACTTCCTACTTGCTTATCCAACTTAAAAGAACGTATATCTTCCTTTGAGAATTCGCACTTTGGATATTTTCTTTTGGCAATTTTGACCATTCCTTCACTTAAATCAATACCTGAATATTCAAATTCATTTTTTTGAAAGAAATTACCCAAATGCCCGATTCCACTTCCTAATTCAAGTACTTGCTTTTTATCGTTTTTTTTAAGAATACTTGCATAAAATTCGAACTCGGCCTTGTAATCAATAAAAGACGAGTACATTGCTTCATAAACTTCCGCTAAATTGGTATAAAGTTCGTTCATTACCTTTTTTTATTAACTTCAGATACTAGACATTACAGCTAACGATTTGGTTACGGTACCTTATCTAATGCACATATGTAAAGCCTTTGTTTTATATTTTCTACTCTTTTGTTTGGGTATACCCAGGTAATCCGTGTAAACATTTTATAATTTGGTTTCCTCCTGGTTCGCCTGCGTGATAATGATATCCTAGTTTATCATCAAAATGACCACCACATTCATCTAAATTTCCAGACTTATTCCCGTTTTTATCTTTTAAAGCATAAATTCCGAAACCGTCAATTGCATATCCAATCATAGAGGAGTGCGAATTAGTTTGAGTAATTTCTTTAGTAGAGCCAGTGACTGCGTGATAATGATACCCTCCATGCGGGTTTACATGTCCTCCGTGGTCATCCAAAGGAGCAATTGTATGTGCCGCTAATATTGCGTGTGTTGGAGCAGGTGGATCATATTTAACTCCATTTAAAGCAATTCCTATTCCACCTCTTCCAAAACTTTGAGCAGTTTTTATATATCTTGGTGTTACCGGAATCACAAAGGTTGTTACTTGATCTTTGAAATATTCAGGCAAACATTCTACACAATAGTTATGATATTCTTCCTCTACTTGTGGTTTTGCTGCCGCCAAACATCCTTCTTCAGTGTCGGTTACTTTAATAGTCCCATCTTCTCTATATAATTTCCACTTGTCATCACTGTAAAATTGGGCCAATTCGGCAATAAAGTGTCCCGAAACATCATAAACTTTATCATCTTTAAACCAAATTCCTGCTTTCTCCATTCCATCTTCAATATGTCGAGGGCACCAAGGACCCATTTGATGTTCAGTTGCTTGAGAATTTGTTTTGATGACATAACATAGAGTCTTAATACCATTTAATTCAACCATTTCCTTTTGAATACCGTCAATTATGTTTTCCGAAATAAAGTAATCTGTATTTACTGGAATTACCTTCATAGAAGAATCAATTTCATTGGACAAATCCTTATTCGTATTTGTTGTTCTTGGCGGTTTATCTTCCTGTTTATTTAACTCTTCTAAAGTTAAAAAGCCATCATTATTACTATCGATATTATTAAAATCATCTGCAATTGGTCCTTTGACTTCCGCTTTGGATAATTTTCCATCTTTGTTACTGTCTAATTCATCAATTAATTGCGCAGAAGATGGTCGTTGTCCATTTGGTTCTTGTTGTTCTTTTTTTTCCTGATTTAATTTGCAAGAAATCAGAGTTGTAAGAGTTAATATTACAAATAAAGCATGTTTCATTTTTTAATTCATTTTGTGTTTTTTTCTATACTCTTTAGGGCTAATACCTTCTTTCTTTTTAAATAATCTTGAAAAATAAGGAGGGTATTCAAAACCTAATTCATAAGCAACTTCAGAAATTGTCTTGCCAGGGTTTAATAGTACATTCTTTGCTTCATCAATTAAATATAACTGCAAATGTTCAGTAGAAGTTTTTCCTGATTCTTTTTTGAGTGTATCACTCAGGTAACGTTGTGAAACGGATAGTTGATCTGCAATTTGTTCTATACTTGGAATACCTTTTTCTTGCAATTGTCCCGAATTAAAATACTTTGATAATTGTTGATTAAATTGCTCTAGTAGATTATTTGATAGCTCTTTGCGATTTAAAAATTGTCTTTCATAAAAGCGTTTGGCGTATTTTAAAAGTGTACTTAATTGTGAAATGATAATTTCTTTACTAAATTCATCCGGATTATTTAGGTATTCAATATTAATGTTTTCTACAATGGATTCAATTTGTTTTTCTTCTCTTGGTGATAGGTGTAGCGCTTCGTTCACCGAATATGAAAAGAAGCTATATTTCTTAATTTGCTGCGCCAACTCTGTTCCTTTCAGAAAGTCTTCATGAAAATTTAGAGAAAAACCTTTTTGTTCATAGATTACACTATTATCCCATTGTAAAACTTGTCTTGGAGCAATAAAAATTAAAACACCATTTGTAAAATCATAATTTGTTCTTCCATAATTTAAATCACCTTTAATAATTTTCTTCAAACTAATGGAATAGCAATCATTTGTAATAGGAGGCGAACTTTCTTTCGGACAAGGTAAAAAACCTTCACCTTTAGTAGAGAAAACACTGAGCATAGGATGCTCTGGAGGAGGGAGTTCAATATAATTTAAGAAGGATGATAGTGTTTTGAAATGTTTCATCTAGCTAATTTAAAAATTCCATTTAAAATTTATTTAGTTATCAGAAACATTTCAAGCTTTTTTTAATTCTTTAATATTAAGTGTTTTACTAGATTTAAAATAATCATTAGTAAAATCAGCAAATGCATTAGAGTGTGCATTATTTTTTTCTATAGGTTTTCTTTCTGCAAACGTCATATCGCGTTTGACGTAGATATAATTTTATGTTTATGGGTTATACTTTTCTTTTATAGTACTTTCGCGAAAGGGAAATAGTTATAATTAGCAGTATGATTACTACATTACCTATTATTACATTACTGACCATCTTATTTTGTTGCATCGCAAATAGTAAAGTATCTACTTTTCCAGTATTTAGAAATACCCAGTCACTTGCAATTCGGGTAGCAAAATCGGAGTTTCCAGTTGTCAAAATGATAACACCATCTCCATTTGTAGGATTATATCGAAAGGCTGTATTAATAGGTGGATTGCTTTGACCATCATGTCCTATTATAAATTGTCCATTGTCAATTTCAGCAAAAAGAAAGGTGCCGAGTCCGTATATAGGAGCACCAAGTTTATTTGCTTCAACTTGCCACATCATTCTTTGATATTTTGGCTGTAATGGCTTTATAGCGCTTTGTTTTTCATCAAAAAGAGTAAAAAGTTTTTCTAAATCGGTTAATGTTGTATACAGCGATGTTGCAGCCAGAGAGGTGTAATAAAAGTGTGGTGCTTTAGAACCATCTGCGTTATAAAAATCACAGAGTCTGTTACGAAACTTTTCATCCCATTGATAGAAAGACGATTGCATTCCTAAGGGTTCAAAAATTTCTATTCTCATATACTGATTAAAAGACTGCCTACTCACTTCCTCTACAATAAGTTGAAGCAATGTAAATCCTCCTCCAGAGTATCGCCATTCGCTTCCTGGTAAAATGCCTACTTGCGTGCTGCCATTTCTGCCTTGGTCTGCATCTTTTGCTTTGGTAAGTGAAGATTCTAAAGATTGCACATCTTTTAAATTCTCGAAACCAGAGTATCCAAGACCATCAGTCAATCCTGCAGTATGACTAAGAAGCCTCCTAACCGTAACTTTATTGTTATCAAAGGAACTAGGTGGTAATTGCCATCGTTTAAGGTAGTTAGATACGGGAACATCCAAATCTAACTTTCCTTCCTGAACTAATCGCATAACGCCAATAGCTGAGACAAATTTTGAAAGAGAAGCTACTTGAAACACGGTATTTCGGTTAACTGAAGTATTCTTTGAATGGAAAGATTCCGTTACTGGCGCTCCATCTTTAAATATAGCCATTGCCATACTGCCTACAAATTCTTTTTTGAGTTCTTTGTGAACTGATTTGATAAACTTTGTAGACTCTTTTTGTTCAGTGAATGGTGTATGCCACCAACCTTTGTCTGTACCTAAAAAAATCATTATAGTCCATACAACAATTAGGACAACTGATAACGAGGTGTATTTAAGAAATTTTTTCATTGTTATTTTTTAATTACGGTTCCAAAAACCAAACCTACGCCAGCTCCAAGAGCTAATCCAATAGCAATATTACCGGTTAAGATTCCTGCTAAAAGTCCAATCCCTGCTCCAAAAATGGTACCTGATTTTATATTTTTATTTGTTATATTATTTTTTGTAATTAACAATAGGACCAATAATTTAATTGTTAATTGACTTAAAGGCCCTATTGTATGATTGTTTTTTATATTATAATGTTTCCGTAACATTTTGATTCCAAAGACCAGTAGCAGCAGTTTGTTTGGCAAATGTTTCAAAATCTATGGCTGGTTTGCCCAATACTTTGGCTACATCATCAGAAACTTCTTGGTTCTCTGGATTTCCTAATACTTCTTGGAATAAATAACCGAACAACCATACATAAGAATCAGGTAATCCTGCTTTTTTCATACCTTCCTTAAATTCTTCAATAGAAATTGGTACAAATTGAATATGCTTGTTGCTAGCTTCAGCCATAATTTCAACCACCTCCTTAAAAGTTCTTTTTTGAGGACCTGTTACAGTTATGGTTTGTCCGTTATAGCTATCATCTACGATGACTTTAGAAACTACATCTGCTATATCATTGACATCTACAAATGGAATTTCTGCATTTGGCATTGGTAATGCAACAGTACCATTGAGTACAAATTCTAAGAAAGCACCTTCACTAAAATTTTGATTGAACCACGATGCTCTAACCAAAGTATAGTTTAAACCAGAGTTTGCTACGATTTCTTCACAGGCTTCGGCTTCAGTTTCGCCTTTACCAGAAAGTAATACTACTTTTTCTAAACCAGCCTCTAAAGCTTTTTTGGTAAGTGTACTGATGGCATCTCTAGAGCCAGGTACTGCCAAATCCGGATAATACACAATATAGGCTCTATCCATATCTTTTAAAGCGGCGTCATAGGTATCAGTGTTTTCCCAATCAAACATTGGGTTTGTTTTTCGTCCAACAACGCGTACATTATGGCCTAATTCTGTTAAATTTTCTGCAACTCGGCGACCAGTTTTTCCAGTTCCTCCGATAACTAAAATGTTTTCTGTTTTCATTTCTATTCGTTTTTAAATTGATATTAATTGTGTTTTAATTATTTAATTTTTTTGATTTTACTTTTATAAGTAATTTGCAGTATTTGTTATACTAAAAACTTTTGTATACCAATACGTGGTACTCATTACAATAAACTCTATTCCAATGAGCCAAAAACCAGCAGCAGCAAAGAAGCTATAATAGGATCCTCCATCAGGAATTATTAAATAGGGAACCGTAATTAAAGCATCTAAAATGGTGGCGGTTAAAAAGAAAACTACCCCTAACCAGTATCCTGTTATAGTACTTTTTTTTCTGTAATATAGTTTTGCTCCTAACCACACTACTGGTAGAATTCCTAAGGACAATAAAATATTTGCCTGAAATTCTGGGTCTTCTAAAATCGGAATGTAGAAGGAAATTGTGTAAATACTTACTCCAATTACCCAGATAATAATTCCAATACTAATAGCTCTTAAATGTTTCATAACTGTTCGTTTTTTGATTGATTATTTGTTTTAGATTTTGATGACTTATCTTATTTTGCATAAAGCATGCCTATGATTAAAAGTGTAAAAGCGCTAAATGATGATACTGTTCTTATGGTATGCCAATAATTCCAAGGTTGTTCGAATTTATTTCGAAGGTCTTGCAATTCAATTTTAGAAAGTGTTTCTAAATTAGAGGCATCCAAAACCTCATTTAATGGAACGTTTCCAAAAATGGTTACTAGACCAATTCCAACAAAAAACAGTATTGCAGCCGCAAGGAATAGCCAGAAACTTATACTACTGTTTTTAAATAAATAGGTGTTTACAAAGAGTAATATGACAGGACCAAAAAATACTATCATAAAACGGGCATTTATAATTGCTCGATTCATTGATTGAAAAGACCTTAAGAAGGTTAAGTTGTCTAGTCGACCAATGCCAGGTGTAACAGCATTAGACCAAGTAAAACATAAACCAGCTGTAAGACCAGTGAATAGTAAACCGAGCATTAACACGATAAATTTTAGTTTAAATTCCATTAGTTGATGTTTTTGTAGACGTTATCCACGTTAATAATTCTTGATATTCCTTTGAGTTGAGTTTTATTTTTTTACCCTTAGGCATTCTTTTTTTTATGAAGACTTGCTTGTAGATATCATTAGCCCAAGGATTCATGTTTTCTAATGTAAACACACGTCTTTTATTCCTTTTGTAATGACAAACATTACATTTGTTTTCTAAGATTTTAAATGCTTCAACTTTAGAATCCTTTACTACATAATTTAAAGTGTATCCCGAAATAGATTCCGGATTCTCTTGAATCGATTGGTAAGTGTTTTTTGAATTAATAGTTAGTACTGCAAAAAATCCTATTATTAATTTTACTATTGTTATCATCATTATATCGATTTATTAATTTGATGATACAAAGATGCCAAGTGTTCAAAAGAGTTTTTTGACACTTAAAGACAATCTCTTGACATTTTACGCCAAAAAGGATTTTTTAGTTGTTTTTCCTAAATTCTGAAGGAGTTTGGTTTGTCCATTTTTTAAAAGCACGATTAAAAGCACTTTGTTCAGAGAAACCTGTTAAAAAGGCTATATCGCCTATACTTTGATTTTTATCTCGAAGCATATCTTTAGCGATTTTTTCTTGAGTCTTTTTAACTAAATCTCTATAGGTGACACTTGCCTCAGAAAGTCTTCTGGTAAGTGTTCTGTTACTCATAGCTAAGAGTTCACTGATATTTTGAATTGCAGGGATACCCGTAGGAAGACCATCTTTAATAAGAGATTCTACATCGCGTACAAATTTATTACCGAGTATTTTGATGCCTTTAGTGTTTTCATCTACCTGTTTTAGTAAGTAACTGTTTATACTTGCATCTGCCTTTGCAGTTCTTAAGTTTAAGTCAGCCGTTTTATAACTTAAGGAATAGCAAGGTTGATTAAAGAGTATTGGACATTTAAAAGCAGTATTATAGCTAGTTAAATCTTGCGATGGTCCGTGTTTAAAACTAACTTGGGTAGGAGATATATCTTTTTCAGAAATGGCTTGGAGTACGATTACTGTGGCTGATAAACTAGCTTCTGTAGATAATTCCATACCTCTACGATGTGATTCTCTATTGAGTATGACATGAGAAATGTTTCCTTCTTCTTTAATTTTCCATACAAATGTATTCGAGAGGAGTTTAAAATAACGATCACTACGTTCAAAAATTTCTCCTACTTTAGAACAAGTGCGCCATGATAGTCCTAATACGCCATAATCCTCAATAACCATTTGTTGGCCTACCCGAACCCCAAATCCCGGCCCAAGTTTATCATCTAGTAGCTCGTGTAAATCTAGAAATTCCTCTGCAGCAATAACTTGTAGATGTTGTGCTTCATCTATTGAAGTAGATAAATCAATAAAATCATCCCTAGACATGCCTTCTGCAATGGCGCAATTAATCATCTTGAGGTATAGACTTATAGAAAAGTATTTCATCTTTCTTACTGAACCTACAATTACTACTTCTTAATTCTTTAAAATGTCTTGTCCGAACATAGGATTAAAGGTAATAAAATCCTAAGAATTCACTTTGCCAATTAACAACCAGTTGTATACAGTGAATTTGTTGCAAAACTATGTTTTAATCAAAGCAAGTAATTTTCATAATTTCAAAGAACTTATTGATGCTGAAAAAGCAACAATTTTAAAAAGGCACTTGTACCATGGTTTCTAGTAGAGGTAATAGTTTTTTAGTTATTACAACTGGTTATTTAAATGCTGTTTAAAAAGGAGTATTTTTTGATTCAATTCTTCTTTTAATTTAGTATCAGAAATTCCATTTTCTGAAAAATTATCATAGAAATTGGGTAAAGAAAAATCTGCAATTATACTAGCTCCTAAATATGGAAAATATGTCTTAGCAGATTCCAAAACCGTTGTACCTCCTCTATCACCAGGCGAAGTCGCCATTAAAAGCATTGGTTTTTCTCTCCATATTTTCATGTTTACCCGAGACAACCAGTCTATTGTATTTTTAAATACCGCCGCATAAGATCCATTATGTTCTGCAAGAGATATAATAAATCCATTGGCAGTACCTAGCAGCTCATCAAGTCTTTTAATTGCAGTAGGTATACCATTTTCCGTTTCATAATCTACTCCGTATATTGGTAAAATATAATCGTTTAAGTCGATTGAAATAATTTCTACGTTTTCTAATAAACTAGTGGTATAGGATAGTAAATTTTTATTGATAGATTTTTGAGCATTAGTGCCTGCTATTGTGATTATTTTTTTCATAATTATTGTTTTTTAGAGATTAGATGATCAATGGACCATTTTCCACTACCATGTATTGTTGTTATTAAGGATAGACCGATAATTAGAAGAGAATATTCGTAACCTTCACCTGCTTGATTACCAAACCAATTCATAAAAAAGCCATGTTCTAATTGGGTAGTGAAAATGATGCCTAGGAACATTCCGGTAAGTGATACTGCCCAAAACCTACTAAAGAATCCTATAATTAATGAGATAGCTCCGAAAAACTCAATCATGATTATCGAGGCAGCTAGAATACTTGGCAATCCCATTTGTGTAGTAAATGATTCCATCGTTGCCGTATAACCATAACCGCCAAAGAATCCTAATAATTTTTGTGCACCATGCGGAAATATTACTAAACCAAGTGTTAATCGAGCAATGCTAAACCCAATATTTGGGCGCGTTTTTAAAAGTTTTTTTACTAAAGTTTTCATACTATCTAAGATTTAAAATTGTTTATATAGTTTTTCGGTAATACATGCCGAAAGATGATTTTTTTATAGGTTTTTGTCCAAACTGGTCAAAGTCTGCACCAACACCAAATTGATGTTCCTTAAATAATAGCCCTATCCGTAGTTGCTGAAAACTTCTTGAATGCCTCACGAATTCATCCCATACCGTTAAAAACTGTCCGTTTAACCAGAGAGAAATTTTATTATTTATTAAGGTGTTTAATTGAAGCTGTATAAAGGTTTCTGCATAGTTCTCATTCGTTTGCTCAGAATGAGCAATTGTAGGAATAGCTACAAATGATACTTGTGGATTTTTCAGCGTGAACTTTGCTGAAAAACGTTCTGAATATCCAGAAAAACTATTGTAATATATCGATGGCCCTAATGATATATGCTTGTTAATATTCCAGAATAGTGTTGGTTGAATACCTATCTCATCAAAGCTTTGATTTTCTTTATCTTTAAATCTCTGAAAGAAAACCAGTGTATTAATACTAAAAGTCTCACTCTTATTAATAGTATAACTAGAGTAAAGCGTGAAATCAGTTTTATCAAAACCAGAAAACAACTCTACTTGTATAAATTGTGCTTGTAAATAGCTAGCAAAACTTAAAGTTAAAAAAGAGGTGATGTGCATTATTTTTTTCATGCTTCAAAATTCCGTTAGAAGCGCTTGAAAAAAAATGAACTAGTTTAAGATTTTTACATTCTATTGACTTTTGTAATAATTTTACTCATAAATTCTGGTGTAATGCCGATATAAGCTGCTAGGTCTTTCTGAGTAATTCTATTGACAATTTTTGGATATTTTTTTTTGAACTCGATATATCTTTCCTCTGCAGTTAAAGATATGGCTTGGTTGGAACGTCTGATATAGCTTATAAGTGATTTTTGATATAGGATGCGATAAAACTTCTCGAATTTTGGTATTTCCTGAAAAAGTAATTCATAATTAGCCTTAGAGATGCCTAATAATTCAGAATGTTCGGTAGCTTTAATAAAATAGGGGGTAGGTGTATTAGTCATAAAACTAGCCATATCTCCAGTCCAATAATCCTCTACTGCAAACATGGATATGTGAGGAGCACCATCTTCATCTAATGTATAAACCTTTAAGCAACCTTTAGTTATAAAATACTCATATTTAGTACTATCACCTGCCTGCATTAAAAATGCCTTCTTTTTAACTTTTATTTCTGTAAGTAACGAAAGATATTTTTGCTTTTCTAACTCGGTTAAATCAACAAACCTTGCTATATTATTTAGTATTAGTGTATGTGATTCCTTATAGTTCAATTCAAGCTCGTTTATGAATATTTTTTTCCTAAGTTCTTATTCCTAGATTGTATTTGAGTTAGTAGTCCTTTTTTAGCCGCTTTCTAAATTATTCGAACTGTGTTACATATAGTTAATGAACTTGTAAACAACTAATTTAGTAAACATTTGTAAGCTATAAAATATTCCTACGAAATTCCCTAAATAAATACTTTTCAAAGTAATTAATTATATAAGTTGTTGTCCTAGGTTTTTTTATTAGAGTGTGATTTTAATGTCTCTTATGAATTTTAATGATTCTTTTTTAATTCAAGTTCTTCTAAAAACGACCACATTTTTTTATTAAACATTAAACGCTGCTCTTTTGAAAATTTACCATGGACTCCTTCTTCAATTGATATGAATTCTGTTTTGACATCATGTTCCTTTAATTTTTCATAAAGAAGAGATGATTGTTCATAAGGAATAATTGGGTCTTTAGTGCCATGTACTATCAATACAGGAGGGCTATTTTTATCTACGTAATACAATGGCGAAACAGATTCAATAAACTTTCTATTTTTATAACCATCACCCAACCATTTTTTTACAGAACCTTTATTTTTCAGTAGAGTTAGGTCGGTCGGTCCATATTTATCAATAATTGCAGCTATTTTAATATTACCATCGTATGCACAGTCTCTATCAAACTTTCTATTATTATTCAATAAACCCGCCATGAGAGCTAAATGTCCTCCGGCAGAACCACCCATGATAACAATTTTGCGAGTATCAATATTTAATTCTTTAGCATGTTTCTGCAAATAGATTAAAGCACATCGTATGTCTTCAATTGCTCCTGGAGCTTTTGAAATATTAACCAAACGATATTCTACATTTGCAACAGCAAACCCTTCTTTAAAAAAACTAGAAAAACCAGTTTTAGATTCCTTAACACCATGATTCCAACCTCCTCCATGGATATTAATCACAATTGGGGTAGGTTTTTGAGAAACAGGATTAGAATAAATATCTATACGTCCTTCCCAATCATCTATTTTAGTATAGATTAAGTCAATTTTTGCTTCATAAGTTGCTGGATATTTAACAGGCTTATATTTGGTTTCTTGTCCTGATAAATCAAGAAAGAAAACTAAAGTGAGCGCTAATACAAAGTGTCTTTTTTTCATCTCATTGTTTTGTTAGAACTAACGTTTCATATATGTTTGGTAGCAGAGTAAATTGTTGATTTATTTTTATATTCATTACTTAACTACTATGATCATATATGCTGTGTTATGGTGTAACGCAACGTTATTTTAATTCACATTCTGTTTTACACAACCATTTGTTCTTTCTTTTTTAGCCAAAGTCCAAACATTAATTGTTTTACTATCTAATTTGTTTTCAGAATTAGGTATAACTAATTCAATTTCAATAATACTTTCAGTCGCAATTTTGTAATCAGAATTCTCTATTAAATATCCATTTATATAAATTCTGTTATTTTCTTCAATTTCGAAAAAATTGTTCAGTTCAGCCTGTGTTTTAAAAGCAATTTTTGTTTTTAAACTGACAAAAACAATTCCGTTTTCAGTCAGGTTGTAGAATTTATGCTTTTTTCTATTTGGTTTATCTTTCAAAATGCTCATTTCAAGTATTAATTCTTTTTTTGTTTCGATTGCACTTTCATTCGCAATAATGTCTTTTTCAATAATAATAGTTGGACAATTGGTTTTCGTAAATGGTAATTTCTCATAACTCTCTTGAGAGTAGATATTCGCAAAAAAGAAAGTAAAAATAAATGTGATTAATATTCTATGCATATGAGTTTCGATAATGTATTATAACTTTAAATATATGATTAGTTCCAAGAAGGTATGCTAGTATTGTTCGTAGTTGTTAAAGATAATTCATGTGTATGAATTTTCGATATGAAAATCCATAGCAATAAACTATACATTTTGTTGGCAACAGTTATTTTTTTGGAGTATTCTATAGTTTTACCCAATTTGATCCCCCATAAGCATATTGGAAAAACCAAAAAGAACTGAAAGCTCCTGTTTTATCTTTATTAAAGTGATAAACCGAAATGCTATTTGGTCTAAAAAATGTACTTAAATAATGATACTCTACTTTATACTTAGCCTTATTCCAAGATTGCTCAAAATAGAGCTCGCCGTTATCTAATGTCACTATTATTTTTAAATCTTGACCAAATTCTAATCCTTTAGATTGTTGATATGTACCAGTTATTTTTTTCATCATCTCTTTATTGTAAGATGATTTTTCTCTGTCATTTTTCTGAATAACTTTTCGCTTTATGATATCATATTCGTATCCGTTTGATAATGTATAAAATTGTTTATCATTCTTTTTTAGTTGATAGATTGTATCTCTTTCCTCTGACCATCTTGTGTTGTCATAGATGGTAACATAACTTTTTCCAATAACTCTCAATTTATCTTCGCTTACAATGATTCCTGTATTTTCATCAATTCCAATGCCTAATACATCTGGTTTTTCATTTTTTAATTCAAACATATCAAATTGTCTATTTCTTGCAATATGATGTTGGTCTATTGCGCAATTACTGATAAACTCAAATCCATTTTGGTAATCTCCAAGCATAATAGTTTGAGTTTTAGAATCACCACGAACAAGAACATCTCCCATTATAGAAGCTCCTGCAGAAGTTCCAGCAATTAATTTACCTTTATTTAAAAGGGCTTTTAGGGAGTTTTGAACTTTAGTACCATTATAAGCTTTTGCTAAACGCCATTGTCTTCCTCCAGTTATCCAAACACCATCAGCAGACAACAATATATTATTTAAGGAATCACTATTGGCAATCTTTATTTCTCTTGTATGCACGATGTTAATATTTTTAAAACCAATGTCAGTAAATGGTTTTTTTAAAATATTAATGTCACTTTGTGAGTCTAGATATTTATCTTCGATAGCAGTAGGAATTATAACAATCTCGCTTTCAATACTACCAATTAAACCTGCAAACTCTGAAATAAAGTAGTCATTAGTGGAGTCTCCACCCATAATTAGAAGAGTTCCATTTGTAGTCATAGAACTATTCTTTTGTGAAAATAATAGTATTGGTAATTGTATAATTATAATTAGTAATATCGAATGTGTGATTTTCATTTTTTGGTTTCTAGTTATTGCCAACGTCTTATGAATATGTCGTAGCAAGGTTTTTTTTATTTATTAGTGCATTTGTTGCTAACTTTTACGTTTTGTAAGCTTACACCCTAATAAATAAAAATCTTTCGATCTATCAATAAATAATTATAATCACATTTATAGTGTTGTAAAACGTTTTTTACTTCAGTTTTATTGATTCGATTATTCCCCTTCTGAATTCTGTGTTTTTATCAAATTCATCTTTATTATTCATGAATTGGATTGTGTAGATATTCTCGTTATATAAGAAGACGTAGTTTTCAATTATCTTTTTTTCTCCATTCAATTTCGCAGAATATTTATAATTGAAAATATCAAGCTCATTTATTTTTACTAAGTCCTCACTAATTAAATTTCCTTTACTAGATTTTAGAGCACCGTCCTTAATTCCATCAAAAAGTTTTTCTAGTTTTTTCCCGTTTAAATTTTTTAATCCTTTCTTTTTTGATTTGAGATAAACTACAGTTTCATTTTCAAATGTCCCTTTTATGAATTTACCGTTAGCAATTTCGCCTTCTTCAGAATTGTCAATCACATTGATGCTGATATTCTTATCGAATTCGTGTTCAAATAATTCTTGACTAAAACTCTTTAAACTTGTGAGTAGTATAAGCGTGTAGATTGTTTTTCTCATTTGTTTTTATAACTATTGTTGGCAGTAGTTTTTATTTTTTTTGTTAATAAAATTCGATTGTTGGATTTATACCCTTTACTCATATACAGTTTATTTGCTTTTGAATTATGAGATTCAACTTCTAAATGGATAGCATTGACATTCAATTTTTTTGATTCCAATTCGATAAAATCCATAGTTAGTTTTCCTACTCCCTGATTTCTATAATTCTCCTTTATATAAAATTCATCAATAAATGCGTCTCTGCCTTCATATTCAAAGCTAAAACCAAATGAAAGTACTATATAGCCAATATTGCTTTGCTGGTATTTAATTAGATATAGCCTTCCTAGTATTTCATTGGAAGTAAAGTCAATTAGGTTTTTCTCTCCAATTTTCGGATCAAAATCGTAATCATAAATTTCATTGAATGAGGTCATCATTTTCAAAACATCAGATTTGTCTCTTTTCGTATATGTTTTGTATTCAATGTTCATTTCTCAAATTTTTGCCAACGTCTCGGCTATGATTAGTTCGAGGATTAAAAGTAATGGACTTTAGATTAATTATTTAGTTGCTATGATCATGTATATGTTGTAACATGTTTTTATTCATTCAATTTAGTAATTATTTGTTGGGTTATAGTGTCATTCTTTTCGTCAAGAAATATGATTGTTGGTCCGAAAACATTATTTATAGCTAAAAGCCCATATGTTGGATTAAATAATATTGGGCCAGTTCCATCGGTAATAGGGTTTTCTATATTATAAAATTCAAATTCTAGATCATTAAGCTTTTCATTTTTGAAAGGTTTTTTGTCAGTTTTTATAAACTTCTCAGATCCGAAAAGAATAAAGTTTGATTCTAAAGTCTTTTTTATAAAAATAGTTTTAGATGTGTCAATGTGACTTACATATTGGTAAATCAGAGAGTTCTCATTTTTTTTAAATGTCAGAGTGAATGTTTCGTTTTTTGGTTCAGAACTAAAAAAAATAATTGCGCTTCTTTCAGTTTTCCATTCGGTTTTTTTCTCAAAACACCCGAAACAAATCGTGAGTAATAATATGTAAGTGAGTATTTTTCTCAATGTGTTACTACGTTAAATATATGGTATTTAGGAGTGGAAATAAACAATTAGTTTAGATTTGGCAACACAGCAAACAAGCATAGGTTTTTCGAAGCGACTTAAATTACCCTATTTGCTATGTATAGTGTTAGCAGTGGTTTGTTATTTTGTTGATTTAACATAAATTTTAAAATTCTCTCCACTCAAATTATATCCATGAGAGAATAAATCCCACCTTTTTTTTTCGTAAAAATTTTTTAAATCAGTTGATAGGTATATTTTTTCAAACCCTTTATTATTAGCTTCTTTCAGTCCGTGAACTAATAGTTTTTCAGCATAACCTTTATTTCTAAATTGCTCATCAATAAATAAACAAGCAAACCAAGGTAATAAATCTTGTCTACTTATTATGTCATTTGTTAGTAAAGCATAAGAACCAATAATCCCTTTTCCATTTAAAAGTATATAAAATTTTGGCAGAGAAACCCCATCAGATAGTGAATTCTTAATACAGTCATTGTAAAAATTGAAATTAGAATCATTTCCCCAACATTTCCAAAAGTAATTTACTCCTTTTTCTAAAAACTCATTCTCTCTTGTTAATAATTCAATTCTGATATTTGTTTCATTTTTATTGTTCATATTTTAATCCAACTATGTTAGGAAGTTCTGGTCTTTAATTACTGTCAACGGTCTCGTATATGAAACGTAGGGCAGGTGATAAGCGATACGTTTCAGGTTGGTACTGAGTTAAATATAAATATTTTACTTTTATCATTTTTCGAAAATGTCAAATTTTATATTTGGCGAACTTTGTTAATTAACAAAGACCTTTGGTCTAGACTAAACAGCCCTATGTTTTTTATGTCTTGTTAGACTTCCGTTTTTTTCCTCTCAATTTTACAAGAGTAAGTTATTCATAATCCCTTACAAATCTTACGCTCGATATCAATCCATCTTTGATTTCATAAATAGAAATGTATTTTGTCTCAATACTATTTTCGGTAACTATTTCGTGATTAATAACGTGTTTTCCATTATACATCTGGCTAACAATTTCAACCTGAATTGATTTAGATTCAAATTTTGGTTTAAAAATCGAAGAAATATTTTCTATTCCAGTTCCTAACAATTTTTCAGGGTAAGTATAGATTTTGACATCTTCAGCGTAGAGTTTTATGAAGTCCACAAAATTGTGCTGATTGTATGATTCCATTCTTTTGTTCACAATTTCTATTGCGGCATTATTATTTTCTTGAGCGATTCCAAATTGAACTGATAATAGACATGTAATAAGTATAGCTACATTTTTCATGATTTTTTTGTTTAGATAATTTGTGTTCAATTGCTTTTTTTAATGGGGCCTAACGTTTAATTTATGTGTCGTAGCAGGGCAAAATGTTACCCTGTTTTTCGATTTTTCTGCGCATTTTTATTTCTTGTTAATTTATAAAAACTTAGCGCTATAGCAAAAAGGGAAATGACCTTTCGATTTAACATTAAATTTTTGCTCTGATTTCATATATGATGTTAACTACAGTCTTTTTTCATTCTATTAATTATATTCTCATATTGATTTTTTAACTTAATGTCTTTTTTTATAAAGACTGCTTTATTTGAAGATTCTTTTGCTTTTTCACAATCTACTATTCCGTTTGTATAAATGTAAGTCAAATATAGATTGGCATAAGCTCTCCAATACTCAGATTCGCATTTAAGTAACATGTTTTTTAAAGTTTTTTCCGCACTATTGAAGTGATTTTCTAAGATAAATGCTCTTGATTTATTAATGTGATTTGGCCAATAATTTAAATCTTGTTTTATACCGTCATTGAAATAATTTATAGCTTCTTGATATTTTTTTTCAGTTAATGCAATTGTTCCAAGTTCATTTATTACCATTGGATTCTTTTCTATTTCTAAAGATTTATTTAAGTAGATTTTTGCAGAATCCAAATTTCTTTTTTTAAATAATTTAGCACCTTTATTATAGAAATCAATAGCCTTTTCGCTTTTAATTTTCTGGCTTATATGTTTTGAATGATCGTGGTTTTCTAGAAAATTATCTTGCTTGTCAGATTTGCAGGATACTAAAATAACTAAAGAGAGTAATAATATATTTTTCATCGATGTTTCAGTTTAGATTGTAGTTAACGGTTAGTTGCGTGGTTAAACACGTAATTTAGTAAATACAAACCAAATAGAAAATCCGTGAGAATTCTCATAAGTAGACAAGAATCAAGCAATTAATTATATACGGTGTTATCTATTTTTACATCTAAATTAATTAAACCTATTTAGTCTTTTCCAATTCCATAGGACTATCAATACCGATAAGTTTGATTATTTCATTTTCTTCATTCATAACAAACTGTATTCGTTCTTTTAAATTATCTACCAAAAAGGTATGATTTCCTTTAGCAATTAGTTTTAGTTTTCCTCCTTTGCCAATGACTTCAGCAAAAAGATTAGAATCATTGGCAGTAACAACAATTTCTACATTAGCATTTTTGTATGTGCCAATGTATTCTTTAAAAGAATTTATGTCAACTATTTCTTTACCTTGGTTTGAGGGAAGAAAAGCAATAACAGTCTCATAATTGGAAGGGTCAATATTTTTAGAGTTATTTTCCTTTAAATAATTCAGTGCTAAAAAGTAACTTTTATTAAATGCCTCTTCACTCGATGTTTTGATATTTGGAATTACCCCAACTTGTTCAAAACTGGTTTGAGTAACTGCATTTATAGTAGTTTCAGAAGAAATACTCACAGAGAATCTTTCGTTAATTTTATGCGTCATTGCACCATTACCAGCTCCCATTGTGGTTTCCCCAATTATGGTGGCTCTTTTCAAATGTTTTAGCATATATGCCAAAGATTCGGCAGCTGAAGCACTTTGATCATTAACCAAAACATACACAGGAATATTAGGTAATTTTTTCCCTGGAATGTCTTTTGAAGTATAGATGCCGACTCTTTTATTTTCATACCTTCTATAATAGTCTGAAAGATGAATAGGCCCTTCATCAAATAAATAACTGATTAGATAGGCAACTATTTCTTCAAATCCACCACGATTGTTTCTAACATCTAATATTAGTGCATCCGTATTTTGTAAAAAAAGGAATGAAGAATTAATAACTTTCTTGGCTTCTTCAAAGCTATTCCAATTGGTAAAATGACTTATTTTTAAGTAACCAATATTACCATCTAACACTTTAATTTCTTGAAACCCATAATTGCTCCAAGTTCCTTTTGTATCAATATTTTTAGAGACTTTATTTTCTTTCACTGTACCACTTGGTGAATGAAGGCTGACATTCATATGTAAATCTCCGTTTATTGAACGTAAGTCGTTAGTTAATTGAGCAGCTAATTTATTGGGGTCAGTAATATTTTTATAGACCCCACTCTTGTTATTTGATATTATTAAATCGCTCATTTGTTTACCAACTTCGAGCGAAACATAATATTTATTAACAAGCTTTGAAATAGAATTTACAACTGCCTTGGTTTCTTTTTTGCTAACAGGAATAGGTATTTGTTCCTGACCATTTGAGGTTAGGGAACTACATAAGATTAGTAATAATATGAATAGGAAGGTCTTTTCTTTTTTTGTATTTGGTTTCATAAACTCAAAAATTTAATTTGAGTCAAAACTAAATATAACAATATTGAAAAAATAGAACCAGATTAGCCTACTGCCCTAATATTTTTGAAAGTGTTTTGGAAGAAAACCTGTCATTTTCTTAAAGTTTCTTGTAAAATGACTTTGGTCGGAAAATCCACAATGGAACGCAATTTCGGATAGGGACAAGTTAGAATTCTTTATTAATTGTATGCTTTGCTCTATTCTTAATTTACGCTGATATTCTCCCAAAGTACAGGCAAAGTACTTTCTGAAAAATTTAGAAATGGTAACAGGATGTACTCCGATAGTCTCGGACATTTCTTTGAGCGTCATTCGTTCGTTCCAGTTATCGTGAAGTAATTCGTTTAACGAAATAGTCCAATAAGGAATATGTTTTGCTTGAGATTCATTTGAGTCTGAAACCAATTCTAATAGTAGACTGTGGATGGTTGTGGTACTTTCAATACTATGAATCATCATTTCTTTTTGCATTTTTAAAATGATGGATTTAGCTTCAATGTTCCGATAAATATTGTCCTTAATTGAATTTTCCGATAGTCCATACTTCTTCAAAAAATCACTTCCTATTTCAATATTTGCACTTTTAGAAATAGGTTTGCACGAAATCCAACGATGTTTTTCTCCAGAAAAATACGAGAAGATACTACCTTCCTTTTTACTATATGTACTTGTTTTGTTTGTCTCAGCTTTACCACCTTGAAAAACAAAACAGATATGAAAATTTTCGTGAAAATGCCAATCAGGATTATTTTTACCTGTAGAATAATATGTATTGGTTATAATATTTCCATCAATGTTAAGCTGTCTAATAACATCACCTGTATATTCTCCTTTTTTTAGTATTTCCATAACATTGTTTAGAATGTATTACAAATAATCTTTTTTAGCAATTATAGCTAACGGTTAATATATGAATTGGAGCAAGGCAGACAAGCCTTAACCAACTGATCTATCTGAGCATTTTTATTTATTATTTAATTTATAAAAATTTAGCGCCTTTGCAAAAAGAAAATGACCTTTCGATCTAACACTAAATTGCTCTGATTTCATATATAATGCTACAAAACTTTTTTATAGTTCATAACTTAATTCAATATTGAATATTGATGAATGGAAAGATTTTTTATCAATAATTCGAATACCATTTGTATCTATATCATTCAATATCTCTATTTCAGCCCTTTTATTGATACCATAAGTATAATTCACTCCAATTTTATATTTTTCGGTTAGTGAGTATTTTAATCCTAAATTAAAGCTCAATTCAAGGTCATTTTGATTTTGACTCAAAAGAAAAGGTTGGACAATAGGAAAACCCTCTGTTGATTCGTCATATTTTAATCCATTATTAATTAGGTAACTTATTTGAGGTCCTAATTCTAAATCCAATTTAGGTAATAAAGCATATTCAAACTTCAAAGGAATGATGATGGATGAGTTGTTAATTTCACCAATTATTAGGAGATTTGGTTCACTTGGTTGTAAAAAGACGATATCTGATGATTTTATTGAAAAATCACTTTTTTGAATGGAAAATAAAATTTCAGGATGGAACTTTATTTTTTCTATAATATGAAAACTTATACCTCCTCCAATATTGAATCCTGTCTTACCTTCAAAATTTACCGGTATGTCAGAATTATTATCAATAAAATTTGTAAAATTTACTCCAGCCTTAATTGAGAAATGCTTCTTGTTATTTTGTGCATTTAAATTAATTACTGTTAATAAAACAACAATTATAAAGTTAATTCGTGTCATTTGATAAATTTTATTTTTGGATTGTTTGTAACGGTTTGTGCATAATTTCGTTGCGTGTTTCAGCAACTAAACTAGCAACTACAAACTTAATAGAAAATCCGAGAGGATTTTCGTAAGTAGGCGAGTACTAGAAATGAATTATACACCTTGTTGGTTGCTGGTTAAATAATCAAATAGCCATTTATTAGTTTAATCTTTAAAATTTATTTTTCCGCAATGCATTGATTCAATTTGTGGAAGCATTCTGTAGAATAGATTTTCTCCTTCCAAGACAAGTTCAGTCCGATTTCCTCCTCTATTTTCGTTTTGAGAATCATTCCTAGTTTGGTAGAATACTGCTACCACATAAAATAGGTGTTCTTCATTAGGTTCTAGTGTTTTTTGAATTATTGTTGAATCATCAAGAGAATCAAAATCGGTCAATCCATAGTTAAATAAACTTTGTTTCTCAAGAGTCATCTTATCAGAAGATAGAAATAACTTGACAAAGGTGTTGGGAGAATTAGGAATGCCGATTTTATCAGCAGGAAAATCAACTGTCAATTCAAATGGTTTTTTGGTTTGATTAATTACCCGGCTAAAGAACACAAGACAGCTGTAATTAAAATATCTTTTTTTAGATCCTTCATATAGACCTCCTTTTGGAAAACTATTCTGAAGGATTATGCCATTGGTATTCGATTCACTATACCATTTGGTTTCAGTATTTTGTGCTTCAGTATTTGAGTAAATCAATAAAAAGATAATCAAGGATAAAGTAAATCTCATAGTTTTTTGATGTAAGTAACTTTCCGTTAGCTTGCTACCAATGTTAAATATATGTGTCATAGCAGGGCAAAATGTTACCTTGCTTTTTGATTTTTCTTGCGCATTGGTTGCTAACTTTTTCTTTTTGCAAGCATTGCACCTTACCAAATATACAAGAACCATTCGATTCATCACTTGGCTGCTATGATCATATATATCGTGTTGTATGTTGGCTTTTTATTCATTTAATTCTTTCCAGCATTTTTGAACTTCACGTTCAACTTGCTCCTCCATTTTCGGCAATTCATTCAAGATCCAGTCTTTACTTTCTTTTGTAAGATAGTTTTTGTTTTCAGATAGTTTGAATTCCATTGCGCGTTGAATTAATAGAATCAATTCTTTTGTTTCTGTTTCTCCGTTTGTAAAATTCGCACCGATTAATTATCCCAAAATGTCTTTTTCAAATTTAGGCTTGTAATATAAAATGTGCGCTACAATCGGGAAATAGAAGTAAAATAAACTATTAGTATTCGATTGATATTGAATATTATTAAATTCCCAGATTAACAGTTCGGATTTAGAATCAGAAGTATTAAAGTCCAATTCGGCAAGTAAATCATAAGTCTTTTTTGCACTTGGTTTAGTTTCTCCCATCCTTTTTAAGTCTGAAAATACTTTTTCAAATTCCGATTTAACTTCTTTATTCTTTCTTCAGTTTAAAATTCCCAATATTTATTTTTTTTATGCTTGCATACAACGGTCAGCGGTACGAAACGGTGCGCAATTCGGAGCAATTCTGTATCAAAGTATCGAATTGTTTATTAAAAGTTATATAGTTCAAAATTGCCACTTTCCAGGCACTGTTTTATGACCGTATGTTGTAGTGTGTATCATTTTATAAAAAATCATACCAAGTTCTAACGAACTTGAGTGTGATATAGTCGTCTTTCAGTTACTTCAAGCATCGGTGGGACAGTGGATGCCTCCGAGATTAATATCCTTGCTGATTCTCCCAATTCTGTTAATAGCTCATCCTTGTACTTTAAAATATCATTATACACTTGCTTTTGATACTTTTTCCAATCCTCTGTTTTATTCTTTGAAATTATAGTAAACCCACATTCCTCAAATAAGGGAGATGGGTTATCTATTATACTATCCCATGTTGTGAAAACAAATTTACCACCTTTCTTTAAAACCCTTTTAATCTCTTTCAATGCATCCTTTTTATTCTGAACCATCCAGAATGCATCAATGCTAATGATATTATCTATTGAAGAATCTTGTAATGGAATATTACAAAATCCTCCTAGTTCAAATTTAGCGTCAAAATGTAAATCGAAATTTTGCGTAAATATATTTGCTTGTTCAATCGCTTCCGCAATTATATCTATACCGGTTAATTTCAATTTGTTTTGTTCCGCAATCCATAAACCCGGCCCTCCTCTTCCACAACCGATATCCAATAGGGTGGTTCCTGATTCCGCACTTATATATCTGGTAATCAATTCCAGGTCCTTATTGGTTACAAATCCAAAATTGTTAAGCCTTCTAGGATAATTTTCTTTAAGAGCATCAGACCATATTTTTACCAACAGATTACTTTTTGCTGAATGTTTGTAATAATTCTTATACATTTCTTCATTCAAGTCCTCATATTTTTCTTCCATTTTTTAATTTTAATTATTTCGTTAAATTATTAGGTTTTTTAGTAATGCACTCCAGCGGTTTCGGCTATGAACAGTTGGGGATTTTACGCCCTAACTTTTCGGTTTAGCACTGACCTTTGTTTTATGTTTATTATTTCGTTTTATCACTTTCGTCTCAATTTTTTATATCCATTGTTAGCCATAGTAATTATATCTTTTCAAATTCTAATCCCATAATTTTCATCGAAATAGCCTCTCCATTCTTATTTCGTAATAATTGAATTGAGTAGTTGGGAATACTTAATAAGTCTTTAGATAATACCTCCACTTCAACATTATATGCTCCTTTTCCATAATGTAATTGCAACTTACCATTTTCAAATTTAATTTCTTTAGCTACTTGTAAACTTTTATTTAAATAAATGCCTTCAAGTTCTTTTAATTCTAATTCTGTATACTTGTACGGTTCAAGTTCTTTGAACAACCAAGGTTTTTCATTTTCGTTTGCATAAAACTTGTATTGTTTATTATTGACTTGAATATCAAATTCAATAATGTTGCCGTCCATCAAAAACTTTTGATTACCAATTGGCTCTAATTTTCCTATTTCTTTTCCATCTGCCATTGTTAGGATTAATATTTTTTTCTTTAGTTTTATTATTCCTGTTTTTATATCTTCATATTCGTTACCAAGAAAGATGTAATTTCCCTCATATTTTTTAAGGTCATTATTAGGCAGTTTAATAATTACATTCTCTTTCTTTTGATTGGTGTTAACTTGCTTTTTACTTGGAGTATATAAATCCACAAGTTGAAAAAAGCGTTCTTTGAAGTCTTCTTCAAAAGTGTTTTGTGTAGTAAAAAAGGCAATATCTAATTCTGGAAAATATAAGTATTTAGAAACGAATCCTCCCATAATCATACCATCAAATCCCATTGCATTATAACCGTTATGTGTTTCAAATTCAACACCTAATCCAAAGTCGATTACAGTTCCATCATTTAGTTTTGCTTTGGTTTGCATTTTCTTCCACAATTTGGGTGTGCCGATAATGGCATTTCGAATGCCTTGATGCCATTTAAGCATATCTCTCGCAGTAGTCATAATTTGACCATCACCATTGTAAATGGCAGAGTGCAAATGCATTTTGTAATAAGCCCCATCATCTTCAATATATCCTATAGCTCTATTTTTTATTATGGTGTACGTACTATTTTTCTTAATGGTATTTTCCATTTTCAATGGCGAAAAAATATGGTCTTGCAGATATTCTGTAAAAGATTTTTCTGACACTTTTTCGATAATATTAGCAAGCAAGATGTAGTTTGCGTTTGTATATTCAAAATATTCTCCAGGTTTAAAGTTGAGTTCTTTTAAATTTACTATGATATTGCTAACTCTTGATTGTGTAAGTAGGTCATTAAAAGATAAATCTGTTAAATAGAAATAGGGGTCAACTTCTGGTATTCCGCTTGTTTGATTTAATAATTGTTCTATTGTTGGATCGCCCTTTTTATACCGAGGAAGGTTATCGATGTATTTGTAAGCAGGCTCTTTTATTGATAATTTTCCTTCATTCTCTAATATCAAAATTGCTGCTGCCGTAAATTGCTTAGCAATTGAACCAATGTCGAATACGGTTTCATTTGTTATTGGAAAATTATAATCAAGATTTGCAATACCATATTGTTTATCAAGTATAATTTTATCTCCTTTAAATACAGCTATTGAAAATCCGGGCTGATTACCTTTTACTTTATATAGACTATCTATCTTTGAATCAACATTTTGAGAAGTTGCTAATTTTGGAATTAGAAGTAAAAAGATTATGAGTATTCCAAACTGTTTTTTATTCATAAATTTTGTTTTTCCTTCTCTAAAGATTCATTTAAATTCTCATTGTTACAGTTGAGTGAGTTTATTATGGCTAACGTCTCGTATAAGAAACATAGGGCAGGTGATAAGCACTATTGTTTCGACTTATTACTTAGCTAAATATAAATATTTTGCTTTTATATTTTCTACTATAAACGCCAAATTTTATATTTAGCGGACTTTGTTAATATGCACAAACCTTTCGGTTAAGCACTAATTAGCTATGTTTTATACACCGTGTTACCCAACGTTTTTTATTATTTTTTCTATTTCTAAATCGGTTTTAATTCTTTTACCTTTTTCGGTAAACTCAAATAATAAAGGTTCCTCCGATTTAAGCTCTAAATACTTGTTATCAACTAATTAATACAAATATTTCTTTATTTCTTTCCTTGTATTTCCAGTTGATTTAGCTACTTCTTGAATAGAAAACCACATATTTTCAATTGGTTCTGTACAATCATCTGATTGAAGCCATAATTCTTTTAATAGTCTTTTGAGTATTCTCAATTCGAATGTTTTTTGTATTCCTTTTTTTATTTTTTCAATCCAGTTTTTGTCAGTCGGTTCAATAATAATTGCTTTAAAATTAAATCGTTCACTCTCAATTCCAACACCTTTTAAATCGTCAATATGTAAGTCAAAATCAAATGCTGGTGGAAATTTCGAAGAATTAATATTCCGAGATTTTAGAACTTTTTGGTTTTCTGTCTGGTTTACAATTCGGTTAACTTTTATTCCATAATATTTCAAAGTCCGTCTTACTTTTCCTTTTGTCCTAAATGATGTTGTATAGATATGAATTTTATGTCCTTCACGTTGCAAATCAGAAATAATTTCAGCTGTTCCTTTTCCGTATTTTTTCAATTCCAAGAAGTTTTGCGATTCCGTTCCTTTTTTCGGTTTCGAATTCTTTTCCATTTGGAATTAACGTGCTATCGAGGTCAAAACTGATATTCATTTCAAATGTTGGGTAACGTTTTATATATGTGTCGTAGCAAGGCAAAATGTTACCGAGCCATCGACTTTTTCTGCGCATTGATTGCTAACTTTTACTTTTTGCAAGCATTGCGCCTTCATAAATATACACAAACCAATCGATTGATCACTTTGCTGCTATGATCACATATATGTTGTTGTACAGCGTTGTGTGTCCTGGGTTGCTTCGGGATACAATTTACTAAAATAAATAAGGAGCAACAAAAACTGTAACTGAGATGAGAGGCTCATTTTTTTTAGAAACAATCTTGACATTAGTTTCAAGTGGAAGTACGTAAAAGGAAAGTGAGTATTGGTCTCTCGGCTGGGATGTATAGGCATATCAGTCAAACCGCCTTATGGGGCTTACTTTTCACGAGTTGGTCTTGAGCGATAAGGTTAAAGGCGCTACCATTTTTGTATAATGAGAAGTTTAGTTAAGCTATGGTGGGAGTAAAGAAGCTGAAAGAGATGAGATTGAACCCTTGTAGAATTGTCGTAAACAACTTTAGTATTGTCAAAATCGAAGGATGGGCGGTCTAGCGAGACAGAACTTAACGGGAGTAACCTATTTACTGGTTAAGTGGCAATCGGCATAAAGAGGGCAGGAGCTTTACTTACGGCTCAATTACGGAACAGGAGAAGCTAAAATGTAGTGCAAAAATTCGATAACCCCGAAGGGCAACGAAGAAAGTAGCAATACTATGTTATTAGTGACGGATTAGCTCGTAGTAGTGTTGAAGTATTTGTAATGAATATGGAGCGAAGGAGCTGACTTAACAGTTTTAAATTGTATTACAACTAAGATTTTTTTTTTTAGGATGATTTTCAAAGAGAAACAAAAGTCGCAACCGATATTGCGCGAACAAGTTTGGCAGGCCTTTAAAAAGGTGAAAAGTAACGGCGGTACTTATGGCGTAGATAAATTATCTATAAAAGAGGTATCCACACAGCCGAGGAAATACCTATATCCTGTATGGAATCGATTAGCTAGTGGTAGTTATTTTCCAAAAGCGGTTCGTGAAGTTAGTATTCCCAAAGAGGAAGGTAAAACAAGAAAACTGGGCATCCCTACGGTACAAGACCGAACAGCTCAAATGGTAATTCGAGAAGAATTAGAACAAGATGTAGATCATTTGTTTAGTAGTTCTTCATATGGTTATCGACCCAATAAATCGGCACATCAAGCTATTGTACAATGTAGAAAGCACTGTATGGAACTAGATTGGGCAATCGATTTGGACATCAAGAGTTTCTTTGATGAGATCGACCACGTTTTAATGCTTAACGCATTAAGACATTTTACCAAAAAGAAGCACATTCACTTGTATGTAAAACGTTGGTTAGAAGCTCCAGTTGTAAAGAAAGATGGTACAATCCATCCACGTACTAAAGGCACACCACAAGGAGGCGTTATTAGTCCATTATTGGCAAATATCTTTTTGCACGTAGTTTTTGATAGTTGGATGGAGAAGCATCATCCCGAAGTAAAGTTTGAGCGTTATGCCGATGATATTATTATTCATTGTAAAAACTTCAAACAAGCGATGCGTACCTTGGAAGCAGTAAAACATCGTTTATTTCAATGTAAATTGGAGATAAAAGATGGGAAGAGCAATATTGTTTATTGCAAACGCAACCAAAAGAAGCATCCTCCATTTGCGGTTCATTATGTAACATTCGATTTTTTAGGATTTACATTCAAACCCCGAATGGTTAAGGGTTACTTCGGGCATTTTCATTTAGGTTTTACCCCCTCAATTAGTCGTAAGAGACAGAAGCGGATCAATCAAACTTTATTCAAGATGAAACTACATCGTATGGTTCACTTATGCCTGTCAGATTTGGCAGGCATTATAGCAGCCAAAGTACGAGGGTGGATTCATTATTATGGAAAAGTTCGGATGAGTGAATTACATTATGTATTCCGTTTTCTGAATATGCGACTGGCAAAATGGGTACGTAACAAATATCGGAGATTTAGGCGTAAACATTGGTTTGCAAGTTACAAATGGTTACAGGAAACTGCGAAGCAGTATCCTACAATGTTTGTACATTGGCAATACGGTTTTATGCCTTGACTTGTTAAGAAGAGCCGTATGATGGGAGACTATCACGTACGGTTCTGGGAGAGGTTTAGGGGTGAGATTCCCCTTTACCTACTCGACTTTATTCCGCAATATCTATTATTAGACCTTTGCGTGTTAATTTATAATTTTTACCCGTTTTAATCAGGCTTTCGTTTTTAATAAGTTCATTCAATTCAGTTTCTGCAATACCTTTAGTTTCTATTGTTCCAGTTGCTTTAAAATCAGCTTTTAATTTCATCAATGATTCTAACATATTATCATTGAAATAAGCATTTCCACAAACGAAAATTTTTTTATTCTTTTCAATTACGGATTCCAATTTCTTTATAAACCGAACTAAATTCAAAATCATTAAATGTAGTTTTGAAGCTTTGTAGTATAATTCCATAAGTTTTCCATCGTATTCTACTTCGATTGAATTCAGTCCGTTTGTAATTGGTTTATCGTCATATTCTCCAATTAGAAAATTCAAATCATTTTTAATTCCATCTACCAACATTTTTATTCCGCCCATAGGAATTTCATTGTTCGCGAAAGCATTGAATTTGGTATCAAATTTATGTTCGATTTTCAGTGTGTGATTTCGTAAAAAAGTATAAATATCTGAGGATTCATTCCAAAATGTTCTATTTATATCCCATTTCAGGTGAAATTCATCGTTTTCTATTATCTGTATGTAAATTCCTCTGTTCATTCCAATTATGCACAACGTTTAATATATGTGTCGTAGCAGGGTAAATTGTTACCTTGCTTTTCGATATTTCTGCGCATTGGTTGCTAACTTTTATTTTCTGCAAGCATTGTGCCTTACCAAAAATACAATAACCATTCGATTTATCACTTAGCTGCTATGATCACATATATAGTGTTATAGTGCTTTTTTTTAATATTTTATAAATTGATTTTGAGTATATTCTAATTCAAACTCTCCAACAGATAATTTGGGATTCCAACCATTATTTATAGCAAATTTAATAGCTTGAGCTACAAATTCAGGGGGAAGTATATCAATTTCCGTGTTATTAGGTTTTTTCAATTTATTGTTCACAAAATTCAATAAAGATTTTCGTTCAAATTTTAGAGTTAAAGTGTTTTTCTTTCGATTAGATTGGGTAATCTCAATAAACTCTCCAAATTTCCAATAGAAGCTTTCAGTTCCAAATGTCATATAACCCCAATCATTATTGTATTTCAATCGAGACATTCTTTAGTCAATTTTTCCGTTCATGAATGTTTTTTCTTTATAATAAATGGAATTACCCATTTTTAGCCTTACTTCAGATAGAGTCCTTTTGGATTTTAGGATTCCAACAAATTCAGTATACTCATAATCTGAGAAAATTAGGAAAGTTCCACATTCTGATGTTATTTGAGTTACGTTAATAAATTGAAGTTTACTACGCTCAAGGCTTGGAATTAAATCTTTATATCCAATTACAAAATTATCGTTAGGTCTGAATTTACTTTCTAAATCAAATCTATTTCGATAAACATCTAAAATATGTTCTTTATCAACTTTAGAAGGTGAACTATTAAAAGAAGAAAAAGCACATTCGTTATTTTCTTGACTTACACATTTGGAAATCAATTCAGGTTGCTGATTTGTTTTTTTGAGTAGTTTAAATAACTCATTAAATTGTTTTTGGTAGAATTCCATTTATGATGCACTATAACGTCTCTTGTATGGTGCGTTTGCTTCCCGAAAGGGAGCATATGCACTATACAACATGTTAGGTGTATTTTTTTACTATTTCGTCAAATTCATTTTTAAAATCATGCCAGTTCAGATATCCAGAATCCGGTACAGTGCTAAAACCAGAATCTTCGTCAATTTTACTCCATCCAAATTTATTTTCCGTCATTTGAATGCAGTAAAAGTCAGATTTCACCTGAATATCCATCATAGCTGCACCAGAATCAAATTCATGAATTTCAAAATTAATCTTATGTTGATTTAAAATTTGAATCAAAATTTTTGCTTGTTCCCTCAAGTTTTTATCAATCTTCGAGGTTTCGTCTAGAATTAATTGTTTCTGTTCTAATCTCCTTTGTTTTTTTGATATGACTTTTTCTTCATCATGGTATCCCCAGCCATCTCTGTTAGAATGTCCTAGTTTACCTCCTTGTCCTTTTTCAGTTTTTCCTTTTCCCCAAGCCATGTCTGAATTACCAATTTTCTTTATTCCCTCTCACTCTGTCAACAAAAGTTGAAGAGTCAATTTCATCTGTTCCAAACCTTTCTCTGAAACGTTCTGCTATTCGATTTACCCATCCCATATAGCCTTCCATTCCTTCTGCTTTAACAACATCTTGTGCAAATTCAATTGAACTATAATGTTCTTTCTTTGAAATTTCATCATGATCATCAGGAGGTATACAAAAACCCCACTTGACACATAGGTCAGCAAGGAGATATATTAATTCCCGTTCCATTGGAGGAACACCTTTTCCTACTTTAAATCCCATTCAATTTTTAATTACACCTAACGTTTAATATATGTGTCGTAGCAGGGCAAAATGTTACCTTGCTTTTCGATTTTTGTGCGCATTGGTTGCTAATTTTGACTTTTTGCAAGCAATGTGCCTTTGCAAAAATACACAGACCATTCGATTTATCACTTAACCGCTATGATCACATATATGTTGTTGTAGGTAGTTTTTTCTTTTAGTGAGGCGGTGGAGGAGGAGGAACATCTTTCATTTCCATTCGCCTTTTCTGTTCTGCTTTCAATACTTCGGAGTTTTTTGTTTCAAGTTTCTTAACATCTGAATTTGGCTGTCCTTCGGACATGAATAAGTCAACTTGATATAATTCATTAATCTCATCATAGTATCTACATCTATAGATATTAAAACCTTCATCAAAAACAATGACTAATGAGAACTTAGTTTCTGTTTTTACTTTAGAAATTTTGTATGAAATAGATTTTAGAGTATTTTTTAATTCACTAATTGAATTGTCAAAATACTTCATTGATAATTCAATTTCTCCATTTTCAAGGTTCTTGATAATTGATCTAGCCGTTTTCTTTTGAGAATCTATAACTTCTTTGTTAAAATAATCCTTTGCTTTCTGTCCAAAAGAGAACTGAATAAAAAGTAAAAAAATAATAGCCGAAAATGTTCTCATAAACTTTGTTTTTATTAATAAGATATAGACATAAAACTAGCTCCAAGTTCAAAATTATCTAGAAATTTTTTTTTAAATTCTTCTTTCCTTAGTCTTACGATTTGTTTAGTATCAGTATCCCAATAACGATCTACACAAGAAAAAGCATAATAAAAGTCTTCTTTAAGTGCAAAATTGCATTTATTTCCATTACAGAACTTATCCCAGAATTTTCCATTCATACCTTTTCGTTGTTCTCCTACACTTTTGAAATAGAATCCTTCTTTTTTTTCTAAGGTATAGTATTTGAGTATTATCCAATTTGTATGATGAATATCTTCAAAATCCTTTTTTAAGTTCTGATAGTCTTTCATTTTCTCAAAATCGTCTAGCTCTTTTTGAAGTTGCTTTTCATTTTCTTTAACTATAAAAGTTCTTTCACTTGATTTAAAATGTTCTTTTACATTCTTTAGGTTTTCAATTCCCTTTATAATTATTACAGTTTCAACCTCAGTAGGAACATCAATTTCCTGTACATATTTTCGAAAATGATCAAAATCAACATTAAAGTCATCAAATTTTTCTCTAATCTCAGCTCCTGTTTCTCCATAGATATCATTTCCAATGTAAAATAGAGTGTGGCTTTCAGCTTTCTCCATAGTAGCTTTATAGTGCGTGATATCTAATCCCATTCAGTTTTTAATTACCTACAACGTTTAGCTATGCGTAGTGCGGGAGCAAAAATTACAGGTTTTCGAGCCAGCACTTAGCCAAAGTTTATGTTTTGTTTTTATATTTTCTAAAATACTAAATTTAAATCTTTGGCGACAAACCAAATAGACAATAACCTTTCAATTAAACCTAAACCCCGCATTATCGCATAGGTATTGTTACCACACGTTTTTACTTATTTTAGAAAATCAGTCGTTCGATTTGACTTCTGATTGAGAATAGAAAAACCAAAATAAAAAGTGTAATCAGATTGGTTTTGAATTTCCCGTATTCTTGTTTTTTGTATTCTTTTATTATTCTATAAATTAAAAATCCACCAACAAGTAAAATGGGCAGGTAATTTAAGATTAAGTCAACGTACCATAATTCTGAAATTCTACTTGCAGTTGCGCCTTCTCCATAAATTCCCCAAAAAACAAATATTTCTATCAAAATCAGAAGTAACAGGCTTCCGAAAAAGAGAATTGACCTAATTCCAATTCCGAGATAGTTTGTCTTTATGTTTAAAAAATCAGCAATATTCAATTCAGTCAGTTTTTCCGTTGTTATTTATTCATACTGTTCGCATTCGAATATCAAGTGGTTCTTAATTTCGGTTGGTTTCACAACTATAGAATTCAATTTTTGATTTGGAAATCCGCCAATGAGATAGTTTTCCGTTTCCAATTTGTCCATCCAGTTCATAAAATTATTTAGTTCAACCATTGTAACAACACAGTTTTTCCATTCCGTTTTGATTAATTCTTGAGCGAATTCTAATTCAGGCCAGATTGGAATAATCTTTTCGTTATTATTTCCGCAAGTAACATAATTCCCTTGTTTGTCAGCAATCAGAAAAACTTGCTCAAAATCAGCAACTTTTCTTATTAGATATCCATATCGTTCTTTTGACTCAAGTTTGAATACGCTTTCTAATTGTTTAATATGCATAAGAAGGTTTTCTATATGTGTGGTAACGTTTAATATATGTGTCGTAGCAGGTGAAAATGTTACCTTGCTTTTCGATTTATTTGCGCATTGATTGCTAACTTTTCCATTCTGCAAGCATTGCGCCTTACCAAAAATACAATAACCATTCGATTGGTCACTTATTTGCTATGAACACATATATGTTGTTAGCGGTTGTTTTTATGAAACCCAAAGCGTATTCCTATCCACAATTTTCCATTTTCCATTCTCTTTGAGACAGAATATTATTTCGCCTGATCCGCATAAACTTCCACAAGTAAAATTAAAGTAGAAAACCGCCCTATCGTTTTTTGGGTTTATTTTAAAATCAGAGAATCTTATTGCCCCAATGAACCTATAATCTGTATTATTCCAATACTTTTTATTTTGTTTTTCCAGTTTTCTTAAATCCTTGATGATATATTTTCCTGTTTGGGATATTTTATTCAGTTCCAATTTACCTTTCTTAAATGTTGTACTGTCCACCAATTGAGTGAAGAGTTGGTCAAAATCCAATGAGTGTAGAGTATCTGAATAGTACATTCTTGGGAATGATGATTTTTTAATATTCCAACTTCTAAATTCCTTTTTTGAATTAAGATGAAAAGGGTCGAGACCTAATACCAATTCTTTTGTTTCCAATTTTGGGTTATTAAAAGCTTCGTCAAATTTATCCTTTTGAATTTTGTGACTTATCGAGTCTTGCCAGTTTTTAGCATATTGTAGAGGGATTGGAGGAATTGGAAGTTTCTCATAATAATACTCCGTTCCTATTAGCTCAACGAATATATCATTAAGTAATTCAATTTCGGTAACAGCATCTTTTTGTTTAGGAAAACAGCTTACCAAAACTAAGAATAAACTAATATATTGAATTACCTTTTTCATATTGCCGCTAACGTTTAATATATGTGTCGTAGCAGTGCAAAATGTTACCTTGCTTTTCGGTTTTTCTGCGCATTGGTTGCTAACTTATCCATTTTGCAAGCATTGCGCCTTTGTAAAAATACACAGACTTTCCGAATCATTACCTAACTGCTATGATCACATATATCGTGTTGTGGTTAGTTTTTATTCATTCAATATTTCAGTCAGTTTTGGAAATTCAGATTCCATTCGTTTATTATCCATTTTTCCGTCATAATCATTATCTCCGTATTCAAGTCCCACCATAATGAATCCGGCAAAACCTTTTCGTTCAGATTTTGGTATTTCACTCAGTATTTTTGCGAAATCTTTTTCTCCAATTCGATAAATTATCTGAGTAATTATATATCCTAAATCATAAGCACTAGCCGCACCTCCGTTTGGGAAGTTTTTTAACTCAATTATTGAGTTTTTATCTTTTTTGAGTGATTGTAAAATCAATTTTTCAATTTTACGATTTCTTTCTAAAGATTGATGAGTAAGCAATGTGCCACCGATTATTATTCCGTCAACTTTTTCTTTTTTACAGCAGACGAAAATTAGAGTTAGGAATATGAAGATAACTCTTTTCACAAATTTTATTTTTAAATTAACCACAACGTCTCGGCTATGGTTAGTACGGGAATTAAAATTACTGAATTTCCGATTAAGCACTTAGCCAAAACTTTTTATTTTGCTTTAATTTTTTCATTTTAAAACCCAAATCAAAAGATTTGGCGGACTTGGTTAAAAGCACTAAACTTTGAGTTAATCAACCAAACCCGTATTAATTATAGCCATTGTTAGGCAATCGTTATTTTCCATCTCCAATCAGTTCCTTTTTCAACGAGATATTCATTGTCAATAATTTCAAATATTCGACCTCTTTTATATTCTCTTTCTTCTGCTTTTTTTTCCATTAAATCCGTTCGTTTTGGGTCATATAGTCCGTAAACCAAGTAATTATATCTGCCCATAACCAAACTTATTCCGTAATTCGGTCCGCCCATTACTTGTTCAGAATGTTGATTATCCTGTCCATCATCTTCCCACCAACATACTTTACAGATGTCATAATTCCCACGTTCTCCAATTGTCCTATAGCCACAACAAGGGCAGGATTCTAATTCTACTGGTTCTCCAATAATTGTGTCAATATTCAGTTTCTCACTAAGAAATTCATTGGTCACAGATTGAAGACTATATTTTAACCAAATCATTAAGACAGAGTTGTATTTTTCCGATTGAGGATTTTTGATTTCTACTCCATATTCAAATTCTTTCTGAATTGATTTTGGCAAGGAATTCCATTCGTCCATATCACTCCAATCTTCTAAAGTCATAACTTCTAATTGTTCAGCTCTTTCTTTTTGAGAAAGTTCGGTCAATTTGATTTTTGAATATTCTTCTATTGCTTGTTGTCTTTCCAAGGTTTGTTTTAATGTTGCCTAACGTTTAGCTATGCGTAGTGCGAGAGCAGAAAATTACTGGTTTTCGAGCCAGCACTTAGCCAAAGTTTATGTTTTGTTTTTATCTTTTCTAAAATACTAAATTTAAATCTTTGGCGACAAACCAAATAGACAATGACCTTTCGACTAAACCAAAAGCCTGCATTATCGCATAGGTGTTGTTACCCAACGTTTTTTTATTTCTTAATAGTCAATTATTCCGTCGTTGTATTTTTCTTTCAGGTAGTTATTTACCAATTGGTTATAGCATTGCATCTTAGGTTGAATTAGGCACCCCATTCCGATACTTTCAATTTTATACTTTTCCATAAGTGTCTTTGCTAATTCAATATCGTATCCAATGCCAAATTGAAAATAAAAGATTTCTTCATTTTTTAAGTCAGTTAGAAATCTTTTTTCCATTTCTTCACAAGTTTTTATTTCAGAGTATTCAGCATATTTTTTGTTACTCTGAACACTTTCATAAATCTGTGGAAATATATATAAATTCAGTACTAAAGATATACTGAATGTTCCTATCATAATTTTGATCAATAAATTCCGCCAATTTTTATTGAAAAGATATAGTCCGACGCACAAAATTCCTATTCCGAAAAATCTTTTAGCGTATTTTAATTCATCAGAATCAAAACTTGTTCCAGTCAATTCGTTTCTATCATTATAAACAGTCAATACAAGTGCTGTAATAATTAAAACTAGAAGTATATATTTTGTTCTATTTTTCAATTGGTGTCTAATGTTGGGTAACGTTTAATATATGTGTCGTAGCAGGGCAAAATGTTACCTTGCTTTTCGTTTTTTCTGCGCATTGGTTGCTAACTTTTGCTTTCTGCAAGCATTGCGCCTTACCAAAAACACAAGAACCTTTTGATTAATCAATTAGCTGCTATGATCACATATATAGTGTTACAGCACGTTTTTTGTTTTTAAAATGCGTTTTGCTGCAGTTTTTGCTTCGTTCACATAACCGCTATTTTCATCTGCAATACTTTTCAATTCCGATTCAGGTTTTGATTGGAACTTTCGTTGATAACTCTCAATTAGTTTTTCCGTTTCTAGATTCTTATTCGTCAGATCTTGTTCCGTCAACTTCTTTTCGGGAAACATTTCGTTTAGTTGCTTTTTATTTAAAACAAGGAATGTAATTAATAAAGCCAAAAATATTGGATTGAAATTAATGGGGCCAATGCTGAATAAAATTTCCCAATAATAAATATCTATTAAGCTTATAATTCCGAGTATCAATGTCAATCCGAATATATAAACAAACATCTTTTTATTCTTGAAATAAAGTATTGTTGAGATTCCAATGAGAGCTATTCCTAGATAATGTTTATAATTTAGTACATAATCCGTCAGAAGTGTAATTCCGATTGAGTAGAGTAGCAGAAGTATACAAATCAGTATTGGAATTATTTCTTTTTTCATCATATGTGCTGTAACGTTTTATATATGTGTCGTAGCAGGGCAAAATGTTACCTTGCTTTTTGACTTTTCTGCGCATTGGTTGCTAACTTTTACTTTCTGCAAGCATTGCGCCTTACTAAAAATACAACAACCAATCGATTGATCACTTTGCTGCTATGGCACATATATCTTGTTATCGTGCGTTTATTTTTTTCCAGTCACAAACCTTAGCAAGGCTGCCAAGCAAGGTGATATTACTTGCGTAATTACTCCGTCAAATTTATTTTTTCTTCTCGCGATCACCTTGCAATCATCGAGTAGGGGACAGACCTTACCAAATGAACCTGAACTTTTTTTATTCCGCTGATGATCAGCCCAAAAAGCGATTTTTTAGCACGTTACTACTCCGTAATCCTCCTCAATTTTGGTTTTTTTATCGCTTTTTCTTCGATTAGACCTTAACCATCACAAGAAAACTCAGGTCATTGGGTGGTTAACCGTTCGTTGCTTTCGTTTTGCTTTTCAGATTCCTAAAATGCACGGATAACGCCAAATATATGAATCGGAGCAAGGCAAGTAAGCCAAAACCAATCGATCTATCTGCGCATTTTTATTTCTTATTAAACTTATAAAAATTCAGCGCCTTTGCAAAAAGGAAAGACCCTTCGATCTAGCACTAAATTGCTCTGATTTCATATATAATGTTGTAAGTAGTTTAAAATACACATTTTATTTTTAGCCATCTTGGAACAGAGTCACTTCCATATTTATCCATTAAACCAAGTGATTTGGCTTTTTTGTAATCGGAACAAGCTAATTTAGTCTTACCTAAATCATTATATGCAATTGCTCTATTTAGATATGTTGCTGGTTCAGTTGGATTGATTTCAATGGCTTTATCCAAATCGATTAAAGCTTTTTCTGATTGATTAGAATATACATATGCAATTCCACGATTTATTAATGCTGCGTAATATTCATTATTTAATGATAGGCATTTTTCGAAATCAGTGATTGATTCTTTGGATTTACCCATTTGTTGATAGACGACTCCTCTATTTAGGTAAATAGGAATCATAGGTCCATATTCTTTCTCTGCGATATTGAATTTTTCAATTGCTTCTGTTAAGGAATTATCTTCTTTTAAAAGAATAGCTTCCTGCAAGATTGGATATTTTTCTCTATCAAAACCTCCTACAATTTCACTATTTGAAACATATTCGATTTCGTTTGTATCTCTTTTATTAGTTTTTCCATTCTGACCACAACTAGACAAGATGATTATTAAAAAAAGTAGTAAAAACTTTATATTCATTTTAGTTTATTTGAATTTTGATAATTACTTACAACGTCTAATATATGTGTCGTGGCGAGGCAAATTGTTACCTAACCATCGGACATTTCTGCGCAGATTTTATACTTTAATTCAGCTTTAAAATCATTGCGCCATTATAAATATACGAGAACCATTCGATTAAACCCAAATCTCAGCCATGATCACATATATATTGTTACCGCATGTGTTTTTTTTGCGTTTTGCTCCGTAATTATTTCTTTTCAAGATTTCATTTTTCGTTAATTCTCCGCAAAACACTTCATTTAGCCGTCTGAGTACTGTCCGCAGTAGGTTTTGATTGCGTTTTGCTTTCAAATTCAAGTTAATCCTCCGCAAAACATTTCATTTAGCCGTCCGAGTACTGTCAGCAGTTGCGTTTTGATTCCGCAAACTCTTTCATTTTTTCGTCCGAGTAATGTCAGTCGTTGCGTTTTGGTTTTCAGATTTCGGTTAACTATTCAATTTAGGAGTCAGTTTTCCGTCAGTTTTTGATTCCGATTCCGTACCAGTTTTTCAGATCATACTTGCGTACTATTCCATTTTTACTCGACCTGATTTTCATGTGCGGTAACGTCTAATATATGTGTCGTGGCGAGGCAAATTGTTACCTAACCATCGGACATTTCTGCGCAGATTTTATACTTTAATTCAGCTTTAAAATCATTTCGCCATTATAAATATACGAGAACCATTCGATTAAACCCAAATCTCAGCCATGATCACATATATATTGTTACCGCATGTGTTTTTGCGTTTTGTTTCGTAATTATTTCTTTTCAAGATTTCATTTTCCGTTAATTCTCCGCAAAACACTTCATTTAGCCGTCTGAGTACTGTCCGCAGTAGGTTTTGATTGCGTTTTGCTTTCAAATTCAAGTTAATCCTCCGCAAAACATTTCATTTAGCCGTCCGAGTACTGTCAGCAGTTGCGTTTCGATTCCGCAAACTCTTTCATTTTTTCGTCCGAGTAATGTCAGTCGTTGCGTTTTGGTTTTCAGATTTCGGTTAACTATTCAATTTAGGAGTCAGTTTTCCGTCAGTTTTTGATTCCGATTCCGTACCAGTTTTTCAGATCATACTTGCGTACTATTCCATTTTTACTCGACCTGATTTTCATGTGCGGTAACGGCTATTGTATGGTGCGTTTGCTTCCCGAAGGGAGCAAATGAACTATACAAATTGTTAGCACATGTTGTTATTTTTTTTCAATCCAACTATCCAATATTTTAGAAGGATTAATTACGGGAAGAGCTAAAGCACCCCAATTAGTGTTAAGGGTTTTTTCAAAAATAATTCCTCTTAGTGTTGAATACGAAATTCCTGCTAAAGTTGCAACGAATAATTTTTTGAATACAGGATTATTGTTTTCATTAAGTTTGTACATCTCATTTAGATTCTCTATTGAGAAATGAAAATTATATCTAAATTCACATTCTAATTTTTGTGGTGAATCCGTAGTTGATAAGACAATCTGTAAACCTAGTAGATATTTACTTTCTTCTATGCTATGACCACTTACGTGCGCAATATTTATAGCAATTGAAGGGTTAGATTCCTGCGATTCAAATTCATCTATAGTTGCAGTTACTTTTTCTATGTACTTTAGATGTATTTTTTCGGGGTCGATATTATTATTATTTAATTCGCTCATTAGCTTGCATAAGCTGGCATTGTTTTTTTGTATTTTTTACCAGTATATTTATTTATTTCCTCTTTCATACTTCCTTCTATTTTCCCTAGATACACATATTTATGTACTTGTTCAATGTAAATAAGTTGAACACCCAGAGCCAATTCCATTTTAATAATTGATTTTTGGGTCAAATTATGTGTTCCGCTTAACCATTTGGATACTTCAGAAGGTCTCTTCCCTAATATTTTGGCAAAATCACTATCACTAAGATTACGTTCTTTTAAAATTTTATGAACCTTATTGGCAATTGCCAAATTACGACTCACCAATTTCTCAATCTCGGGGTCTTTGTTTTCAGTAAGCCAATCGTTTATTATGTTGTTTTTTTTCATGGGTCAATAGTAAAGTATTAAGTCGTCAGAGTAATCAATATCCGAATTTTCGTCAACCCAGATAATGTCTTTTTCTTTTATGGCTTGGTCAATAATATTAGTTAGTTTGTTTGCTAGCTTAAAATGATGTTTTACATTATTGCATTCTTGCGGTGTTTTTGCTGTTTTTATTCCTCCCGAAAATAAAATGACTACATTTTCATTAAGCATGTGACAATATAATCTCAAATTGTTTGGAAGTGGTGCTCCATCTTCAGTATAAACAGGTTCTTTAGTAAATTGTCTTGGAGGTAACCCTAGAGCTTCTCCTTGTAGCTGTTCCGGTCTAAAATATCTTGTTGTTGCTCCATATTTATTTCCTATTTCCGCTAACCAACTTAAAATATGATTTAGTTTTTCTTTATTGTTAGATTGTTCTTTTATAAACGATTCAAATAAAGAATCTATACTTTCAATAGGTTCATCGTCATAATCTAAACAGATTGAATAGTAGCTTACTTTTGCATAATCATTGATGTGTTTTAAGCGTATTATTCCATTCATTAGTCGGTAAATATAGAAATAAATTTCACTTATAAGTGAAATTTTATATTAAATAATTTATAAATTTACTTGATTTATGGTATTTATGTCTTAAAATTAGATGAATTACAATTCCTTTTTTAAAACTAACCGTAACCAATTCATACTAACCTAATACCATTATTTGATTTCAATATGTGCTAACGTCTCGTATAAGAAACGTAGGGCAGGTGATAAGCGATACGTTTCGGATTGGTACTAAGCCAAATATAATATTTTGCTTTTATCTTTTTTATTGAAAATGCCAAATTTTATATTTGGCGACTTTGCAAATAAACACTGGCTTTTCGGTTAAACACAAATGCCCTATGTTTTTTATACATTGTTGGCATTTCGTTATTTTTTATTCAAAGTCATAAACAGTCACTTTTATATTTCTGTCTATTAATTTTTTCTGTATAATTTGTTCAATTGTATTCCAGTCTCCTCCAGCAAGACCACAACCAATTCTCGGCATATGAATTGAAAAATTATTTTCTTTAGAATAGTCAGCTGCTTTCGATAAACATTTTTCAACGGCTTCATATCGTATAGGAATTTGTCCTTTCAATCTTTTGATTTTGTGTTGTCCAATCATATTAGCAATTGATAAGTCATAATCTAAGTCGACAAATTGAACTTCTCCTAATTCAAAATTCTGTTGTGATTTATACCATTCACGATATTTCTGTTCTGGTTTTTTCCATTTTTTAGATATTGCCAAGACAAATCCTTTTCCCCATCCACCAATATCATTACAGATATGAACAATCAATTTTTTGTCATTTCCTATTGGAGTTGTTGCATCACCTTTTATGTAGTTTATCGATTCCAATTTTCTTCAAATTCATTTTTAGAACATTCTATGCCATCAAATTCAGATAAATTAAACTTTCCTTCAGGTAATCCGCCAAATTGGTCGTCTAACTTATCTTCTGAGTATTTTAAGATTTTCCCATTATCATATATTGTAATCAATTTATTGTAATAATTATCTTCTCCAATTTCTATATACCATAATGAAAAACCCCAATCGTCAAATTGGTGGCCACGTGATTCATTCCATTTATATTTATAGTATTTCATTTCGAGTATTATCGGTTTTTTTAATGAATGCCAACGGTTATTGTATGTTGCGTTTGCTACCCAAAGGGAGCATATGCAATATACAAATTGTTAGCGTTTGTTATTTTTCATTAGGACTTCCAAATTCAATCTCTATGAGTTTTCCATCCTCAAATTTATATTTCGTAAATAATTCACCTCTTTCATCTTCGCAAACCGCTACTTGAGATAAACTATCAATAGCTTCCTTACTGTAAACAAAGTACTTATCTAGAAAATCATTTTTATCCATTCCGATTTTAATACCGTTTGAAAGAGTAATAGAGTCATCCACTAACTTTCCTTGACCTATAAAAGTAGCGTTTTCACCACTTTTCTCGGGTCTCAATTCTACGATTTTAAAAATCGAATTACCTTTTGAATAGATATAATTATATGCATATTCTGTAGTGTCCTTTCTGAATTTATAGTCAGTCAAAAAAGTTTTAATCGTTTTACTGTCGAGACCATCCAATGGATTATGAAGTTCAAGTTTACAACAAAGGCTTATATTGGTTTTGTTGTAAGTCAGGAAGTAATCTCCAAATTTTATTTTAGATTCTTTTTCTAGATCAATCAAATCTTCATTTTCCGTAATAATCTTTTCAGAATTGATTTTTTCAGATTTTAATTCAGTTTTTCCCTCATTCAAGTTACTTTTTGAAGTGGTTGACTGTTTTTCAAATTGAACAGCCTTAGTTTTATCATTTTTACATCCAATTGTTAAAATTAAAGATAGGATAAGAATTAAAAATCTTGATTTATTCATTTTATATTTTTCACAATAAACGCTAACGTTATATATAAGTGTCGTAGCAGGGCAAATTGTTACCCTGTTTTATGGTTTTTCTGCGCATTGGTTGCTAATTTTTTCGTTTTGCAAGCATTGCGCCTTACCAAATATACACGAACCTATCGATTCATCACCGACCTGCTATGATCATTTATATGGTGTTATGGCGCGTACCACTTTTACAAGCCTGTACTTTGCAAATATTCCGCAGCGAAGCGATATCTGATTGCGTTATAATTCCGTTTTACTTATTTTATCTTCCTGCGATCGCTTTGCTGCCTTTGGATTGATCACTTATAAACCAAAAAATCACAAACACTTTTTCCGTCAAAATTATCGTGATGAGCCAAAAAAAGCGATTTTTTGCGCGGAATTACTCCTAAATACTTCTTTTGAGTGATTTTTTTATCGCTTTTTTACTTTCGATCTAAAACTAACCACTGCAAAAACTCTCAGTTCAAACGTTCGAGGCTCGTCCGCAGACAGGTTCAGATTGCGTTTTGATTTTCAGATTCTGAGTATGTGCCCTAACGTTTAATATATGTGTCGTAGCAGGGCAAAATGTTACCTTGCTTTTCGATTTTTCTGCGCATTGTTTGCTAACTTTTCCTTTCTGTAAGCATTGCGCCTTACCAAAAATACAATAACCTTTCGATTAGTCACTTAGCCGCTATGATCACATATATAGTGTTATATGCTTTTTAATGTGTTTTTAAGTTTCTACTTAATCGTGACTTATTATTTGTAAGTCTGGTCTATTTTCACGAATCATTTCCTTTTGTTTAGAAGACAAGTTCGATGGCGTAACAACCAATTCTTGCAAGTTTATAGGTAAATGATTACTATCTATTGATTCTATTTTAAAGTTATCTGCAAGTGACAAATGAGCTAGCTTATTCATTTTAAACATTGATTCTGGCAACTTTTTTATTGCACAGTTTTCAAGTCGAAAAGATTTTAATTTGGTTAATTGTGAAATTGAATTTGGCAAATTTTCAATATCATGTCCCCTGAATATTAATTCCTCTAAATTAGGAAGTTTTAAAATCCATTTAGGGAATTCTTGATAATTAAAATTTAGAATCTCTAATTGTCTCAATGTTTTAAGTTCTCCAACATCTTCAGGAATTAAATTCATACTATTAACGTCCGATTGTAAGAAAAGACTTGTTAGTTTCTCGAAATTCAAAAAACTCGAACCATATTTTTCTAAATCATAATCTGGATATCGAATAGATAGCATAGTAATACCCTTTGCGATTTTTGTTTTCTCAAATAGGTTTTCCGATTTAAATTTCACCAAATGTAACATCTTTCTGTTATTGCATATAACGTTTAGTATATGGCAAGTAGGGCAGTAGAAAGCGATAAACTTTCAAGTTTGCACTGAGCCAAAACGTTGTATTTTGTTTTTATCTTGTTCATTTTAAAAGCCAAATCAACGATTTGGCGGTGTTGGTAAATAGCACTGAACGTTCGTGAACCATAAAACGCCCTATTTGCTATATACAGTGTTACCATACGTTTTTATTTTTTCAATTTCATCCACATTAAACCTAGGACAATTGAAATCAAATTCCAACCAAGAAGATAAATCCAAATATTGGACATATAATCTGTCTGACATGGTGGACATGGGTAACCTGGTAAGCAGGGTTCACATTGGATACTAAGTTTGTCCAAAAAGTACTTTCCAATCAATATTAGATTTCCAACTATCCAAATCAATAATATTTTAGTTCGTCTCTTCATTTGTTAATTACACCATTCGGTTCCCCATTCAGTATGTCCACGTCCGTCCCAACATTTTCTATTTGTTTTGATTTCATGAACTGTCCATTTTTTACCTGTCAGTTTAGCTGTCATAACAATTTTTGTCGCTTTTTGCGAGTCATCTTCTTGTCCATCGTGAATTAGAGTAACTTCTATTAATCCTATACCTAATTCTTTACTTTCTATTTCAAGCTTAGGTGTTCCTTCATTAGTAGGATAGTTGTAATAGATTTCAATTAATTCTTTCGCTATTGCAATGTCAGTTCTTTTCTCAATCTGTTTATTGAATTCTGCTGGGTCTTTAATGTCAAAATTCTCTGAACATGATGTCAGAAAGATAATTGATATTAAAAGTCCAAAGATTTGTTTCATGTTCTTCAATGTATGGTAACGTTATAAGTATGTGTCGTAGCAGAGCAAAATGTTACCTTGCCATCGATATTTCTGCGCTGATTTTATAACTTTTTCATCATAAAATCTCTGCGCCATAGCAAATATACAAGAACCTTTGGGTTATCCTTTAACTGCTATGACATCATACTTGGTGTTAGCAAATGTTATTATTTTGTTTATTACTATTTATGGAGGATGTTTATTTGAACTTTATAAATATTAATTTTAACTCTTTAAAAATTAAGGATTTGTCGTTTTCAAAAGAAATTAGAGAGGAAATATTTGTTAAAAGCGCAAGGCATTGTTGCGTATGTCATAAACCAGCTGGTTTAAACATGGAAATACATCATATTAAACCAAAAAAACAAGGAGGTGATGATAGTTTTGAAAATGCAATAGCTTTGTGTTTTGATTGTCATTCGGATGCCGGACATTATTTTGCAGGACATCCAAAAGGATCGAAATTATCTCCAGAAGAGTTGCGTAAACATAAAGAATCTTGGTTTGCCCAAGTGGAGAAATATGGAATTGAAATTCCGAGTAATGAAGTTATTGAGTTAATTGTTGAAAATAAAGATTTTGATGGAATATTCAGACCGATTTTTATTAAAGAAGAGACATTATATTTTGACAGGGAAAGTCAAAAAAAGTTGTATGAATTGGCAGGAAAGAATCCGATGGATACTCTCAATAAAATAAAGGAAATGGATGATTTTAATAGCCCATTTTATGATTCAAAATTGAAGAATGTAGAGAATTATGATGAATTTTTGGATTATTTAAGTTCGGACGATTATGAATTTGAAGATGAATTATCTAATACAAATTGTCAGCCTGTAACTTATCATCTAAACGGTTTAAGATTTAGTACATATAAGGAAATAAATCTAAGTAATTGTGTGTTAGATTTAAGATTGAAAAATGTAAGTCCGCAAGTTCTTGAAAATTATAAACTTTATTTAAAATTTAATAATGTTGTTGAAGTTGACTCTGTAGACAAGCAGAAGAAATATTTGGATACCTATGAATATAAGTATAATGTTAAATTTACTGAAAAGTTTAAATGTCAGTTTGTTCCAGAAAATGAAATACTAGTTCAAAAAGATAGTATTAGAATTGATTCCGTTTGTTTTAGAGCAAGCCATCACACCAAGTCAATTAGTATTGATTGGGAGTTTTTTGCAAGAAATATTCATAAAACAGGAAGAATAGAATTCCAAATAGTTCCAGAGTTTGAAAAATCAGAGAAAGCTAAATACATTAATCTGGAGGAAGAAAAGGAGTCAACAATTCGAATATTACCCAAACTAAAATTTGATTGAAATATTTGCTAACGTTTAGCTATGCGTAGTGCGGGAGCAAAAAATCACAGGTTTTTCGAGCCAGCACTTAGCCAAAGTTTATGTTTTGCCTGCCCGCCTCAAAATCGAAATAGAGGCAGGCGGGTTTTTATCTTTTCTAAAATACTAAATTTAAATCTTTGGCGACAAACCAAATAGACAATAACCTTTCGATTGAACCTAAATTCCGCATTATCGCATAGGTGTTGTTCTACACCGTTTTTATTCCGTTATTATCTTTCTCATTTCTCTTATCGAATCCGTATAGTCAGACATTTTTCTTCCCTTACCAATATGGATAGGACTTGTGTTTATTCTGTTTGTTAACTCTTTGATCGGCATATTTTCTAAAGTCCCAAAATCGTATTTCCACCAATCAAGCTCATAAAGTCTTTGGTTTTGAAATGCCGTAGTACTTCTGTCATTATCTGTGGGCAAGAAATCAAGCCCACCAATAATTGAGTCCAGATTTTCAAATTCCGTTATTATTCCGTCATAAATTAGTTGAGCGTAAAATTCATTCTTAAATATAGATTCAATATTCTTTAAATCCTTAGCTTTTATGTCCGTCAAGATTACGTTGTATTTTGTAATCCCATTTGTTAACAACCAACATTTTTTTCGTTCCACATAGAAAACCGTTGCGTTCCACTTTCCAAGTTTTCCATATTCGGCATTTTGGTCAGTTGAAATCATTTTTTTTATCAACTTTTCAAGTTTTCTTGTAGTATGTATTTTAGTTCGTGTCAATTGTGTAATGGTGTAGAACGTTTAGCTATGCGTAGTGCGGAAGCAGAAAATCACAGGTTTTCGAGATAACACTGAGCCAAAGTTTATATTTTGTGTTTATTTTTTCTAAAATACTAAATTTAAATCTTTGGCGATAAACCAAATAGACAATGACCTTTCGATTACACCAAAGCCCGCATTATCGCATAGGTGTTGTTACCACACGTTTTACTCGCCATATATCAGAGCTAAAATAAACGGAATTGTAATAATTATAGAAATTATGGCTGGTTTAACCCAGCTTCTTTTTCTATGTTTAAATTCTTTTCCTAGAAATTTATTCCAAAAATATTCAGTTAAAATCGCTGCTCCTCCAAAATTGAAACCAATCGCTAGATTTGCTTTTATATCAATTAGGTTAATTATTATGATAGAAGCAATTGTGTATAAAGTACCAAAAATCAAAACTTGATTTCGACCTTTTATGTTTTCTATTTGTTTTAGATTATAAGCGAGTAAAACTGCTCCAAAAATTGTAGAAAATAATCCAGCAAAAACTGTAATCACTCTTTTCGAATGTAATTCAGGTGCATTGGGGTCATCTGTTAGATTGCTTTTCTTTTTTTCTTCTTCTATTGCTCGTTTCTTATTTAATTCTTTTTTTTCTTTCTCAGCAGCAATCTCGTTTTCTATTGTTTCTAATTCTAATGATTGACCATTTCTGTCTTTTAAAATTTGTATAGAAGCAGAAACAGCTTGTTCGTTATAATTCTTTTTGTTTTCAATGATATACTCTAATTCCGAGTTCGTCTTATTTTGGAATTTTTGTATGAATTTATTTTTGCTCATTGTTTTAGTTAATGTGTGGTAACGTTTAATATATGTGTCGTAGCAGCGCAAAATGTTACCCTAATTTTGGATAAATCCGCGCATTGGTTGCTAACTTTTCCATTTTGCAAGCATTGCGCCATTGCAAATACACACTGATCATTCGATTCATCACTTAGCTGCTATGATCACATATATATTGTTGTACAACGTTTTGTTTTTAACCAATCCAAATCCGTAATTCATCATTTGGGATTTGTTTTTCGAATAATCTAGTAATTATCAAATTCGAGGGTCTTACTTTTAAGCTCTCTTGATTTTTAAATTCGATGATATAATCTCCTCTTTCGGGAATATCTAAAACCATTATTTTTTTTGCTCTTTCCCCTGATTCATATGATTGAAATCTCCAATTTGTTATTTCAGGATTAATGATATTTCCATTCTTCATATTTTTTAATGTGAATGTGAAATTACCAATTGAAATATCCCAACCTCCAATAACTTTTACATTATATATTCCTACTGGTAACTCTATTGCTTTTCCAGAATCATAAATATTAATTGGAAATCGAATTTCTAGGTATCTTAGATCAGTTCTTATTATCTTAATATCCTCCGGAACGTCATCTCTTAGTATGTATCCAAACATTTTATTATTTGGTGTGCGTTGTTTATAGCTACTTTTTATATATGGTCTAGCTCCATCTCCTGGTTGGAATTCAGTTTGCAAGTATTCTATTTCTTCATTATCCAATTCACGAACTGTTCCATTGTTCTCCACATAAACAAATTCAAATTCTTCTTTTTTAGTCTCCAATAGAATATAGTTTTGATTTAATTATGAGATTTACTCCAATCTCGACTAACGTCAAATTTAGTTATTGATATTCAGTTAATTATATTTTTCCTTTTTCAGAGTCTTTTTTCTACTCGTTAGCTCGAGGAATTAATCGGATTCTGATGTGGGGAATGTTGTACAACGGTCTAGTATATGAAACGTAGCGTATAAATAAACACTAACTTTTCGGATTTAACACGAGCCGAATTTTTATTTTTTCTATTTATCTTTTAATTTTTAAATATACAAAAATAAAAATTTGGCGTACTTAATAAATAGGCAAAAACCTCTCGGAAAGCCTGTAATAGCTATGTTTTATATACATTGTTGTGCATAGTGCTTTTCACGTTCAGCTTGGTTTTCCGATGTTTGTTATTTAGTTCAAATGTTAGCGTTGGCAAGACATACTCTTTTACAGTTTTGGCGAAGCTTGGATGATGCGACTGTAAATGTGTATGGCTTATGCGTTGGCAATTCCGATTAACTATTTTAATTTTATAACTAAATCCATCTCCTTACTTTTTCAGCGTATTCTATATATTCATTTCCGAATTCACGTTTTAAAAATTCTTCTTCCAATCGTATTTGTGTATTTACGCTTAAAGTAGATAATGAAATTATTAGTAATGTAAATGCATTAGGAATTACAAGGAATAACCCAATATTCGTAATCATTATTCCTAAAAATATAGGGTTTCTTGAAATTGAAAATATTCCTTTTGTTACCAATTTGGTTTTGTTGTTTTCATCAATTCCGATTCTCCAAGAATTTGCCATTTGGCTTTGAGAAAACCAAACAAAAATCAGCGATACCAACAAAAGTAACCAACCAATTTTCTGTAAAGTTTGATTTTCCAAATACCAAAAAGGAAGTAAATATTCATACCATTCTTCTTTGAAAGCATAGATTCCTACAACAATTAACTCAAGAACTGTGATAAATGCAAAAACCTTTCCATTATAATCGTGTGCATTATCTGTTTTTTCAAATGTAAATGGATTTATTCCAGTTTTTTTCCAAAGTAGTACAGACCTTAATATAAAGACCAATAAAAAATACAATATAAAATAAGCGAATAATAACATAATTTCTAATTTAATGTAAAAATGCTATAATAATCAATGCAAAGGAAGTGCATTTATTGTCCGCTACATTTATCGCAAATGCCTTTTACAACTAAGTTTACGTTTTCTGAAACAAATCCATCAGGCACTTTTATTTGAGGGATTTTATGTTCTGTTAAACAAATGGTTTCGTTACAGTTATTACAATGAAAATGTAAATGCAAATCGGTTTCAATCTCACAATTACAACCTTTTTCACACAAAGCATATTTCGTAATTCCTGTGCCATCGTCTATTTGATGCACAATTTCTTTTTCTTCAAATGTTTTAATAGTTCTGTATAATGTTGTCCTATCTGCTTTCTCAAAAGCATTTTCTATATCACTTAATGTAACTGCAACTTGTTTTTCGGCAAGGAACTTATATATTAATAAACGCATTGCAGTTGCTCGAATATCTTTTGATTCTAAAAATTCTTCTATTTTTTGCATATTTTTTTAATGTTCTTCGTTTCCAAATGGTTTAATTATTATGCCTACACTAAAAATAAAACCATCAGTTGGCGCATAAATTTCTGGAAATTCTGGATTTTCGTGTGGTGGTAAAACCAAAGGTGAAAACCTACTTTGTCTTCTGTCTGTAAAATTTTCAAAATTCACAAATGCACTACCAAATTTAAAATTACGCATTAATAGTAAACCCATAGTTACAAAATCTGTCGTTTTTGTTCCGTTTGATAAAAACTGTTTTCCTGTATAAAATGTTTCGTAGCCAATTCTCCATTTATCAGATTCGTACATCAATACACTTCCTGCGTTATGTTTTGCGGTTAGTGGTTTTTGTGGATTTCCTGCCAAATAGTTCAATTTAGTGTCTATAAGTGCATAATTTAAAAACCACCTAAAATCTTTATAAGTAAACTTTATATTTGTTTCTGCGCCTTTGCTTAAAATTTCATCAGTTGCATTTTCAAATGCAAACATTCCGCTGTCTGTACTATTTAACAGCAAACCGTTATTAATAGCAGTAACGTAAAAAAGTTGATTAATAGAAAAACCAATGTTTTCAAATAAACGTGTCTGATAGTTGAAATCAAAATTTACACCATAAGAACGCTCTGCCTTTAATGAAGATTTATCAATGCCAAGTACATTTTCAAAGTTTATAAATTCAGCCTCTTCTGTAAAAATATCTGGAATTTTGTAACCTAAACCACCACCAATTCTGCTTGAAAATCCACTATCATTTTTATAAAGCAATGAAATTTTTGGAAGTGGAATAAAGCCAAAATCAGTATTGTAATCTGCTCTTAATCCAGTTTCTAAAATCCAACCATCGGAAAGGTCATAAATATTGTTAGCAAACATACCGTAAGTGATGTCGGTTTGGTCACGTTGCAAAGTTGCATTATCATTTTCATCAAAGTTGGAAGTGTATAAATTTGCTCCAAAAATCCAATCCGCTTTTGAAGTCTCTCTTTGATAAGTGATTTCCGTAAATGTGTTGGTTTGTTTACCATCAAAATTGAAATCGGGAATCGTTAAATTTCTATCGAAAAAGGATACACTATTTTTAATGTTCAAAGAACTAATAGAATCTATTTGAGTTTTGTAAACTGCTTGACTACTCAATCTTTTTGAAATGTTTTCCTCTGTATATTGATGAATTCCATTTTCGCCACTTTCTATTTTAGTAATGTCTCCACCAATTCTATCGTCATAAGTTCCGTTTAGACCAAACCAAAACGTAGTTTTGGCAGATGGATAATAAAAGAATTTTGGATTAAATGAAATAGATTTAGTTTTTGGTAAATTACTAAAACCATCATCTTCTGGGTCATAAGCTTTTTGATAGTGACCTGAACCGTAAAGCGAAATACCAAACTTTTCATTCCGTTTGCTGTAAAATACATTTGCAGTACTTCCTAATGCTTGTGTTTGTGTAAGCATAATGTCTAAAGCAGGTTCTTCGTCTGGTGTTTTTGATACCATATTTATTAAACCTGCAATTGCTCCACCACCATAAAGTGTAGATGAACTTCCTTTAATAATTTCAAATTGTTGCAAGTCTAAAGGTGGAATTTGTAAAATACTCAAACCACTTGAAAAGCCTCCATAAAGTGGAAATCCATCTCTTAAAAGTTGTGTGTAACGACCATCAAGACCTTGAATTCTAATGTTTGTACTTCCACTACTTAAAGATGTTTGTTGCATTTGTATTCCTGTACTTTCACGTAGCACCATTGAAATATTAGTTGGATTCATAATTGCTTTTTCTCCCAATTCCTCAACTCCAATAAATTCAATTCTTGTTGGAATTTTTTTTACGGTTCTTGTACTTCTTGAAGATTGTAATACAACTTCGTCCAATTCGTTTCCTCCACTTTTTAATTTGAAAATCAAGTCTGAATTACTTGGGATTTGAATAGTTGTTTTTAGAGTTTCAAAGCCTAAAAAAGAAACTATGACAATGTGTTCGCCATTCGGAATTTCGTTAAAAGTTGCAATTCCGTCAAAATCGGTTACTGCTCCTTTTTCTAATTCCTCAAAATATACTGTTGCTCCAAATAATGGCTCGTTTTCGGATTCTGAAATTACTTTTATTTGTATATCAGATGTTTGTGCTTTAGCAGAAAAGCACATTGTAATTGTGAGCATTGCGCTCAATATGTATTTATTCATTGAAAATGTAAATATTAATTAACTTTAAAATTTTGACTTTTAGTCGATATTTTTAGCTAATTAATTGTGGCGGTTGCCAGATATTGGAATGAAAGTTAAATCTGTAGATTGATTGATAATCAGATAATATTTCTGTAGAAATTTGATTGTTTACACCTAATTCAAAAGTTTGAATTGGTTGATATGTAATTGCGATTCCGCAACAATTACAAATACAAGTTATTGGACAAGTATCATCACTATCATTTTTATGATTGTGTTCAGCAGTTATTTCTTCTTGATGTTGGTCTTCGGCATTATTTCCGTCAGAACAAGGTTTGATTGACAAACCAAGAATTAATAATGATAGTATGATAGTTATAAATTTCATTGGTACAAAGATAAATAAATTTCAATGCAATGGTGTTGCAAAGTTTTTTATTCCGATTGTCAAGAACGGATTTAGCGTTGGCAAAGAAACAGCTCTTTTGTTTTTTTAAGCGTTGGCTTTTCGCGTTGGCAAAAAAAATAAATGTGCTGTTTGCGCGTTGGCTTTTTTAGTTCAAATGTTGATGTTTAGCACGATTTCCGCATTATGCACAACAATGGTATAACTGTAATTGCTGTTATATCTCTTTTATCATCTACAAATCTAGAGGATTTTTAATCATTCTAAAAGTATTTGTAGCAACATGGGTGTAAATTTCAGTTGTTTTACTAGAACTATGGCCCAATAATGATTGTATATAACGTAGGTCGGTTCCGTTCTCTAGTAAATGTGTGGCAAAACTGTGCCTTAATGTGTGTGGAGTAATCTTCTTTATAATTTTAGATTTTTTAGCAGCTTTTTCTATGATTGTCTTTACACTGCTTGCGCTGTAAGGATTCCCTTTCGGTCCTTCAAATAGATAATGTTTAGGTTGGTATTGCTTGAAATAATTTCTTAAATCTTTTAATACATTGATAGATAGCAATGTATACCTGTCTTTGTTACCTTTTGCACAGACAACCCTTATTACCATTCGCTTACTATCAATATCTGATATTTTTAAATTGAGTAACTCAGCTCTTCTTAAACCGGCAGAATACAAAAGACTAACAATACATTTGTGTTTTAGATTATTGGTGTTATTGATTATTGATAAAATTTCCTCTTTACATAATACAACAGGAAGTTTTTGCTGTTTTCTAGGTCGTTCTATAGCATAAAATCTATTAGGCATATTAAGAACAATTTCATAATAAAACTTTATGCTATTAATTGCCAGATTGATATAAGAATTTGATTTTTTTTCGCTTATTAATTTTCTAAGATATCTTCTTATTTCTCGCTCACCAATGCTTAAAAGTTCAATATCCCTATAATAATTGATAAAAGCTTCAAATGCATTGACATAAGATCTTGCTGTATTTTGCGAATAACGTTTTAATAATAATTTTTGTAAATATTCTTCTGGACAAACTCTATAGTTGTTTGTTAGCCTTCTGTTCTTAAATGATTTAAGATTAGCGATTGGGTTAGAAGGGTTAATAATCTTATCGCGATAAAAATAATTACAATTGATCCAGGCTATACCTCTAAATTTTTCAAAAATAAGATCTATATTTTTCTGATTATTAAGGATATAAGGCATTTTAAAATGATTACTCCATCTAGGATTAGGTAACTCTTTAATTAAAGCCTGAATCACTTTATCAGGATAGAACTGTAAACCAATCATTTTTTGTTGATCGATCATTAAGTGCTTCAAAGTGATATTTTTACTAATATGTTTCATGCTGATCAAATATGCTTTTTTTAATAGTTTATTGCAACAAAACCCATCGAATTAAACGTTTAATAAACGTTTAATTCGATGGATAGGTAACATTTTTAAGAATAATGACACTATTTTAGAAAGAGATATGTTATGATGCGAAATTGTACCTATTGTAATGAGAAGTTCGAAGGAAGAATTGGTAAAAAGTACTGTTCTTCTTATTGTAGATCGGCTTTTTATTATCAACAAAATAGGGAGAAAGAAGATACCCTTTTTAAAAAAATAGATATTCAATTAAAAAAGAACCGTAAAATATTAAAGGCGTATAACAAAGCTGGTTTAGTTACTGTACGTAAAGAAAAATTAATAAAAGAAGGATTTGATCCAAAGTATTTTACCCATTATTGGAAAAACAAAAATGGACAAGTCTACCTTTTTTGCTATGAATATGGTTTTTTGAGAATACAGGATAAGCAAAAAGAAAAATACGTATTAATTCAATGGCAGGAGTATATGAATAAATATTGATTGCGTCAGGGATAGGAGTGACATCCTTTTTTTAGTGAAATACATATAGGTTCTTGAGGAGTGTTTCACTAAAAAAAGATATAATGGATAGCCCGCCAGGACGCCCTAACTAATGTAATTCCAGATGTTTTTATGTTTTGCCAGTTGTTGATATGTAAACAACAACACTTTATTCTTTTCTAGAGACAAAGAAGGATCTTCTTTTAGAATTTTCATAGCGTAGTATCTTGCTGTTTGCAATATATCATTATCTCTTACGATATCTGCTATTTTAAGATTAAGAACACCGCTTTGCTGAGTACCCATAATATCTCCAGGACCTCTTAATTTTAGATCTACTTCTGCAATATCAAAACCATCATTGGTGCGTACCATAGTTTCTAATCTTGTTTTACTGTCTGACGAAAGTTTATGACTGGTCATCAGAATACAAAAACTTTGTTCTGCCCCACGACCTACACGACCGCGTAATTGATGTAATTGTGAGAGTCCGAAACGTTCTGCACTTTCTATAATCATCACACTGGCATTAGGTACATTAACACCTACTTCGATTACTGTAGTAGCAACCATAATATTAGTTTCGCCTTTTACGAAACGTTCCATTTCATAGTCTTTGTCTGAAGGTTTCATTTTACCATGTACTATAGAGATTTGATAATTTGGAGTAGGGAAGGAGCGTGCAATACTTTCATATCCATCCATTAGATCCTTGTAATCCAGAGCTTCTGATTCCTGAATCAAAGGATAGACTACATATATTTGCCTTCCTTTTTGAATTTCTTCTGCAATGAATTTAAAAACCTTCAGGCGATTACTATCATATCGATGTACGGTTTTAATAGATTTTCTACCTGGTGGCAATTCATCAATAACAGAAATATCTAAATCGCCATAAAGACTCATCGCTAGAGTTCTAGGAATGGGGGTTGCTGTCATCACCAAAATATGTGGGGGATAGGTGTTTTTATGCCATAATTTAGAACGTTGTGCAACTCCAAATCGATGTTGTTCATCTATAATCGCTAAACCTAGATTTTTAAATTTCACTTTATCTTCTAAAACAGCATGAGTTCCTATAAGAATATGTAATGTTCCTTCTTCTAATTCTTGATGGATTTCTCTACGCTCTTTTGCTTTAGAGCTACCCATTAGTAACCGTACATTAATGTCTAATTCTTTGGTGAGTTCTACTATTCCTTGATAATGTTGATTGGCTAAAATTGCCGTAGGAGCCATTAAACATGCCTGAAATCCATTATCTATAGCTAATAACATTGTCATTAAAGCTACAATTGTTTTACCTGATCCAACATCTCCCTGTAGTAATCGATTCATCTGAGCACTGCTACCAATATCTTTTCGAATTTCTTTAATAACTCGTTTTTGTGCGTTTGTAAGTTCAAAAGGAAGATGATTATTATAGAAATTTGTGAAATAATCACCGACTTCGGTAAAAGGAAACCCTTTAATCTTTTGTTTACGAATTAACTTTTTAGTAATCAATTGTAATTGAATATAAAATAATTCTTCGAATTTTAATCGGTATTGTGCTTTAGCTAATAGTTCTTGATTCTTAGGGAAGTGAATATTAAGTATTGCTTCACTTTTATGAATTAATTTTAGTTCGGATCTAATTTCTTCAGAAAGGGTATCATAAAATCGTGCTTTGGTATCCAAAAATAGTTGTTGCATCATCTTACTTAATACACGATTAGTAATACCTCTATTTGATAATTTTTCTGTAGATGGATATACTGGTTGCATCATCACTTTTAGATTCTTTTCGTGTTCCGAAAGTAATTCCATTTCTGGATGCGGCATACTGAACCCATTATAATATTTGGTTTTTCCGAAAATAACATAGGGTGTATTAAGTTTAAGGTTTTCTTTTATCCATTTATGACCTCTAAACCAGACTAATTCCATTTCTCCAGTATCGTCAATGAACTTTGCCACCAAACGTTTTCCACGTTTTTGTTCTACCATTTTAATGTGAACAATTTTGCCAACCATTTGTACTTCTGCAGAAGTACGCTGTAACTCATTTATCTTATAGTAATTTGTTTTATCTATATATCTATTAGGAAATAAGTTTACTAAGTCCTGATAGGTATGTACCCCTAACTCTGTTCGCAACAGATCAGCTCTAGAAGGTCCAACACCTTTTAGATAATCAATTGGAGTTTGTAAAATATTAGGATTCATTAAAGCGAAGATACTATTTATCATAAAAATCTTCAACGTAAAACTTGTCACATAACCAGAGTAAAATCGTTATTTTGGCAGAACGTTTGATTATTGAATGATATGCGATTTATTTTAAGTTTAATTATAAGTATTGCTTCCCTAGGAATCAATGCGCAACAGGTAGATAGTTTACCTAAAAACACAAAAGAAAAACAATCCTCTGTAGATTTTATAACTGGAAAGGTAAATATATTTCTGGATGCTAATTATAGAAAAGTAGAAGGAAGAGTAATTTATACATTTCGGGTAAAGCAACCTACGAAATCTATTTTTATTGATGCTCAAAATATGCGAATTATGAATGTTTTATTAGATGGCGAGAAGATAGATGTAGTATATGATGATAAAAAAATAGAAATCACTTCTGATTTTAAGTTAGGAGCTGAGCAAACTATTGAAATTCAGTATATAGCTGCTCCCAAAAAAGCACTTTATTTTTTAGAGGATTATCAGGGAAATGATCAAATCTGGACGCAGGGACAAGGTAAATACACATCTAATTGGTTACCAAGTTTTGATGATATGAATGAGAAAGTCATATTTGATCTAACAATCAATTATGATTCAAATTATGAAGTAATTGCTAATGGTAAATTAGTTAATAAGCAAGCGGTAAATGATTCTATCCAACGATGGGAATATGATATGGAACATCCTATGAGTAGTTATTTACTAGCATTGGCCATTGGAAAATATGATAAAGTGGTAGAAACCTCAGAAAGTGGTATCCCATTAGAAATGTACTATTATCCAGAAGATAAAGATAAATTCGAACCTACTTATAAGCACAGTAAACAGCTATTTGATTTTCTCGAAAAAGAGATTGGATATGCTTTTCCTTGGCAAAATTATAAGCAGATTCCGGTTAAAGATTTTTTATATGCGGGAATGGAAAACACAGGAACAACGATTTTTTCTGATGCTTTTGTAGTTGATAATATTGGTTTTAATGATCGTAATTATATCAATGTAAATGCCCACGAATTGGCGCACCAATGGTTTGGTGATTTAGTTACAGAAACAGAAGGAAAACATCATTGGCTTCAAGAAGGGTTTGCTACGTATTATGCATTGCTTGCCGAAAGAGAGATTTTTGGCGAAGAATATTTTCAGTATAAATTATATGAAAGTGCAGAACAGCTTACGGAGCAATCTAAAGCTAATGATGCTACTTCTTTATTAGATCCTAAGGCCAGTTCTCTTACATTCTACCAACGAGGTGCCTGGGCACTACATGCTCTTAAAAACGATATTGGTGAAGCGCATTTTAAGGTAACAATTAATAATTATTTAGAAAAACATAAATACGGTAATGTGACCACATCTGATTTTATTACGATTGCTGAAGAAGTAAGTGGTACAGATTTGTCAGATTATCAAAAAATATGGCTTGAAGCAATTGAGTTTCCTTCACAAGAAGCGTTAGATATATTAACAAAATCCACATTTATTAAAAAATATTTAAATCTTGCTGCAGAGCGAACACAACCCATCGCAGGTAAATGGGGAACGTTAGCAACAGCTTTAGATTTTCCCATAAACGAATATTTAGGTCAAGAGGTGATCTATCAATTAGAAGGAGATACATCACAAGAGGCACTGGCATTGTTTACAAAAGCATTTGAGACTAATAACATATATGTAAGACAAGCAATTGCAAATACGATGAGTAGTATTCCTAAAAGTTTACAAAAACAGTATGAGTCTTTATTAGAAGATCAATCGTATGCAACTATAGAACCGGCACTATATCATTTATGGGCTAACTTTCCTTCGGAGCGAAGTAGATATTTAGAGCAAACTAAAGATATTATTGGATTTAATGATAAAAATGTTCGAATTCTTTGGTTGGTCTTAGCATTAAGTACCAAAGAATATCAAAGCGAAAAACATCAGGATTTTTATGCAGAATTATCAGGGTATTCATCTTCGAAACATCATTTTAGCACTAGAGAAAATGCTTTTACATATTTAGAAAGTTTACAGGCTTTTTCCGACCAATCTCTTATAGATCTTGTTGATGGTGCTGTACATTATAATTGGAGATTTCGAAACTTTTGTAGAAAAGTTTTGGATAACCTTTTGAAGAGCCCTAATTTTCAAAAGAAATATGTAGATTTAAAGAATAATTTGCCAAAGAGACAACAAGAATTTTTAGAAAAGAAATTAACCCCATAACCTATGATATGCGTGCATTAGTAATTTCTGGAGGAGGAAGTAAAGGAGCTTTTGCAGGTGGAGTAGCACAGTATTTAATTCAGGATTTAGGAAGAGAATACGATTTATATGTAGGAACATCTACAGGTAGTCTTCTGATTTCTCATTTAGCTCTCGCTAAAATACAAGAGATAAAGGAAATATACACTTCGGTTAATCAATCTTCAATTTTTAGGAACTGCCCTTTTATTATTAAAAAGAAAAGAGGGTACAATGAGATTTCAATTAATCATTTTAATGTATTCCGGAATTTAATAAAAGGTAATAAGTCTTTTGGGGATAGTAGAAATCTTAGGGATCTTATTAAGCAATCAGTAACACAAACGCATTTTCATAAAATTAAGCAAACTGATAAGGATGTTATTATTACAGTGACAAATTTATCAACCAATGAAGTCGAGTATAAATCTATTAAAGAGTGTACATATCAAGAGTATTGTGATTGGATATGGATTTCTTGTAATTATCCACCATTTATGAGTTTGGTAAGAAAAAACAATTGTGATTATGTTGATGGAGGATTAGGATCTATGGTACCTATAGAAGAAGCTATTCGTAGAGGAGCTACAGAGGTTGATGTGATTGTTCTAGAAACCGAAATTAATTACCTTAATCGTATGCCTACAAAAAATCCATTTACTCTAATAACAAGTATGGTGGATTTTATGATGGATACTATAGAACATCAAAATATTAGAATTGGTAAATTTATAGCCAGTAGAAAGGATGTGGCTATGGATTTATATTATACACCTACGGTATTAACCACGAATTCATTAGTTTTTGAAAAAGAGAAAATGAAAAAATGGTGGAAAAAAGGCTATGAATTTGCCAAAGAAAAAAATATATCAAATAGACTATAATTAAAATATATGCGCGCATTAGTCATATCCGGAGGAGGAAGTAAAGGAGCATACGCAGGTGGTGTAGCTCAATATTTAATGCAGGAGGAAGGAAGGAAGTATGATCTTTTTCTCGGAACTTCTACCGGAAGTTTGTTAATTCCTCAATTAGCATTAGGAAACATTGATAAAGTATATGATATCTATACCAATGTAAATCAAAGTACTATTTTTAGTGTAAATCCTTTTAGAACCAGAAAGAAAGGGAATCGAGAATTCGTTTCAATTAATTTCTTTAACACGGTTGTACAATTCCTGAAGAGAAAAAGAACCTTTGGAGAAAGCAAGAATCTTAGAAGAAATATTCGTAGAAATTTTTCTGAAATAGAGTTTGAACTTGCTAAAAAGAAGGTGGAAGACATTGTTGTTACAGTATCTAATTTGACAAAAAACACTACAGAGTATAAGTCTATAAAGGATTTCTCCTACGAGGATTTTTGTGATTGGATTTGGATATCTTGTAATTATGTTCCTTTTATGAGTTTAGTAACCAAAAATGGTTGCGAATATGCTGATGGTGGTTTTGGTTCTATGGTTCCTATTAGAGAAGCAATTAAAAGAGGTGCTACAGAGGTTGATGCCGTTATCCTAGAATCCGAAAATATGGAACATAATAAAGTACTAGGTAAGAATCCTTTTTCTTTAATGGTAAACTTGTTTAGTTTTATGTTTGATCAGGTAGAAGGTCACGATACTGTGGTAGGAAAGTTAGCTGCAAAAAATAAAAATGTAGTCCTCAATTTATATTATACACCTTCTAAATTAACAGAAAATTCGCTTGTGTTTAATAAAAAGTTGATGCGTAATTGGTGGCAGCAAGGATTTGAATATGCAGCTGAGAAAGCAAAGCAAGCTGAAGAAAATAAATTAAAAGATATTGATATGGCGGGATAATTTTCTCGCTGTTTTGTACTATAAGTAAGCCATACTAAGTACATCTAATATAGAGAAACTTGGTATGGCCTAATTAAAATAAGATTGTTAGTTACTATTCTTAATTTGTTGTTTTAATAAATCGATCTACTAATTTATTATTTATTAGTAAGAAGTATAATCCTTCTGGAAGAGTACTAGTATTTAAAGTCTCAGGAATATCGGATCTATTTATTATTGTCTGACCTAAACTATTTACAACTTTTAGAGAATATTTATCTTCTAAAGCAGATACTCCATCTATATTTAATATTTCTCTAGTCGGGTTAGGGTATAAGGTGATTTGATTTTCTGGTGATTCAATATCTATAATAGATAACGACTGAATTTCAATATTTTCTGAGAACGTACTACATCCAACATCGTTAAATACTTCTAAGTTGTAGGTACCTGTTTCTTCTGCTAAGTAGCTAGAAGAAGTAGCACCTTCTATTTCTTGATTATTAAAATACCATTGATATGATGCATATGTTTCTACCGCCGAAATCTCATTTGTTTCTGCATTAATATTCATTGTAGGTAATGCTGGTGCATCTGAGATACTTATTTCGACTACTGCACGTTCTGTAGTTTGGCATCCACCTAAAGTAGAAATCTCCCAATTGTATAGATAGTAGTAGAATCCTTCTGGCGCAGTGGTTGCTGAACTTCTTTTAATACTAATTACGTTTTCTACTATATACGGGTAATTAATATTATCATTACTCCTGAAAAGATTAGCCTCTTCAAGAAAACCTATTTCCAAGTCTATTCCAGCAGGAATATTCATATTGATATCAATGATACTTTCTCCATCAGGAATATTTATCGTTTTAGTTTCTAATACAGTTCCTGCTGCATCAATAAGTTGTAATGTTCTATTTCCAGATCCTTCTGCTACTACTGTTGCTTTTTTTAGGATAATTGGTTGATTTACATCAAAAACTAGATTGAACCCTCCTTGATGAATGTCTCCAGAATTAGATGATATGTCTTGAATTCCTGTTACTGCAGATATAATAGGCTCAATAGTTCCTGCTACATAAAATGTTTGATCTTCTGTGAGGTTAGAAACATCTAAGTCAGCACCTGTAGCAATAGCTGTATTACTATCTATAGCATCATACCAGATGTAACCAGAACTACCCGATGCCGTTATCGTGGTGGTATTTCCAGGACATATGGATTGGTTCATGTTTTCTGGTAAGTTTGCAATATTAATCGTGATTAAATCTTCTTTGGTATTGGTATCTTCTCCTATTGTATTAGTCGCTGTTAGTGATACCGTATATGTACCATTTGCTGTATAGGTATGTGTAGGATTCAATTCTGTAGAAGTAGTTCCATCACCAAAATCCCAGGAAACCGAAGTAATTGTATTGATAGACGTATTTAAAAAACGTACTTGATCACAATCTATGGATGCTTCGAAATTAGCAATAGGAGGTTGATTATTGTTTCCAGGAGTGTAAGACCCTGAGATTTCGTAAAAACCAACAGAGGAATAATCCGAATACCCATTAGAAACATTTCCTTCTCCAACACCATCGATTTCTATAAAATATGTTCCTCCAGCTAAAGTGGTATTAATACTAGCACTAAGACTATTAGTTGGATTAGAGATGGCAAGCTCTTCTCCTGTACCACTAATTATTCTTGCTTGGATATTTAGGTTAGGGTAAAATGGATCTGGATCAATATCAAAATTCACTTCACCACCAGCAGTAATAAAAGAAAATAAATCTTTATCCTCTTTTGTAGAAATTAAAGCCTGATGTAATGATGGATTAACGGTCCCATCCGTACTTGCTTGTATAGGTGTAGCTTGTGCTATGTCATCAGAATGATCATCTGCTTTATACCCAAAACCATTTCTATTTCCTGATATGATTGCCATGTCATCTTCTTGTGTAATAGCATTATCATATTCTCCTTTACTCCATTGTCCAATAGGTTTACTAGCGCTCCATCCCATAATTGGACTCCAATCTGCATGACCAGCATAATATTGATTTCCAGGTACGCCATCATGTGATAAACCTAGGGTATGACCAACTTCATGAGATCCTGTTTCTCCTGCTGATCTGGTTCCGCTATTATATACCCAACACGGGTTGTCTATATTGGTGTTAGAGAAAGAATTGAGATATGCAACACCTCCAGATCCTGGAGCTGCATCTGTAGTAGGAGTGAAAATACACATCATCCTTTGATTGATCGGAGTATTTTCGAAAGCAGCTCTATCTGTAGTAATATTAATATCAAAAGGCCTGAAATCTTCGGCCATAATTCTCCATATTTCTGTGATTTTAGCATCGCTATATCCAGTTGGTTGTGCATTAATCGTTCCTCCATTAACCCACCAAGTATCACTAACTACTTCTCCATCAAAATCTAAATATACGGTATATGCAGATCCAGGAAGACTAGATAATAAAGGTGCTCTAGAAGATGCTTTATTAGTATTAGTTTCTTCTGAAGTTACTTTTTCATAATCTATACAAAGAACTTTATGAATATCTATTTTTTGAACGAGAACTGTATTCACATCATCTGAGTAATATCGATATGCTATTTTTTCTTTGTATAATACAATATGGCCAGAAATGATATTATTTTGTTTTGTAATATGAAATGTAGAAGTATTATCATTATTTACACTTCCAATAATAGAGTATGTGTCTGTATTTCCTTCTTTTTTGGTAATTTTTCCTTTATAGGATATATCTTTTGAAACATCTAAAGTAATTATGTCAGATTTTTTATTCCAAAAGGTTTGGGTAAAAATCTTTTCATCTCCCAAATCGTATGATCTGTTTTCTTGAGAGAACGCAGTATTTTGATAAAAGACACCAAGCAGAAATAAACTAAGTATTCTTAAAATATTGTATCGCTTTTGTTTAGAATAATGTTGGGTTTTTGTTTTTAAGAGTGCAATTTTTTTCATTTGACTAGATATTGAATTTGTTGATAATGGTTTGATTCACTTATACAAATGACTTGCTTATCAAGAAAACATAGTCTTCCTGATATTATATAAATACTCGTGTGTAAAAGGAGGAAGAATGATGAACAGCTTCCGACTAAATATTCTGGTTTTGGATAGCTTGATTAGAAGATTGTCTGGGTTCTTCTAACAAATTCATCAAACACAGGAGTATGTACTATTGTTTTACGGAGTAAAACATATGTCTGATAACAAGAAAAAATGTCTTTTAGTATATACAGATGTACCAAGATTGAAAAAAGATCATCTTTTTATACGGAGATTAAGTTAAGAGTGCTTTTTTCGATTTTATTTTTCTAGCTGTCATCTTTACTGGTTTTTAATTAGAACTGATTACCTTAATTTCAGTGCCATGTATCCAATTTTTTAAAAGATGCTTATTTGTACTAAGTTTAGAAATATAATAAACGGAATAAGAAGCAAAAACATCTGAATCTTCAATTTTTTCTATTTCTACTCCTTTAGAATCAATATAATTTGAATGAATTAGATATAACTGGTCTTTTGTTTTTAGAATATATCCAACATGGCTAGTATCGAATCCAATAAAATGAATTCCTTCTGTTAGAGTCAAGTTAATTTTAGAGATATTTTGATCAATAGAATTTTCAGAGACTTTAAAGACTTTAGATTCGAGTCCTAAGCTTTGTGCCTCATTAATTGGGCTTTGTTGAGCTAGTTTATACCTATTTATATTTACGCCGATATGTTTTAGGGTTGTAGAAACAAAATACCCGCAAGCAATTTTTCCTTTCTTTGGAACTGATGTATGTCCTTCAAAAGACCACGGTGTGCCTTCCCAAAATGGAATTATTCGGTTTACTAAAGAAATTGTAAATAAATTAGATATGGAATCAGTTGGTGAACCCTGATAATCTAGTTTTTTAGCCTTTATGCTATTTTTTATAGATTCATAACTTTTGGACGAATCACTTACTAATTTCAGTTCCTTTAATGTTTGTATGTATTGTGTTTTTAGTTGATGAGAAACTTTAGTTGTTTTATGAGTCTCTTTATGTAAAACTTGTTCCTTGTTTTGCCCTTTGCATCCAAGATGTATAATAATCAATATTCCTAAAAGAGTTACTTTCATTCTGGATTTACATTATTAATGACTAATATACCCGTTACTTGACTAATATCAAACCCTAAACTTATTTTGTTACCATTATTATCTGTAGTAATGTTCGAAGAGTTATGATAGTCAAAATTAGCTCCCAACTCTAATTCGTTTTGATCAATGTTATTATCATTATCAAGAATTATTATGTTGCCAAAATCATACAATACCTGTATTTTCTGATCATTAAAATATTCTTTACTCTTTGCACCTAACAATGCTTTCTGTTTGTTGTTTTTTAACGAAGTATTTTTACTCTTTTCAAGTTCATAGATAGAAAATACTTTATTGATTTTAAAGGTGTTTAGATCTGTTAATGAAAAGCTATATTTATTTTTTAATACTATTTTATTTATTTCATCCAGTTGTTGTTGGTTGGTTTTTGATTTAAATAAGGTGTCCCAATAATTCTTTTGTTTAAAATATGGTGATTCGGGAATAGGGTGGAGGGTTTTAGTTATAAATTCTTTAATTGTATCCTTTGTGATAATACAAAATCCGTATTGAATTTCCATCGGACTATAAGCTCCCATTTCATTTTTTGAAAAACGTGTTTTACACAGTATTTCTCCTTTCTGATTAATTGAAATTGGTATGATCCTGGATTCAATGGTAGATGGTCCCGTTATGCTTACCATTGAATTAGAAAGCGAAAACATGAATATCCCAATAAAAAGAATGACAACTTTTGGTGTATATAATTTCAAATCCATTTATAAATAACTTCAATAATATAAAATATAGTTATAACAAGAGAAGAGAGAATAATATACAATTATTTACTCGTTTTTTTTAAATAGCTTGACCGAATGTAAGAAGGTTACTATCTGGATCAAGTAAAGAAAACTCTTTCTGACCCCAAGGTTTAGGTTCTAATTTTCCATTTGGATGGATACTTACATTATTACTTAATAAAGTCTGATATAGTTGTTCTATGTTATTAGTTCTAATATAAACTTGACCATAATTTTTTTTAGGATCGACTTTTTTAAACTCAAAAAAATGAATTTGAATTTGATCTTTTTCGATCATTAAATATTCATTAAAATTAGTACTTCCAAATTCTTTAAACCCCAATTTATCAATATAGAAATCCTTAGTAACCTTTTTATTTCGCATTGGTAGCTTAGGGTTAATATCAGTCAACATAATTTTAATGTTTTATATATAAAATCTTATTTGTTTCAGGTCAATCGAAAGTTATATGTCAAATATTAAAATAGGTCTTCAACTTCCGTTTTAATAGCTGATAAAGCAGTGTCACTAGGCGAACCTTTTTCTACGATTTCTGTTAGTATAAATTCTCTCATTTTATTAGCAGAATCTACTTCTTCTTTCATTACCGTCTTTCTAATTAACGCAATGGTTCCATTTTTAGCTGCTTTTACGATATTCCAACATTCATCAGATATGTAGATCTGCTGGGTAAGATTATGATCAAATTCTTGCTCAATTGTATTTACTAGTAACGATTCATAACTTTTTTTATCATCATCGATAGGAGCTGTTCTTAATAATAGTTTACCAGGAGAAATTCTTTCTAAAAATAAAGCCATTCGTTCATAAGCTTGTAATCTTAGCGGAAGTGCTTGTTTTTGATTTTCTTGATGTAATAAAAATCGTCTTCGTTTTTCTTCATTATCCGTATGTGTTTTAAAATAAAAGAGTGCCAATATCGTAATAAAGAGAGAAGGTATTAATGAGATTAGTAATGGGATGATTTCTATGTTCATGTATATTATTTTACTATTTGTTATTTATTTTGTGATAATTTCCTCCAAGATGAGAGCAATCTTTTAAATCTTGAGTACAGGTAAATTCTACAGGGGTTTTACTGTATTTAAAAGATTCTTCTAAGGTTTTTGTAAGTTCACCATCATCAACATTTATATCAATGTCTTTCATTGTAAATTGAGAAGGATGTTCATATCCAGCCGCGTGGGTGATTTCTATTAGTTCTTTCCGAAACGATTTAAAATATTGTGCCAGTCGATCAGATTTAAGAGGTACGTTTATACCCTTTTGTAACCATTTACTCTGTGTAGCAATTCCAGCAGGACATTTATTAGTATGACAAATTTGAGCTTGTATACAACCAATACTCATCATTGCTTCTCTCGCTACATTAATACAATCTGCTCCCATTGCAAATGCCATAGCAGCTTTTGCAGGAAAACCTAATTTACCACTACCGATAAAAACAACTCTATCTGTTAGATTGTGTTTTTGAAATATTTTATAAATCGCACTAAAACCATAAATCCAGGGTAGTGATACATGATCAGCAAAACTTGGGGGAGCAGCACCTGTTCCTCCTTCGCCACCATCAATCGTAATAAAATCAGGGCCTCTATTAGATTTTACCATTAACTCTGCAAGTAGTTCCCATTGTTCAGTTTTACCAATTGCAGCTTTGATCCCAACAGGCAATCCAGTTTCTGAAGCTATATCTTCAATCAATTGCAATAATTCTGGAACATCTTTAAAAGCTTTATGAGTTGAAGGAGATAAGACATCTTTACCAATTTCTACACCTCTGATTTTTGCAATTTCTGATGTGATCTTTGCACCTGGTAGTACACCACCCTTACCAGGTTTAGCTCCTTGAGAAAGTTTAATTTCGATAGCTTTGATAAATGGATTCTTTTCGACTAAAGCTTTCATTTTCTCCATAGAAAAGTTTCCATCCTCTGTACGAACACCAAAATATCCTGTACCAAAATGAAAAACAACATCACCACCATTACTATGATATGGAGACAATCCACCTTCTCCTGTATTATGATAAGCACCTGCCTTTTTTACTCCATTATTAAGAGAGTCAATGGCACGAGCAGATAATGAACCATAACTCATCGCAGAGACATTGATTGCAGATGCTGGGCGGTAAGGTTTTTTACGTTGATTGTATGCTCCCATTACTTTTGCACAAGGCAAAAAGGTTTTATCAATCTTATTAGGATGATCCGTATTCATCTGAAAAGGAATCATACAATTTTTTATGAAAATATGTTGATGTTGATAAATATCTCGATCAGTACCAAACCCTTCATAGTTGTTTTCATTTTTAGATGAAGCGTATACCCATCCTCTTTCAATTCTATTAAAAGGAAGTTCTTCTCTATTGTTAGCGACAAAGTATTGTCTCATTTCTGGCCCTATACTTTCTAGAAGGTATCTAAGGTGTCCAACGATAGGAAAATTATGACTAACCGTATGTTTTTTGTTAAAGAATATATCTCTAATCGCAATAAATATAAGAGCGATTAAAATCCACATCCACCAGGATATCGAACTAATAAAATCTAATACAGTATCCATTTATTAATTAAAATTATTGAGCATTTAAATAGTCTAATGTTAATTGTGACATCACTTTTACACCTAATAATAAACCACTTTCATCAATATAAAAATCAGGTGTATGGTGCGAAGCCGCTTTTTTTTCATCTGGTGATTTTCCTCCTAAGAAGAAGTAAAAACCAGGTACCACTTCTTGAAAATACGAAAAGTCTTCTCCTCCTGTAGTAGCTTTTGATAAAATTACATTTTCTTTTCCAGCAATTCCTTCTATGGTAGGCAACATTTTTGCTACAAGAGTTGGATCATTATAAGTGATAGAAGTATTGTTCTGAAAAGTTATGGTTGCTTCTCCACCATAAGCTTTGGCGATTGCAGGAACCATTTCATTCATACGACGTATAATCATTTGACGCATTCCAGGGTCAAGTGTTCTTACTGTACCAATCATTTCTGCACTTTCTGGTATGATATTAAACCGCACACCACTTGTTATTTTTCCTACTGTTATTACTGCTGCTTCATCTACTAAAGGAGATTCTCTACTAATAATAGTTTGTAGGCCATCAATAATTTTTGCAGAAATTAAAATAGGATCAACTCCTGTCCAAGGAGCAGATCCGTGAGTTTGTTTTCCTTTTACATCGATTACAAAACGCTCTACAGCGGCCATGGTTCCACCTGGTTTGTATCGTATCATTCCTACTGGTGTTCCTGAATTTATATGAAGTCCAAAGATCGCATCTACATCCGGGTTTTTAAGAACCCCTTCTTTGATCATCAATTTTGCACCACCTTCTTCTCCTGGTGGAGGACCTTCTTCTGCTGGTTGGAAAATAAATTTCACAGTACCATTAATCTTTTCTTTATTTTTACTTAAAACTTCTGCGACTCCCATAAGTATTGCAGTATGCGTATCATGCCCACAAGCATGACTTACTCCAACTTCTGAACCAAGAAAAGTAGTTTTAACTGTAGATTTAAAAGGTATATCTACTCTCTCTGTTACTGGTAACGCATCAATATCTGCTCTTAAAGCTACAACTTTTCCTTCTTTACCACCTTTTAGAATTCCTACAACTCCAGTTTTAGCTACATTTTCTGTTACTTCAATACCAAGGCTTTTTAGATGTTTTGCGATTTTTTTTGCAGTTTCAAATTCTCTATTAGATAATTCAGGATTTTGATGAAAATCTCTTCGCCATTCTATCACCTTATTTTCTACTTCTTCTGACATAGAATTTATAGCAGGATCTATTTTTTGCGCGTGTATACCGGAACATAACAGAAGTATGACGATTAGTATGTTGTTTTTCATAAAGTACGTTGAGTTAAAAATTAATGAGTCTAAAGTCTTTATTTTGTAATTGCACTAAAGCAGTCATTGCCGATAATGAAAATTTCACTTTTGGATGCGTATCAGATTTAGAAATGTTTCTGTGAGCCGCAGTTTGCCCACATAAAATAACTTGAACACCTTTTTCTGTAAGTGCAGAAATTAAAGCAGTATTAGGATTATTGATGCCAAATTTTGAATTATAATTTTCATCATTTAATATATCATTAGCAGCACTGCCATGTATTACTAACGCAACTTTAAGTTTTTTTACAGATACTCCAGCATTTGCATGCATATTAAGATATCTAGCAGCGGTATTTATTAGAGGATTTACTTTAGTGCTGTCACCAAAGGATCTTCCTACATCAAAAACAGCTTTTAAATTATTTGTAAGGTCTGTTTTAAAATCTGGGTTCTTAACATCATACGTTTTACCATATTCTGTAATAATAGTTCCTTTTTTGGGTTCTTTTTGACAAAAAAGTATTCCAGGTTGTAAAGCAAGGAGAAATAAAAATGTGTGTTTCAAGCCTAGTAATTTTGGTTTCTAAAGATATTCAAAAATCTATTAAAGGAAAGTTAAAATATGTTTTTGATCATTATGAAACAAAAAAGCATATTTTTAAAATATAAAAATATGCTTTTGATGCTGGCCTAATTTTATTATAGTTTCACGAATTTACCAACAGATTTATTATTTATTAAAATCATATAAAGTCCACTAGATAATTTAGTTAAATCTACTTGGGGCTGTATGATCGTATTCATTACTACTTGCCCAGATGTATTTACAATTCTTATATCTTTTTCGTTAATAGTTAGTCCATCTATTGTAAGTATATCTCTTGTAGGATTTGGATAAAAATTGAAAACACTTGACCCTTGGCTTAGATTTAATTGAGATAAATCTACTGAGAATATTGATGAAATAACATTACATCCAGTTTCGTTAAAAACTTCTACACTATAGTCTCCTATTTGATCTGGTCTATACTGAGAATCATTTGCTCCTGTAATCATTACACCATTTAGATACCACTGATATTGCGCATATGTTGATTCTACTGTTAGATTTTTGGTGTCCGGAATTGAAAGGGTAGGAGATTCCGGGTTCTCCTCAACAATTACCTGTATTGCTGTCCTAGTATTTGTTGTACAGTTATCGAAGGACCCCGACACATAATATGTTTGACTTGTTTGTAAAGTATTAGCTTCATACGTTGCTCCTGTATATAATAAATTGCCACCAGTTGGAGCATCATACCATTGGAATTCACTATTTCCGGTAACAGTTAAAGAAGCGGATTCACCAATACAAATACTTTGACTTTCGCCAATTGGTTGTTGCGGAATATTAATAGTAATAAAATCATCTCTTTGTCTAGTATCTTCACCGGCACTATTGGATGTAGTAAGTGATACACTATACGTTCCACTATTAGCATATGTATGAGTTGGATTTTGTTCGGCAGAAGTGTTTCCATCTCCAAAATCCCAAGCATATGTATTTACATTATTTATTGTGGTACTATTAAAATTAACTGTAGAACAATTCGTTGCTGCTTCAAAATTTGCTATTGGGGGTTGATTATTATCGCCTGGGATATACTTACCAGAAATATAATAATTACCTATAGAAGAATAATCAGAATATCCATTACTTAGATTACCCTCGCCAACACCATCAATTTCTATGAAATATGTTCCAAACGTAAGATTTAAATCAATATTGGCACTAAGACCTGAAGGATCTGAAGTAGCAATTTCTTCTCCAATACCATTTAGAATACGAGCTTGTATATTAAGATTAGGATTGTCTGAACTAGGATTGAAATTAAAGGATACATTTCCTGTTTCAATTACAAAAGAAAAGATGTCCTTATCAGAACGATTATGAATAAAACCATAATTTTGATCAGCACTTACATTTCCATCCGTATCCACCAGAATAGGAGTTGCTTCTGCCAGAATATCTTTATGATCATCTTCTCTAAAACCGATACCATTTTGTGATCCAGCGATAATTTCTATATCATCTTGTTGTTGAGTTGCATCATCATATTCTCCCATACTCCAATGACCTATTGGTTTGCTGGCGCTCCATCCCATTATTGGAGACCATTGTCCGTGGCCTGCATAATATTCTTCTCCAGGTCTGCCATCATGACTTAATCTTAATGTATGTCCTATTTCGTGAGACCCTGTTTCTCCCGCAGCTCTTGTAGATAAGTTATATACCCAACATGGATCATCATTTCTAGTAGAAGAAAAAGAACCTAAATATGCAACACCGCCAGAACCAGGTGCTGCGTCATTAGTAGGAGTAAAAATACACATCATTCTTTTGTTTTGAGGAGCGGCATCATACAGATCTCGTCTTGTAGTTACATTTAGGTTGAAAGCACTAAAATCTTCAGCCATTATTTTCCAAACATCTATTATTTTTTGATCGGAAAAGTTCGGAGATTCTGCATTAATGGTACCACCACTAACCCAGCGAGTTCCTGATACAACCTCTCCGTCAAAATCTAAATAAATAATTCCAGGAGCTCCCGGAAGACTTTCTAATTGAGGAGGCATTCTAGATGATATATTATTTTTACTTTGATTATTTTCTTTAGTGGCTTCAAAATCTATACAAATTAGATCGTTAATATCCACCTCTTTGATATATACCTTTCCTAGATCGTCAGAGAAAATTTCATAACCAATTTTATTATTTCTAAGGACAAGAGTCCCTTCTAATTGATCTTTTGTTTTGTATAGTGTAAAAGTGGAAAGTTTTTCATTATTGATACTTCCTATATAAATGGTTTGATCATTTTGTTTTTTTTCTACTTTAATGGTTAACGATACAGAAGTGTTTTTGGTAGGTAAATTAATAGAAAGACCCTTTGATTTAGTAGTGAGGTTTTTAACCAAATTATCTATGTTTTCCACAATTAATTGTGGGGAGTTTTGCTGAGCATAAGTGATAAAAGTGTTTACTATAAAAAGAGTTAGGATAAAACTTTTGAGGTAGATTTTAGTCATTTTTAGATTTCTTTAAATCATTAATTAGTAGAAACTTAATTGGTTTATTTAGTAAAATGGTTAGGGGCTGATTAATAATAACGTAACATCTTAAAAAACGCTTTATTGTGCGAAAATTGAGAAATAAAAACTCTCAACACATCACTAAGAAAATATTGAGAGCTTTCATGGCAATAACACTTAAATTTTTCAAGAGATACTTATTATTCTTTCTAAAGGAATTATAGTAGCTTGTTTTAGAATTACTTCTTTATCAGTAATTCCCCAAATAGTGGTTTCTACTTTTTTTAAACCTTTATTATCAACAAATACAATTCTTACTTTTTGACGTTCTAAATTTCCTAACGATAAGGCTCTTTGTAATTCTAGAATTCTATCTATTTGATCTTTTCTTTTATTAAGGACATCCTCTTTAGGAAATGTTAGAAATTTAATTTGTTCTTTTTCTATAGGCTGAGCATTTATGTTTGGGGACATAGGAAAAAAATTAGGTTAATTTTGGGGCTTTTATAATCCGTTAAGATTATTAATTATGCTAAATATATGCATTTTATCTTATAAAAACTGCATTTAAACGATTTTTTTAAGTAAAAAAATATAAATTCTATAAGAAATAGGTCTCATTTTATATTTGAGTTTAATTAGATAACATCTAAGTAAAACGTTGATGATTTGTTTATAAGTATCATTAATATTAGTTCAATAAAATAGATAGTTTACTTAAATTTCGAAGCTTATAAAACATAGAAGACTTGGAAGAATATTTAGCTGGATTAAATGATGCACAACGTGCTCCTGTACTGCAGAAGGATGGCCCTATGATTGTGATTGCTGGTGCTGGATCAGGAAAAACGAGAGTTCTTACTTTTAGAATAGCATATTTAATGAATCAAGGAGTAGATTCATTTAATATACTATCCCTTACTTTTACCAATAAAGCAGCACGTGAAATGAAGAAGCGTATTGCAGATATTGTTGGAGCAAGCGAAGCAAAGAATCTATGGATGGGAACATTTCATTCTATTTTTGCTAAAATATTAAGAATTGAAGCTGATAAATTAGGATATCCTTCTAACTTTACTATTTATGATACGCAAGATTCCCAGAGATTAATTTCTTCAGTGATTAAAGAAATGGGATTGGATAAAGATATCTATAAATATAAACAGGTACAATCCCGCATTTCTTCCTATAAAAATAGTTTAATCACAGTAAAAGCATATTTTCAGAATGCTGAATTGGTTGAAGCAGATGCCATGGCAAAAAGACCCCGAATGGGAGAAATCTATCAACATTATGTAGATAGATGTTTTAAAGCCGGTGCCATGGATTTTGATGACTTGTTACTAAAAACTAATGAATTATTAAATCGTTTTCCAGAGGTCTTAGCAAAATATCAGAATCGTTTTAGATATATATTGGTGGATGAGTATCAGGATACGAATCATTCGCAATACTTAATTGTAAAAGCATTATCGGATAAGTTTCAGAACATATGTGTAGTAGGAGATGATGCTCAAAGTATATATGCTTTTCGTGGAGCAAATATCAATAATATTCTTAATTTCCAGAAGGACTACGATAATGTACAACAGTATCGATTGGAGCAAAATTATAGATCTACAAAAAATATTGTTGAAGCAGCTAATTCTATAATTGATAAGAATAAAACAAAACTCGATAAAGTTGTATGGACAGCTAACGATCCCGGACCAAAAATTTTAGTAAATCGATTATTAACAGATGGAGATGAGGGTAGATATGTAGCAAGTTCTATTTTTGAAAATCAAATGCAGCATCAATTGACTAATGGTCAATTTGCTATTCTGTACCGAACAAATGCACAATCCAGAGCTATGGAAGATGCACTTCGAAAAAGAGATATTAAATATAGAATTTACGGAGGGTTATCGTTTTACCAAAGAAAAGAAATCAAAGACGTTTTAGCGTATCTTAGGTTGATTATAAACCCAAAAGATGAAGAAGCTTTAAAACGAGTTATCAATTATCCTGCAAGAGGAATTGGAGCTACTACAGTAGATAAATTAGTAGTAGCTGCAAATCATTATGATCGATCTATTTTTGAAGTTATTGAAAATTTAGACCGTATAAATCTAAAAATTAATAGTGGGACAAAGACTAGACTTGAGAACTTTATGAATATGATTAAAAGTTTTCAGGTTACTAATCAAACTTCTGATGCTTTTGTGTTATCAGAAATGGTTGCAAAGAATACTGGTCTTTTACAGGAACTTAAAAAAGATGGTACACCAGAGGGAATTGCCCGTATAGAAAATATAGAAGAACTATTAAATGGTATTCGTGATTTTGTTGAAGAACAGAAAGAATTAGCAGATGAGACAGGGTCTTTAGCTGAGTTTTTAGAAGATGTGGCATTGGCAACAGATCTTGATCAAGATACAGGGGATGATGATAGAGTGGCTTTAATGACGATACACTTAGCAAAAGGATTGGAGTTCCCATATGTATACATTGTAGGTATGGAAGAAGATTTATTTCCTTCTGGGATGAGTATGAATACACGGTCAGAGCTAGAAGAGGAGCGAAGACTGTTTTACGTAGCACTTACAAGAGCCGAGAAACAGGCATATTTAACTTATACTCAATCACGTTATAGATGGGGAAAATTAGTAGATGCAGAACCAAGTCGCTTTATAGAAGAAATAGATGCTAAATATTTAGAGTATATCACACCAATAGATACATATCGTTATAAACCATTAGTAGATACTGATATTTTTGGCGAAGTTGATAAAAGTAAACTTAGACTTAAGAAACCTGTTTCTGGATCACCGCCGGTTTCTCATAAACCATCAGAAGAACAATTACGTAAATTACGTAAATTAAGACCTATATCTAATAACACCAATAATAATACACCAAAAACTAATCTTTTTGACGGGGAATTAGTGCCAGGAACTATGGTAGAGCATATGCGTTTTGGTAAAGGGAAAATACTTCAGCTAGAAGGAGTGGGGCAAGATAAAAAAGCCGAGATTAATTTTGAAAATGGTGGAATCAAGAAATTATTATTACGATTTGCCAAATTAAAAATACTTGGTTAATAGATTGCTGTTCATTCATTTGATAGTCAGTAGTATATGTTTTTTTTGAAATTCTATTCACTTTAAATACCAAAGCTTCTTTTAATTTCTAATCCATAATTTTTTTAGTGGTTTTTTTATTAATCAAGAATTTAATTATTACATTTTTATAAAATCCGTGAATCTTTATCTTGGATAAAGCGGAGAGGTTAAACTCATCAAAATATTAAGTGTTTTTTTGCTTATTCTTCACTTTTTAATATCTCCTGTAAACAAAATATCAACACTCAATCGATTTCGTATAAAAACGACACTCTGATAATTATATTATTTGATTTTTTTTTAGAAATATTTATTACAACGTTTGAGGAATTTTCCATTCGAGAAAATTTCTTTGTTCGTTCTTTTATTAACACACAAACAAAACTTAATTATGAAAAAATTACTCTATTTAGGGGTATTAGTGTGCCTGTTTTTACCTAGGATAGGTATGGCACAATCAGAAAGAAACCTCCCATTTTCTTGGGATAACTTAACAGTTTATTTCCTTATTACAGATCGTTTTAACAATGGGGATACCACCAATGATTCTAATTTCGACCGTTTTCAGGATAGTGGAAATAATGAATTAGATTTTCATGGAGGAGATATCGCCGGAGTTACTCAAAAATTAGAAGAAGGTTATTTTGATGAATTAGGAGTTAGCGCTATATGGGTTACTCCGGTTGTAGAAAATAGGCATGGATTTAATAATCCACCAGCGAATGATCCAGCATTTAGAGATTATCCTTACCACGGATATCATACAAATGATTGGACAGCTTTTGATCCTAATTTTACGAGTGCTGAGGATTTTGAAAAATTTATTGATACAGCACATGATCATGGAATAAGGGTATTGTTGGATATCGTAATGAATCATTCTGGATATCGAACTTATAAGAGTGTAAATGGACAATTAGAATTTGTAGATGAAGATTTTCCTTCTGATTGGGTACGATTACAATGTGGATCAGAAAATGGAGAACTTCCGTGTGATGACCTCACAACACCACTTTTTGGACTTCCAGACATAAGAACTGAATCATTCAACTCTGTAGATCTTCCGCAATGGTTATTGGATAAATGGGATGCAGAAGGTAGAAGACAGGAAGAATTAGACGAGTTAAACGATTATTTTGCTAGAACAGGAAAACCAAGAGCGCCTAGATATTATTTAATCAAATGGTTAACGGATTGGGTTAGAGAATATGGAATAGATGGATTTAGAGTAGATACAGAAAGACACGTTGGAGTTGATGCCTGGGCAGAACTTAAAGATGAAGCCGTTCTTGCTTTAAGAGAGTGGAAGCAAAATCATCCAACTAAAAAATTAGATGATCTTGATTTTTATATGACAGGAGAGCATTCTGGAGTAAATATTATTGGTAATGTTGGAGATCAATTACCAGATGATTTTACTGTTGGGAAATTTAATAGTATGATCAATTTTCGTTCTCCAAAAGAAGCATATACTGATTTAGGCCAGGAAGAAATATTTAGTTCTTTTGCTGCAAAATTGAATAATAATGATGGAGGTTTCAATACTCCAGGAGAATATAATATGATTAGTTACCTGAGATCTCATGATTTTAGCGAATTCTATACTGGTAATATGTTTGAAGGAGCAGTTAAATTATTACTTTCTCCAGGTGGAGCACAAATTTATTATGGAGATGAATCTGGGCGTCAATTTTTTAATGCTACGACATATATTGATGCTGGTTACCGTTCTGATATGAACTGGGATTCTATTGATGATGCTTTATTACTACATTGGAGAAAACTTGGTAAGTTTAGAAGAGAGCATATTTCTATCGGAGGCGGTTCTCATGAAAAATTAAGCGATGCTCCTTACATTTTTAAACGAGAATATAATCGTAATGGTGTAACGGATAAAGCATTAGTTTTTCAAGGACAAGATAATGACTTTACAGGAGCACTTAATGTTTATGGGATGTGGCCTGAAGGAACTGTACTTAAAGATTACTTTTCTGATACTACAGCAACAGTATCTGGAGGAACAGTAACTTTTGGAACTACTTTCGGAATTGTACTAGTGGGGGAGCCTTTTGATCTTTCGGATTCTGTAACATTATCGATAAATCCAGCTTCAGGGTTTTATACAGATGTTGTAACTGTAGAAATGGATGCATCTACAACAGCAGAAGGAGCTACGGTAGATATTTTTTATACCACGGATGGTTCGGATCCTTCAGTTTCCAGTACTCCATATACAACTCCATTTGATATAACCACTACAACATCTATAAAAGCAATAGCCTTTGATTCTGAAGGTAACGAGTCTGATATAGTACCTGCAGACTATATAATCGGTGATGGGTCTCCATTTGATGTGTATTTTAAGAAACCAACAACTTGGTCTTCTGCTTTTATTTATATATACAATCAAAATACAGGGGAGCCATTATCAGGGTTCCCTGCTTGGCCAGGTCAGCCTATGCAAAATGTACAAAATTCGCCTTGGTATTCTTATACTGTAGATCAGAATGTACAAGTTGGTATTGTGTTTAACGATAATGGAGGTGATCAAACTGATGATCTTACTAGAATAACAGAAGGTTGGTATGATAATCAATGGTTTGATAGTTGTCCTGGTGATTGTCCTGGTCCATTAGAATTACCAGTATTAACAGTTAACCCTTTAAACGGAACTTTTGATGGAAGCGTAAGCGTAGAGATGAGTTCCACAAACTCGTCATCTATTTACTATACATTAGATGGAACGAATCCTACAACTTCTGATTTTGAATATAACGGAGAATTCGTAATAGGCAGTGCACCTAGGACAGTTGAACTTAGAGCTGTAGCAATAAATGAAACAGGAAGTTCTCCTATTATTGTAAGAACCTATGTTTTAGAAGAAGAAGTTGATAATGGATATACTGTTAACTTCAGAAAACCTGATAATTGGAGTACAGCGTATATTTACTTGTATGATAGAAATGCGGATACTGCAATTCCTGATTTTCCTGCTTGGCCAGGAATTGAAATGACTCAGTTAAGTGACTCTCCTTGGTATTCTTATGTAATAGATGAATCTGTTGAGGTAGGAATTGTTTTTAATGATAATGGTGGATCACAGAGTGATGATTTATTTAGAACAACAGAAGGTTGGTATAACAACAATTGGACGGATGGTTGTCCTGGAGAATGCCCGGGAATCATTTCTGATAATTCATTTGATGTGTATTTTAATAAACCTGCATCTTGGAATACTGCTTATATATATGTGTATGATAAAAATGCAAATGCTGCAATTCCTGGAGCTCCCGCTTGGCCTGGAGTAGAAATGAATGAGATTGTTGGATCTCCCTGGTATTCTTATGTAATTGATGAATCTGTAGAAGTAGGTATTGTTTTTAATGATAATGGTGCATCACAGAGTGATGATTTATTTAGAACCACAGATGGCTGGTACGATAGTCAGTGGTTTGATAATTGCCCAAGCAATTGTCCATCTCCGGAAGCAATTAAAATATCTTTCGCTGATGCTGAAAAGATTGTTGAAAATAACTCATTAGAATTAGTGAAGGCTTGGCCTAATCCTTTTAAAGAGTCATTGACATTATCTTTTACTGGGAATATGAAAAATAACTACGTTAGTATCGAAATGTATGATCTAGCGGGTAAAAAAACGAATACTACAGTAATAAAAGATACTAAGACAAATAGAGTAACCATTAATACAATTAATCTTCCAAAAGGAATTTACCTGCTTAAGGTAATTTCTGATAAGAATGTAAAGGTTATGAAAATGGTTAAATAGACAATTATTTTGCTGAATGGAAAGCCCGCTTTGGAAGTGATTATCCTTGGTGGGCTTTTCTATGTTTAAGAATTACTTTTTTTAATATAGATAACTGTTTTTTACAACCTTCTTGTAATCTTTTTTCGGTTTAATTTACTGAAAAACAGTTGTTTGTGTCTAGTTAAGATTTGTTTAAGAAAGTTTGGCACACGTTTTGAAATTATACATAACAACTGATATTATTATAATCAACATCAGTTATAAAACATTTATTAATTTAAAATATATAATCATGACAAATTTTATTTCATTAAAAATCAATTGGAGTATATTGAGAAAGTTTTTACAAGAATTACCAGCTGCTAGTAGCCATGCAATTCACAGATAGAATTTTATCAATTTAAACCCCAAAAAAATGTATACTACATACTTTTAATAACTGGATATAAATCTATTTTATGTCCAGTTTTTCTTTTCTTAAGCTAATAGTCCTTTTTCAAAGGCAACTCTGATTAGACCAGCACTATTCCTAACTCCTAATTTCTGAATTAAATTACTACGATGTGCTTCAACAGTTTTTATGGTAACAAATAGTTTTCCTGCTATTTCTTCGGATGTATACTCTTTTGAAATTAATTCTAAAACCTCTTTTTCTCTTCTCGTTAATTTAGGAATAAAAGATGAAGACCGAATTCCAATGCTTTCGTTCAGGAGTTTATTCTGTAGACTCTTAGGTAAATATGTTTCTCCGCGATAAGTAGATTTAATAGCTTCGATTAGTTCTTTTTTAGAAGAGTTTTTTAATAAATACCCTTTGGCTCCATTACGAATCATATTTTTTACAAAACCCGTTTCGTTATAATTGGAAAGTCCTATAATTGCTATACTAGGATATGTTTTAGCAATTAACTTACATAGTTCTATACCATTACTGTCAGGAAGGTTTATATCTAACAGCAACACATTAGGAGTCGTTATGACAAGTCCATCTAATAATTTTTTTCCAGTGTTATAAGTTGCTATTATTTCGACTAGCTTAGAATCTTCTAACATTGTTTCTAGTCCTCTCAAAACCATAATATGATCATCTAAAATCGAAACAGTTATCATGCCTTTTTTGTTTTATCTAAATCTAAATTAATATGAATAGAAGTTCCTTGGTCACAAGAAGAAATTTCTAAGTCAGCATTTAAAAAACTAACTCTAGATTTTATATTTTGCAACCCTATTCCATAACTTTTAGTATCAAGGTCAAAACCTTTACCATTATCTTCTACAGTAATATATAATCTGTTATTATGATTATTGATTTGAACAATAGCTTCGGTAGCGTTAGCGTGCTTTATTATATTGTTTACTAACTCTTGAATTATTCTGTATATAGAAATTTCTTTTTCTTGCTCTAATACTAAATGATGTCCAAAATATTGAAAATTTATGTTTACTGTATATGTAGAATTTATCTTATCGCATAATTGTTGTATCGCTTGTGTGAGGTTAAAATCTTGTAATATAGAAGGAGCTAGATTATGCGAAATCAAACGTATCTGTTCTACAGTATTATCTAAAAGTTCTATAGCTTCACTATGAAATTGCTTTTCTTTTTCCATTAATTGTGATGATTCTATAGAGGTGATTTTATATTTAATTACAGATAAATCACCATTGATACCGTCATGTAAATCTTGCCCTAGGCGGTTGCGTTCTTTTTCTTCTCCTTTGATTAAGGCTTCTAGTTTTACTATTTCTTGTTGTTTTTGTAAGGCTAGAATCTCATTGTTTTTTATTTTTTGTCGCTGTTTATATATAAATAATAATGTAATAAAGGCTAGTATTGCGGATATTATCGATAGTGTTAAATAAATTTGGTCTTTTTCTTTTTTTAATAGTTGATTTTCCTGCTCTTTGATTGTAAACTCTTTTCGTGCAATTTCTTCATTTTTTTTAGCTAGTTGATATTTTTGATCAAGATCATAAGCGATATATGTTTGTTGTCTAGTGTTGATTGTCTCTTTTATTTTAAGGTATTGATTTTGTGTAGAATAACTTTTTTCGAAATCTTTGATACCTTCCCAATATAATGATGAAAGTTTATAAAAGGATTGTTTATAACTTAGATCACTTATCGAGGGTAATAAAGCGTTTAATCTAGTAATTAGTATTTTTGACTCTGTCCATTTTTTTTTAGAAATGTTCTGTTCGAGATTGGTTAAATAGAAATTAAAAAAAGTATGACTTGATACCTTCTTATAATCGTTACTGTCTATATCAAAGGAAGGAAGTTTGTGAAACTGTTTTGTTTTCCAATATAGTTTCGATCGTAACGTCTGTATTTTTAAACCATAATCAATCGAATTTTTCTTTTTGATCAGATCCGTAACTATATCAAGAGTAGATTCTACTTTTTCATATCTATTAAGATCAAGTAAAATTTTACTTTTTAGAATATATGCTCGACTTATTGCGGTCTCAGGTTTTTTTGATTCTTCAGAAAAATGATCTAATGATTTATTAATATATACTAGAGCTTTAGAAAAATCTTTCACTAAGTAAAAGTTTTTTGCCATTATGGTATAAGAAATTCCTAAATCGTAGTGATTATCTTTTTCAATAAGAGCTATTTTTTTTAAAGTATAGTGAAGTGAAGAATCTATTCTCCCTGCCATGGAATGGGAGATATCTTTTTCATTATAATAATAGCGTAGATTTCTTTTAGAAATGCTATCAGAAATATATCGTTTAGAGATTGAATTTAATACATAAAAACAAGAATCTAGTTTTCCTTCTGCTCTTAATATATTGGCAAGGTGTGAGTTTAGAGAAACAAGACCATTGTGATAGTTGTATTTTTCATAAATTTTAATGCTTTTTCGGACATATATTTTTGCATTAGTGATATCTTGATTAAATCTATAGATGGATGTTTTCGCGCTATAGGCGTAAGCAGTAAATAAGAGGTCATTGTTTTGTAAACCATAAACTTCCATACTATCTATTATGTTAAGCGCTTTTTTATAATCTGGTATATTCAATGCCCTATTTAGCTTATAGTCTAAATGATTTTTTACCGTTAAGGTATCTATATCGTTAACGTGTTGTTGGGCAACTGATATAAAAAAAACGCAAGAAAGAAAACAAAATAAATATGTGTCTTTAAGCTTCATAAGGTTAAGAGATGTATTATGAAGAATTGATTTTAATGAGTTTAAGCTTTTTAAAGGTACGAATCTTTGAAGTCATTAATAAATAATTGTAAAGGTGACTTTTTGATTTATCAGAAAGAACAGCCTGTTATAGTATAACAGGCTGTTAAAGAATTCACAGATAAAACCTTTAATATTAGAAATCTAACGTTCCACTATTAATAATACCAGTATGGTATTGATCCCAATCTGTTTCCGTTTCGCCTTCTAACCATTCATTGGGATCTGATAATATAACAGATCTTCCAGTAGCAGATATCGTCTGATAATCTGGTTGAACATATAGATTAAACTCTCTTACAAACCAATTATCCATTCCTTGTGACTCAAGATGAGCTGTGTTTAATTCGAACCAACATATTGGAAGATTAGGAAATCCAATTCTAAAAAGATAAAAATCATATTGATCTATTTGTCTATCTGGACCATTATCCGAACCGTCATAATTAGTTCCATTGTTTAACAATAAATATCTACTAATGCGTTGCCCTTGATCGGTTGTAAATTCTATCCTTGCTCTCGCATTCGCAGTTGTATCATGATTTTCTTGTTCTCCAGTAAGAGTACGTATTAGAATGAATACTTCGGTACTTGCATTTTTATTTGTAATAGGGTTTTGATGAATATAATCTTTGACCGCTTTATTCCATAAAAAATCTATTTCTTGTTCATTCGTGTTTTTATCAAAGCTCAAATGTAAAAGAGGCTCTTGTACTTCTTTGTTATTTAGATTAAGAGTTTGATCATCATTACCAGTTATACTAGTAAAGTCGTTTTCTTGGATTTCAAGAGTTTCTGTTGATACATCTGTTTTTTCACAGGAGATCATTAAAAATACTCCAATTACGATGGATGTACACATCCATGAATTTCTAAAATTTATCATTTGTTTTAGTTTTAAGAATAATTGATTCTACTCATTTTTATACAGAACAGTAGAATATCTTCTGTCATTAGATCCCTTTTTTCGGCGCCAATTTGTTTTCCCTTAATAGCTTTATAATTACAATCTGCTAAAAAAGATGTGTATGGGTTCTAATTGTATGGTGCTAAATTACATTGGGCAATATTCTTATTTTTAGGAGTCAACCATAGAATTTAAAAATTAGGGTATACCCTTACATAATATTATGATCTGTAGTTATAGTTTTTTTGAAACCATTTCTAGCATAGACTTGTTTTTAATGCAATTCGTAATATTTACGGATAATCCTTAGTTTTTATAATAACGAACCGTTGATGATCATAGTGGTTTTCAGGGGTATATTTTCACTGAATATCTGGTTGATCTAAGAGGTGTTGTTTTCTAAATTTGGAATAACCAAAAAGAACTATTGTTTATTCTTCGAAACCTAATTTATTGTCATTGAATACATTTAGTTAATAAGAATAAAAGCTTGTTATTTTATTTGGTTACACAAATTAATCTTAAAACTCAGCAATGGCACTTCAATCTAATATCCAAATTTTTATTGGGGGAGTTTCTATAAAAGCATATAAGAAACTTACACTTAAGCAAGAAATTGATGATCATCATACGCTAGAAATTTTATGTCGTAAAGATGTTTTAGAAAAGGTTTCTGATCTTTATGAAGATGAAAGCAACGATTTTTTAGGGCAAACTATTATTCTTTCTATTTCATCATTAGATTCCGTTAATGTTTATAAGGAATTAAAGTTTAATGGCGTTGTTACTGAGGTAAAAGTCACCAATGGGTTTCATCAATCCATGGGAGATTCTATTTTAATCAATGCTAAAAGTAATTCTATACTTACAGATGATGGGCCTCATTATGCCTCATTTAGTGACGAAAACTTAAGTTCTATTCTAACAGGTGTTTTTCAAAAATACGATCGTTCAAAATTAAATACCTCGATAACTACGAGATTTAATAGTCCATTACACTATTGTGTACAGCAAGGAGAAAGTAGTTTTCAGTTTGCGAGTAGGTTATCTGCCCAATATGGAGAGTGGTTTTATTATGATGGCGAAAATTTAATATTTGGAGAGCCACAGAACTCAGAAGAGGTTGTGTTAACCTATGGTTTTGATCTACAAGAGTTTTCTAGGCGGTTAGAACCTAGGTCGAATAGTTATTCTTTTTTTACTAATGATTATTTGAGTAATGAAAAGCATGAAGTTGGCACTTCGGAAATTACTAGTTCTATTAATGGGCATAATGGATTTGCTTCTAATAAAAGCAAAGAAATGTTCCCTCATAAAACACAAGTATTTTTAAATACTTATAATGATACTCAAACTAAACAAAGACTTGGTAATTTAGTAAAGGAACAAAAAAAGGCAGAAGAAATTAAACAGGTAATTATTACCGGTAAAAGTGATAATCCTGGTGTTAGTTTAGGAAGAATAGTAAAAATAAAAGAAAAAAATAACAATCAAGGCGTTTATAGAATTATCAAAATAACGCATACAGCAACCGAAAATGGGAAGTATATAAATCTTTTTGAAGGAATTGCAGTAGATCAAGATGTATATCCTAATACAAATATCTTTAAGATACCTAAAAGTGAGACTGAGGTCGCTACAGTTACCGCTAATGATGATCCAGAAGGAATAGGTAGAATAAAAGTACAATTAAATTGGCAAAAACCGCTGGGAGTTTACACGCCTTGGCTTCGTGTAATGACTCCGCATTCTGGAGGAGATAAAGGATTTCATTTTATTCCAGAGGTAGGAGAAGAAGTATTAATAGGTTTTGAGGGTGGAAATGCAGAGAGGCCTTTTGTCATGGGCGCATTGTATAATGGATCTGAGAATCCATCAGGATGGAAAACAGATAAAAACAATGTAAAAGCTATTAGAACTCGAAGTGGCCATACCATTGAATTAAATGATACTGATAAAGGGGAGTTTATTACTATAAAGGATAAGAATGAAAATCTAATTCATATCGATACAGCCAATAATAACATTACCATCACTGCATTAGAAACCATGACATTGAATGCAAAGAATTTTGAAATGAATGTTAAAGAGGATGCTTCATTTAATATTGGTAGAGATACAACAATTTATACAGAGAGAAATTTTGACACCTCTTCTTCTAATCATACAAATACAGTAGAAAGTAAAATGAAAAATACTATCGGAGGTGATTTAATTCAAAATAGTGGTAATGCAGAAATTCAGAGTAAAAGAAATATGAAGATTGCTTGTGGAGCAACAGCTTCTTTTCAAGGAGGAGGAAATGTAAAAATTAGTAAAGGATAAACGTATTTTTTTAACACATAAGTCATGATCCCAAGTAAATATAGATTTAGAACACAAGAGATACAATTAAATATTCCGAAACAAGGAATGAACAAATATTTGATAGAAAGTACAAATTTTATTAATTATTCTGGAGAAATACGTTGTTCTCGGAAGAAAGAAGTTTCTCTTTCTATGGAATACAATGAAGACCAACCATACATTCGTTTTGTAAATGTTGAGATTGAAAATGATAATTTTCAATTCTCTGACGGGTCCTTTGCAATGCAAGATATTATAAAAAGAACAGCTTCGGTTTATAACAAACTTAATTTACAAGTATCTTATAAAGGGCAAATCTTATCCATAGATAATATGGATGAATTACAGGAAAAATGGAGTAAAATAAAAATGTATTTTGAAAATAAATATAAAGGAAATCAAATACAACGCTTCATATTAAAAACAGAAGCGATATTAAATTCAGAAGAAGAGATTATAAAAGATATTTCTCTGTATCATAATTTTGGAGGATTAATAAAATCGATGTATCAAAAATATAGTTCTGATTCGTGTAGTATTACATCACAGTATTTATCCACAAAATACGGAAAGGTTGCTACAGAAGAAGATGTTTTATTGCAATCAGCAAAGGAAACAGAAGATGTTCAGTTACAGTTACAGTCGCATTATCCCAAAAATAAAGAGTATGTTTCGGTAAACGGAACTTATAATTTTAAAGGGATACTTGAATCTTGGTTGCAGCGGGCTGTAATTTCTAGTATAGAAAGGTATGGCAGACAAGAATATCACAATACAGTTAGTATAATTCAACTATAATAATGGCTGGACAATTTGTAAAAAATGGCGCTACTTTAAAATGTCCATTATGTTCTAGTAGTGGTACATTGGTCGTATCGCATACTCAGGTACAATTACAAGATACTCCTTGTGCTACCAATGGCGATAAGAGTAAGTCTAATCTTGTTTTTGGAGGAGTTTGTAAAAAATGGCGAAAAAGTCCACCGCCTTGTGCAAGTGTAATTGCTCCGACGCAATGGAAGGGAGTAGCAACAGATGTAGAAATTGACGGAGAATTTATGTTATTAGAGGACTCCACGATTACTTGCAGTACCGGAGGCGTAGATATTGGTATTGATGATACCGCTCAGATGGATGTCCCTACAGATTTACCAGATACGGAGAATGCCAGACTAAAAAAGTTTTTGGTGAATGTAAGAAGACCAGATGATTATAAAGGCGAGTATGGGTTTGATTGGTTACGGGATGAGCATATCTATCCAATAGAAACTATAGGGTATGATAATGCCAGATCTCCTTTTTCTGGACCTTTAAATCAACAATTAGCTGTTTGTAAAAATCCTGAAGATTTAAAAAAAGAGTACAAGACAAAGGATGTGGTAAATCCAATTACTCCTTATGGAGAAGATTATTATCCAGCTTGGTTATCTATTTTTCCAGATACAACATTTAATGGAGTAAATGAAGCTCTATTAAATATCGAAATAGAAGCAATAGAGCCGTTGGTTGGCGATGCTACTAAAATCATTTTTGAATCTCCAAATGATTCACTTATCGTTATACCATCGCAAATAAGTTTAAGTGAACTTTTGGCAGAAAAGCAAACTAAGGATTTAGGTACTACTACAAAAGAGCTTTATGTAACTGAAAAAGTAATTACTATAAAATGTGAAGGAAATCCTTTGGAAGCTCACGAAGAAATAAAAATCTATGCAGAGTTGGATGGAGAAAAAGAAGAAGTAGGTAAACTGATGGTCTATAATAATAATGCTATCGCCACTGCTAATGTTATAGCAGTTAATGTTATTATAGATGGAATGAGTGCAATTTTAAATCCTAATTATAAGACAACTATTAAATATGAGTCCACGGTTCAACCCTTGATACAGACAGAAGTTTTTGATGATGATTTTGATATAGATAGTTTACCTGATACCGATCCAGATGTAAAAAAGTTTAAAGATGATTTTGTTACTGAAAATTTGGATATAGGACCTCAATTTAATTCAGTAAATGGATTTTTAAATAATTTGGTTAAGTTATATGATAAATATGGACATTATAAACCAGTAACTGGTATAGAAGAATTTGGTCATAATAAAACATTCCTGTTTTATACAAATGTTACGGGAATTCTTGAAAGAGAAGGCCTTCCTCCTATACAATGGAGAGGGCTAGCTAGTGCTGATCTAACGGATATATCCAATGTGGAATGGGGAAATGCGTGTATTATTTTTGGAGGAGGGTTGTCAGAAATTCATAATGTTCCCCACGAAATAGGGCATTCTCTTTCATTACCGCATTCTTTTGAAGAAGAATTTAATACTCCTTTCCTTTTTTATAGAGGATTTACAGATAATTATATGGATTATCCAACTCAATTCGAACCAGATCTTAACAAAGAGCCATTAGATAATAGATTTAAAGGCAATATGCATTCATTTTTTAAATGGCAATGGGATATTATGAGAGGAGATAAAAGTTTGGTGTACGACAATAACAATATAGAATAAGATTATGTAAAAAAAATACGCTTAAAACCTATGAATCATGTCTGGACAATTTGTGAAAAATGGAGCTACCTTAAGCTGTCCGCTCTGTTCTAGTGATGGAGTACTTGTTGTATCACATACAGAAGTGCAATTACAAGATACACCATGTGCGACTAATGGAGATCGAAACAAATCTAATCTTGTTTTTGGTGGAGTATGCAAAAAATGGAGAAAAAGTCCACCGCCCTGTGCCGGTGTAATTGCTCCTAAACAATGGCAAGGAGTTGCTAGTAATTTAGAAATCGACGGAGAGTTTATGTTGTTAGAAGACTCTACAATTGGATGTGCAACAGGAGGAGTAGATATCGTAATTAAAGATACCGCTCAGATAGACGTCCCTACGGATTTACCAGAATCTATGCTACAAGATATAGAAGTGCCTTTTTATGTAGAACGTTATAGAATACCAGGATTAAATGAAGATGGAAGTGCAATTGCCAATGATATGGCCTACGGTTCTGGAGAACCTAGTACGTTGATTTATTCAGAAGAGGAGATACAAGCTTACAAGCAAGAATATGAGCAGGATGGTTTTAATGATACAGAACATATAAAGTTCGCAAATGGAGATAGGATCACAGATAAAGCAATATATAAAACTGAAGAAATAACAGAAATAAGACCTATTTTATTTAATCTTACTAGGTTGAATTTTGATTTTATGCTCTTTGATGATTTTAGAATTATGGCTTTTCAACTTTCTTCAGGTGCATTAAGAGAAAATATAGCATCTATGATTGATAAGTTTCAAAATAATGAAGGAGGGATTTATGAGAATGATGAACTTAATCAGGCGGCTATCGAGAGTTCTGCAACAGAAAGATTTTGTGCGGCTTTAGAAAATGACATTACACAACGAATACAGAATAGGGGAGGAAATATTGCAGCAGCAGAAGATACATCTATAAGGTGGCAAAGAAGACCGGGTGCTTCTCCTTCATTTGCTAGAGGAGAAGATAACAATCTTTTTAGAGGGTTGACAATTGCCGTGAATGATGTTTGGAGTTACGAAGTAAGTGTTATTGAATATACAAAAAAAGAAAACGGTTATGATATCAAATATGAGGTGATTTATTGGGATCATTTTGGACTAGATCTACCCGATATGCAAAAATTTTACTCGCTAGGAGCTGGATTTAGAGGATGGTTTTTCTTGCAACATGTGAGAGGTTATAAACCCTTCTTAACAAAAATAACTTTTGAAAAAGAATTTTTTGTACCTGTTTCCTAATTGGTAAACATTCTTAGAAGGTAAATAACAAAATACTTGATGTTTTTCTAGAAATAAGAGGTGATCTTTTGCGATTCTGTAGATAAAGAAATATATAATATTAAATCATAAGAAATTATGAGTGGACATAATCAAGAAGTAATAAATGCAGCACAACAAAAAGGCGAAGCTCGCTTAAAGCGAATATGGGATCAAGTACGTTGGGATGAAGAAACTAACCAAATTACATTTACCACGAATGAAGCGGAAGAGGGATTATTAGATTCATACTTTGCGGAGAGAAAAGAAAGAGAGGTGCCAGTAAATGATTCTTTAGAAACAGAACCTGAAATTTATACTGTAGTTAGTGGAGATAATCTTACCAAGATAGCAGAAAATTATTCTGGAGTAAGTATAGAAGATATAGCCGAGGCTAATCCAGATGATGTAGGCCCAAGGCCAAATTATAATATCAGTGTTGGTGCTCAATTAACAATACCAAATCAAATACCAACTATAACCGAGGTTTTTTATGAAAAGGTAAATAGTGGAGTGCTAGGAGGTGATGTTTATGTCGTAGTAAAAGGATTTGCATTAAAAGATAAAGAAGCGATTATTGAAATTTTTGAAAAAAGGCCTTATTTACTGATGGAAAATGAAACACCTCTTACAGTGATTCAATATGATCCTCTAGATGCAGAAAAACCTGTAAATGAAAATAGGACAGAATTGAAAGCCAAGTTTAATGAAAATGGAGAAGCGGTAGTTAAAATTCAATTAAGACCTGAGAAACCTGAAGGAGAAGATGCAGAAGACACAGTGTTCAATGCTTGGAAAGAGAAGTTTATCCCAGAAGACCCGCTGGAAAACTTTACAATAGAACCAAATTCTTCTGATCAAAACGATTTGGTATCAGGTGATACTTCGGATTTTATGTTAGACCCTGAAACAGAAAATGAAAGAAACAGTATTGCTATGCAAAGCCTTAACGGAACATATACTGCAGAAAATGTAGATGGTGCAAATGTTTTAAATTATACTCCAAACCCTCCTTCATCTATAACGGACCCATTATGGTTATTGGTAAAAGTACAAGGAAATAGTAATTTATATGAAGAAGAGTTTTTAAAGCTTAGCAATGAATATTTTCAGCTACAAACTGAAATAGCACCTTGGATGGAAATTGCTTGGGCAGAATTAGGTGTTTATGAAAGAGATAGAACTAGTGGAGGTTTTGAAAGGGTAGCAGAGTTTTTCTTAAATGGAGCAGGACAAGCCTTAGATCCTATTAACCAAGCTTGGTGTTCTAGTTTTACTAATTGGGTATTCATTGAGACTAATAGGCTAAAGGGGACAAATTTTTCAACTATTCCTTTGAATGGACATACCCATAACCCTGCAATGGCTATTAATTGGTTTAATCCATCCAGATATGAAGGAGGAGTTAGAATATTACCAGATAAGAAACCTCCGTATGGAAGCGTTCTAATTATGCAAAGATTAACTAGACCTACACACGAGGGACATGCAGCTTTTGTTATTGATTATGTTAACTCAGGCGACCGTTTGATATTCAAACTTTTAGGAGGGAATCAAACTCATCGAGTTCAAGTTGAAGAATATATTTTCGAAAAATCAGGCTCTAACTATGTAAAAGGTAATTTTAAACTATTAGGCTATGTATTACCTAAAGAATATATATATGATGAAAATAATGAAGTGTTTTACCAATATCAAAGTGAAGCTGATGCGGCAGAAGCAGGTTCCCGTACGTAAATCTTTTTTAAGTGTGTTCTTCCTTTGCTTGTTTGTCTCTTCTTGTGGTAGCACTAAAAATGGTACTAAATTTTTTGTAGATAATGAAAAAACTAATACCAAAATTAGTTCTTTGAAAAAGGCAGATTCGGACTCGGTTACTATTAAAAGACTTTTAACTATTCTACAGAAAGATTATGTTAACATCGATAATGAATCTTTGAATAATCGTTATTTATCCGATACGATTTTCGGAGATTGTATTTTTCATAAACTTGAATTAGCGCATTTGTATGAAAGAGGAGATATTTATTTATTAAAGAACAAAATACTAAATAAAAAAATATTTACAGAGGATTTAATGGAAGTGCTAAGAAGTTATGATCCGGTGAGAATGGAAAACAATCTTCTTTTAGTTCCTGTTAAGGAAAATGACCAAGAAATAGAATCAACGACTCTTTACAGATTTAAAGTTAATGAAAATCGTCTAGAATTGAAATCTGTAAATTGTATAGGATGATTAGAAATAAATGGCGTCTAAAATTTATGAATTATTACATCTATTTGTAATAAAAAGAATATTAGAATGAGTGGACATAAAGAAGGAATTAATGCAACACAACAATTGATAGAGGCTCGTTCTAGAAGAATTGAGGAGATTAATCGCAATTGGGCAGATTATGCAAATCAAACAACTTTTGCTACCAATGAATCTGAAGAAGGTTTAATTGATGCTTACTTTGCGAAAAAGAAAGTTGAAGAGGTTAGTGTTTCTAGTGGGAACTCTTCATATCCTATAAGAAATCCTATTAATTTAGTTGATGAAAATGGAATAATGGATGAAGGAGAAATAGATCCTAACCTAAGAACTAAAAGTATAGATACCGTAGCCGAAGAAATTTTATATGTAATTGAGAGGGATTCTTTATTAGCAGAAGGCTATCATACTAATGTTGAAGCAATACGTACAAATCTTGAGTATAGAATATATAGGGAACCTAATAATGTTGTAGAATTTGAAATTTTTAAGAAAGAAGAAAGAGTTTCTTATGAAAAAAAAGATAATGGAATATTAGGTGAGGATTCTTATATCCTAGTTAAAGGATTTGCCTTAAAAGATAAAGAAGCCATTGTAGAAATTTTTGAAAGGAGCCCATTTTTATTAATGGAGGATGAAATTCCACTTACAGTTATTCAGTATGATACTATAGAAGCAGAAGAACCAAATGAGAATACAAACAAAACCGAACTAAAAGCTACATTTAACGATCAAGGAGAAGCTGTAGTAAAGATTAAGTTTCGTCCCAAAGTAGATGATCCTGATACGGTTTTTGAAGAATGGAAAGAAAAGTTTAAACCTAAAGAACCCATTAATCTTCCTCCTCCTTCTGTAGAAGAAATGCAACAAATAACTCCATCCGTTCCATTAACTTTTGGATCAGATGTGCCACAAATTGGATCAGAGGTATCTACTAATCCTGAGGATTATCCCTTACCCACTAATCAAAAACCAGAATTACCTCCGATTATAGATTTTTTATGGTTAAAAGTAAAAGTAAGTGGAGATAAACAGGATTATGAAGATGAGTTTTTGAAAATGAGAGATGAATATTTTCAATTGAAGAATAATTGTTGCTCTCAAGAAATGACCAAAGAACAAATAATGAGTATTGCAATTCACGCAACTGAAAGGAATGTAGAAACTCATTTAAGTGGTATAAATCAGGCATTCATTGACAACGATATAAATACTTGTTTGAGAAGAATACATTTTTTAGCACAAGTGATAAAAGAATCTGGAAGTTTTTATTATACAAGGGAAACTGGTGTTTCAAATAGCGCATACGGAGGTTTTCCTGGAAGAGGATTGATTCAATTGACATTTAGGAGTAATTATGAAGCCTATGGTAATTTTATTGGAGAAGATTTCACCTCTTCACAACAAAATAAGGAAAAGTTAGAAAGGAACCCTCACGCATCTAAGTCGGCAGGGTGGTTTTGGGCCCAAAGTGCAGAATTAAATGATGATGCGGATGAAAATGATTTTATTTTTATAACGTATAGCGTTAATGGAGGTTTTAATGGTTATAATGAGAGATTACAATCTGTCGAGAAAGGATTTGAAATATTATATGAAAGTTGTAATAATTCTAATTCTGAGTCCACAGAATATATATTTTCAGAAAGTAAAGTATATAATAGACAAAAAGGATCTTTTGGTTGGGGAGTATGGCACGACCCAGCAACCTCCAAAAAAGGGTGCACGAAGAATAGGCAAAAGGCTATTGAAGGGTATGAGCGTTTTATTGCTTTAAATGACGCTGCAGGTAAACCAATCCCGCCAAGAAATTGGTATGGATATGATAAATATGAAATTCGAAGTTTTGTAGAAGAAAGGTTAAGAGTCTTAAAAAATTAAAAAATGATATGAGATATTTCCTTTTTTTCATATTGCTTTTATTCACCATTAACTGTAAATCAAAAAAAAGTGTTGTACAAAATACGATTATTGAACAGAAGAAGCCCGGTTTTTTTGATGGTAAATATCAGTATAAGAAAGATGATTGTCTTTTGACTATAAATATTTCCAATTTAGTTTATGAAATTAAAACTCAAAATCTTCAGCATACAGGTGAGTTGGAAATTGAGTATCACGATAAGTCAATTCTTTTTCAGTTTAAAGAATTATACGGAGAATATCCAAAAAGAATTATAACGGCTGAATTTATTAACGACACCATTGTTATACTAAATTATGGTAATGCAATGAATGAGTTTGTTAGGTTTAGTGAATGTGATACTAAATATATCGAGCTAAAGAAAGTGTAATAATATGGTTTGCTTAGATTTAAGAGTTTCTCAAAATTTACGTTAAATGAGATCAATTATATTAGTTCGTTCTTCTAAATCCAGTGGTTTTCAGGGGATGTTTTCTATGGAAATCATGGATGTACGCGCTAGCCCTATTTCCTACTTTTGATTTAGAGATATCACACAAATAATAAAACTCTTAAAACCAATACCTATGAAGGGCTTATTAACCTATAAAAACCTACTTTTAGTAATGTGTAGTTTGATCATATTTTCTTGTTCTAAAGAAATAGATGGGTCAGATGTTATTTTACTAAATAACGAAAAAGAAATATTAGAATTTACATTTCTCTCATCAGATAATGAAGAATTAGAGATTGATGTTAGTGCTCGTATCGATCAGAATGATAAGATAATATCTGTAGTATTACCATATGGTACTCCAGTTAGAGCATTGAAACCCAATATAAAAGTTTCAGAATCTGCATCCATTATCCAAGGTACAGATATTTTTGTAGATTTTTCCGATCCTTTAAATTATAGCGTGATTGCAGAAGATGGTACAACTTCAGACTATACAGTAAGAGTACGAGTTGTTGCTAGTACAGATCAAGAGATTTTACTTACTATTTTTAATCAAAACCCTGATAATACACTTGGCTGGGATATAACTAGTGACAATGTTTCTGCTTGGGAAGGTATCGTAGTTATAGATGAGAAGATAATAGGGTTAGAGTTAGATGAAAAAGGGCTTACCATATTACCGCCAGAAATCTGTGACTTGTTTTACCTTAAAACATTATCGTTAGAAGGTAATATGATTACAGAAATTCCAAGACAGATTGAAGATTTGTCTAATAACTTAAGAGTGTTGAATCTCGGTGGAAATCAGATAGAAATAATTCCAGGAGAATTTTTTAGTCTAGAAAAACTAACCGATCTAAGAATGTATACCAATATGTTAGTAGATATACCTTCTGATATTAATAAACTTACAGAACTGAGATATTTGAGTTTGTCTAATAATGCTTTACAAACACTGCCTTCAGAACTGTTTGAACTCTCGGAGTTAAATACATTATTCATTAATAATATCGAATTATTAGAGGTGCCACAAGAAATAACAAATCTATCTAAATTAACTAGTTTAGGAATCTCCTCCAATCAATTAGGATCCATACCAGATCATGTTTTAGAAATAGAGACATTAACCAGATTAGATATTTACAATGCTGGCATAAGTACTATTCCTTCAGGGATTACAAAACTATCCAATCTAAAACGACTTCAGTTATCTGGAAATAATTTAGTTGAAATTAATGAGAGTGTAGGGGATTTATTTCTTTTAGAAAACCTGTTGTTAAAAACAAATATGATAGAAGAAATACCTGTTAAGCTTAGTAATTTGATAAATTTACAAGTATTGGATATTTCGGAAAATAACATTGTTTCTATGCCAAATGCTGTGTGTGATTTAGTAAATACAGGAACCGAAATTGTAATTGATGCTGGTGTAGGTTGTATGTAAAAGGTTTAGATATTAGTCTTTAATCTACTAAACCTAATTTAATAGCATGTTTTGCTAACCCGACGACATTTTTTACATTCAACTTAGAAATCAAACTTGTACGATATCCCTCTATCGTATATTTACTTAAAAATAATTGATCCGCAATTTCTTGAGTAGTGTATTCTTTTGCAATAAGCTGTAATATCTCTTTCTCACGTTTACTGAGATTGATTTCGTTATGCTGTTTTTGCTCAAAAATACTTTTTGTGTAAGCTTCTTTGATACTGTTTGAAAAATAATTTGAGCCTTTTAAAATAATTTCAATTGCTTTAAGAAGCTCTTCTTTTTTAGCATTTTTAGGGATATATCCATTAACCGCTGCCTGTGTTAATTCATAAATCTTTTGAGGTTCAGATAGCATGCTAACAATAAGAGTTTTAATAGTGGGATGATTTTCTTTGATATAATGATTCAATGCTACACCATCCATTTTTGGCATATTAATATCTAATATCGCTAAATCAATTTGATCAGTAGTATTAATATCTAAGTACTTCTTAAGATCCAAACCGTTACTAGCAGTATACACAATTTCATAATCAGATTCGTGTGATATGATGCTTAAGAGACCATCTAAGAACATTTTATGGTCATCAGCTACTACTAGTTTATATGTGTTACTTTTTGTCATTTAGTACGATAGGTATTTCAATTCGTATAGCCGTTCCACGATTAATAGCAGAATCAATGTCGATTTTTGCTTTTAATAACGTTAAGCGCTTTTTTATATTTTGTAAACCAATACCATTTGTTTCCTTTTTAGAATCAAAACCAATACCATCATCCTCAAAAATAATTTCTATAGAATCATTATATGCATTAAGACATATTTCAATGACTCTTGCTTTAGCATGTTTAAGAGCATTGGTCATTAGTTCTTGTATAATTCTAAAAATTTCTACTTTTTGATTATCATTAATTGTATTAATTTTCTCTATTGGATGTGGTATAAATGTAATATCCGGATCTGTAACTTTTTCTATAGTATCGATGTATTCTCGTATATAATTGGCAAATGCAGTTTGATTAATTTTTTTTGGAATCAAATTATGAGAAATCTCTCGAACTTGTTGGTATGTATTATCTAATTGATCGATAATCGTAGCTTGTGTTTTTTTATCTTTTTCGATGTTAATCATCTGTAATTTTATAGCTGCTATATTTCCTCCAATGCTATCGTGCAGTTCTCTTGCAATTCTATTTCGTTCTTCGTTTTGAGCGATTACATAGGTGTTTGCCAGTTTTAATTCTTGCTCATTTAGAAAAGAAGCAGTTTTCTGGCGATTGATTTCTTCTTTCTGAGCATTATATTTTGTTTTTACTTGTAGTTTTTGATAATATACTAGAAGTAAACCAATAATTGGGATTAGAACAATGATAAAACCAATAATATAAAACCGTCTTAATAAACGTTGTCGTTTTATTTCTGCTTCGCTAGAGAGTTGATCTTCTTTTAAAAGTAAAATTTCCTTTTCTTTAGTTGCAGTTTCATATTTTACTTCTAATTCAGTTATTGTCTTTTTTTGTCTACTATAGCTAATAGAATCCTTTAAAGAATGAAAATTGTTTAAAGCTAGATTTGCGGATTTATAATCATCAATATAAGTGTAAATATTCGCTAGATTTTCATAAATATTTTTTTGTATTTCTAAATTCGAAATCAGCTTTGCTGGAGCCAAGCTGTTATTTAATAGATTGATGGCTTCCTGTGGTTTTCCAAGTGCAGCTATAGCTTTGGATTTGTGGACTATGGCATTGATACTTTTGTCTTTAAAACCATGAAGATCAGCAATCTTTTTACTATCATTAAAATATGCTAAAGCTTCTTCATATTTCTTATTTTCGTGTAAAACATCTCCAATATTTAAAGCTAACGTAGCAGAGGCCTTTGGAGAGGTGTTAGGAGGAATCATTTCATAAGCTTTGAGAAAGAATTTTTCTGCATTGTCATAATCTTTTTTTCTAAAATATACAGCTCCTATATTTATGTAATTAGATGAAATGATTTTTTTATCTGTAGTGGCTGCATTACTTTCTTCAAAAAACTGAATAGATTTATCATAGTTTTCATTATTAGCGTTTAAAATTCCAAAATCAGATTTGACTTTAGTAATCATTTCTATGTAATCAATTTCTTCAGAAATCTTAAGACTTCTATATAACATTTCTATAGCTTCATCTATGTTACCGCTTCGTCTATAACTGGAACCTAGTAATCTATATGCTTGCGCTAAATGTTTTTTATTTCTTAAGTGGATTAAGGAGGCTCTTGTGTAATACATAGATGAATCTACAACACCTATGGAATTGAAGTAGCTTCCTAGATAAAGTTTGGCTTTAGATTTTATGGAATCTTGTTGTTCTTTATCTCTAGAAATTTTGGATAAAACGCTATAAGAATAATTAGGATTAGCGTCTAAAGAATCAATAGCACTATCTAATTGTATACTAATCGATTCTTGCCCAATACAAAGAAAAGAATAGCATAATGTTATGCATATAAGTATTTTTCTAATAGATATTATGTCCATTACATTTGTGTAAAATAAATTGGTCTATCCACGAAAATAAAGATTTCAGTGTAAAGTGTTATTAAAGATAAGTGTATTTAAGAAATACTACTTATAATCATCAAAAAGTTATTGAGTTTTATGAGAAGATGTTAATAGATTTATAATGGGTTTGATTTTATGTTTTTTTAATATTTGTAAGCTTTAAAATTTAATGAAAAAAAAGTAAAAGACTTACTGTTTTTCTTCTTAGAATGGGCTTTGAGTCGTATCTTTATAGAGTAATTAGAATAGCATTCTTTCTCTAAAAATTTTCTATGGAAAACCTTGATGCAGCAAGACTCCAGATGGCATTTACCTTAATATTTCATATTGTTTTTGCATGTATTGGAATGGTAATGCCTTTTTTTATGGTGGTGTCACATTATAAGTGGTTAAAAACTAAAGATCAAATTTATTTAACGCTAACAAAAGCTTGGCAAAAAGGAGTGGCAATTTTTTTTGTTACTGGTGCAGTTTCGGGGACTGCTTTGTCCTTTGAATTAGGTTTATTATGGCCAGAGTTCATGAAGCATGCGGGTCCTATTATAGGAATGCCTTTTTCACTAGAAGGGGCAGCTTTTTTTGTAGAAGCAATAGCGCTAGGATTTTATCTATATGGTTGGAATAAATTACCAGAAAAATTTCATTGGTTTACAGGTGTTATAATTGGATTATCCGGAGTCGCTTCTGGAATTTTGGTTGTAGCAGCTAATGGATGGATGAATTCTCCTAGTGGATTTGATTATATAGATGGTCAATTTTTAAATATTGACCCAGTACAAGCGATGCTAAATCCGGCTTGGTTTACCCAGGCATTGCATATGACATTAGCTGCTTTTACAGCGACTGGTTTTGCTGTTGCCGGAATTCATGCGTATCAAGTATATAAAGGAAGAAAGGTAGCCCTGCATACCAAAGCATTTAAAATTGCATTAACATTCGGGGCGATTGCTGCGATATTACAACCAATTAGTGGAGATATATCTGCAAAAGATATTGCGGAGAGACAACCGGTGAAATTAGCGGCAATGGAAGCACACTACAATACAGAAAAAGGTGCTCCATTATATCTGGGCGGTATCGTTGATGCAGATACCCAAGAAGTAAAATATAAAATTGCTATTCCTGGGATGCTATCCTTTCTAGCGTTTGGAGATTTTGATGCTGAGGTTAAAGGGTTGAATGATTTTCCAGAGGATGAACGTCCGAATGTTCCTATAGTGCATTATGCTTTTCAGACAATGGTTGGTATTGGAGGAATATTGATGCTTGCGGGACTGTTATATTTTATTTCTTTAAAAAAGAAAAGATGGTTGAATAATAATAAATATTGGATACTTTTTGTTTTGTTAGCTCCTCTTGGTTTTATAGCCTTAGAGGCTGGATGGATTGTAACAGAAGTGGGAAGACAACCTTGGATTATTCATAAAATAATGAGAACTAAAGATGCGGTGACTCCAATGCCAGGAATTGTATTTAGTTTTTATACATATATAGTTGTCTATCTATCATTATCAATTGCAGTTACATGGTTGATGATTCGTCAAATCAAAGTTCTTAATGCCAAAAATGATTAGTTTATGTTGTATGTAGTATTATTCTTTTTGATATTTTCTCTGTATTTATATGTGGTTTTAGGAGGTGCAGATTATGGAGCAGGGATTGTAGAACTGTTTTCTTCAGAAGAGAATCAAAAAATAACAAAGAAAACAATTTATAGAGTAATGGGGCCTGTTTGGGAAGCAAATCATATATGGATTATCATTATGATCGTTATTTTGTGGATTGCTTTTCCTGCATATTACAATATATTGGTAGTTAATCTGCATATTCCTCTAACAATAGTATTATTAGGAGTTACGCTACGAGGAGTTGCTTTTGTTTTTAGACATTATGATGCGATAATTGATAATTCCCAAAAATTGTATGATGCCATGTTTAAAATATCAAGTTTGATTACTCCGATATTTTTAGGGATGGTGTTTGGTGGATTAATTAGTGGTCAAATTCAGCTTTCCGAAGATGTGAGTAATTTAACTTTTTACGAGATTTTTGTAAGACCTTGGTTTAATGCTTTTAGTATTTTAGTAGGATTGTTTTTTGCAGCTTTATGTGCATTCTTATCATCAGTATTGCTTATTGGTGAATCCGAAGATGGAAAAGAAAATATTTATATAAGAAAAGCTGCTATAGCTACTATTGTTGTATTCGTAATGGGGTTGATAACTTTTATATATGGATATATTGATGATTATTTTTTTGTAAAGAATTTTATCACAGATCCTTATGCTATTGTTTCCATGGTAATTTCGGGAATATTATTAATACCTCTTTGGTTTACTATAAAAAAGGGTAGGAGAGTGCTAAGTAGACTTTTTGCTGGATTACAGGTTTTTTTAATTTTACTTGCTGCATTAATATCACATTTTCCTAATATTATTATTAGTAAAAATGGAAGTATAAGCTTATTAGATCAAATAGCTCCTGATAGTGTGATTAATGTACTAGGAATATCATTAATTATTGGTGGAGCGGTTATTCTTCCGGGTTTATTTCATCTCTTGAAATCGTTTAAAATGATTAAAATTTTAGAACAGAATAAGAACCCTTCTCTATAACAAAAGTATTTTTATATTTGTTTCCCAAATTTCGGGTAGTAGCTTAGTCCGGTTAAAGTGCTGGTCTGGGGGACCAGAGATCGGAGGTTCGAATCCTCTCTACCCGACAAAAGAAAATCCAATCATTACTGATTGGATTTTTTATCTCTTCTTTTATAAAAGATCATTAAAACAGAATACGTAGAAACTATAATATAAGATCAATTTATATTAGAATAAGTTTGAACATATAATTAGTTTCTTAATCGATATCTATTTACGGCATCGGATATTTCATACCCTAAACGATATCCTTCTGTACAATCGATCCTAATATGCACTCCTAGTGGAATTCTTGAAAAAGCATTTTCTTCGGCCATTTCTGTAAATGAATCAAATTGTCTTGGTTGACCTAAGAATTCTGTTCTACCTTCGTGTGTTCGATCCGTGAAATTAGTATCGTTTCCAAACTCATCTATGAATATTCCTGCAGCAGCAGAAGCAAATGTAGAGTGACCAGATGGGTATCCTGGGAATGTAGGGTTTGGCCAAAAAATAAATTTAAATAAGTTTGTTTGATAATCAGGGTTAATGAATTCTTGAATATAAACACTTGGCCGCATTACTAAATACTCATACTTATCAGCCCATGAAGAAACAGCTGCATCATTCAAAGAAAAACCTAGTTTAAGGAGCATAGCTAATGATCTATCATAATCAAGATCGTATTTTTCTATTAATTGATTAGCGATAGCAATTTGTCTTCCAGGAGGACTTACCATTAAACCTTCTACATCATCTGACCAAAATTCTGCGATCCATAATTCTTCATTAGTTTCTTCTGCAGCTCTTGTACTTACTGTGTACACTTCATTCATTTCTGCAAAATAATCACTATTTGGATCTGTACTATAATTTAATGGTGGAGGAATACTAGTAGTTTCTTCAGAAGAAATTACAAAAGTTCTTACTTTTCCCCAGTAAGGAAATAAACCACGTTCTGGTTCTGCACTATAGCTCCATAAACCTGGACCAACAGGTGGTTCGTAATCAAGTGGTTGTGGTTCTAAAATTTGCGTTTCTGCTTCTGTATCCGTTTGACTATAAGCAATAACTTGTTCTGCTACGTGGGTTCCCCATTCGATAGAGTTTCTGATATCTCGTCGTCTTAATCTTTGCGAAAGTTGATCTTCATATTCAGATTGTAGTAGACCTATCTTATTGTCTATAGATGGATCAATGTTATTCATAAAATGATCCATAACAATAGCGTAACATGTGTTTAATGCTAAGTCTAGACTGATATTTCTATCTCTTTCGCGGTCATTTATTTGCAATCCATCCAGTCTATTTTCTATAGAACGATATCCTCTCATATCGTGCACAGCAGTTTCATATGCTGCTAAGTGTATATACGCTAAAGCTCTAGCGGTTGCATTAGGTCGCATCCCGAATGCGTATTGATCTAATTCGACCCATAAAGAGTTCCAGTCAGTGATCAAATCGATAGTAGTATCAGATTCATTAGGACCTTTGTTTAGATCATCAATGGTTTCAGTATCCAATGTTTCTGAGTCTATTTCTTCATTGTCATATGAACAAGATTGTATAAAAATAGCCGTAATAGAGAATACTAGTAGTATTCTAAAGTTTGATAGTTTCATAAATTGTATAGTTAATTGTTAGATTAAAAAACCGTGCTCTATCATTTCTGATTGGAGAATACGGCTTTCTAAATATTATTTCGACGTCAAATAATATTTAAAAAAGTAAGTGTCGAATTCTAAAATGATATTTATAATATCTTCACAATGTAGATTGATCCAAAATCAAAATTTCTTTAAATACTTAGCTAAGCGAATTCAAAAGAAATAACTTGATAATTACGACTAATATTGTTGAAGGAAATGGTGCTTTCAGTAGAACGTTTGTAAGTATTGCTAGATGACTTTTTATTTTCTGTGAATGGATGGTTTTATTCAGTGAAAGCTGTTTTTTTGCAAGTATACCAGCTGTTTACGGGTTGTTGTTTTATGTTGTATGTTAAACCCGTAGTTATTTGTAACTCATAAAAAAGTTGATCCAAATATTTCTGGATATTCTAAGAATTATTGGAAGAGAAACTATCATAACCACTACAATTATGCAATAGGTAGGTATCAGGTTGATACCAAGTAAAAGATAAGACAGAATAAAGGCGGTACTTGCGAACATAATACCCACTGGATAACTAACATACATAGCTCCATAAAAGAAAGAGGGCTCAATTTTATATTTTGTGTTACAAGAACTGCATCGTTCATTCATTTTTAGCGTATCCTTAATTAAATATGGGTTTTTCTCAGAATACATACTTTCGTTTTGGCAAACTGGACAAGTGCCTTTTATAATACTATAAGCTTTTGTTCCTTTTAAAAAATTCATATGCTCTTGATTTGTAAGTTAACGACTTTTGTTGTTTGTTACCTTTTCTTAAAATGAAATGATCAATGCTTTTATTTAGATACAAAAATAGTTAAGTATGTGATTTTTTTATTCATAGATTTGTTGCTTATTTTTGTGCTTTTAGGACATATATGTTGATTTTTAAATGATCCCAATATTAAATATAACGCAATTTGACAAGGAAGAATCCTTAACCGATTTTTACAGTAATGATCTTAAAAATCATTTAATTAAAAACAAGAATATCTTTCATAAATCACATAAGCATGACTTTTTCTTATGTGTATTTTTTTCGAAAGGTTCTGGTATACACGAGGTTGATTTTGATTCTTATACTGTAAAGCCGGGAAGTGTATTTTTTTTAATGCCAGGTCAGACACATTATTGGAAATTTCAAGAACAACCAGAAGGGTATATCTTTTTTCATTCTCAGAATTTTTATGAATTTCAGTTTTCTAACAAAAAACTTCAGCGATTTCCTTTTTACTATTCATATAAAAACCCTCCTTATTTGAACTTAACTAAAGAAGAGATGCCCGTAATCAAATCATATTTCGAACAAATAAATTCAGAATATAACCAAACGTTGGTTTTTAATAAGGATAAAATAGTGAGTCTAGTAGATCTAATTTATATAGATTTATCTCGTTTGTATATTAATAGAAAGACGGAATATTTATCATCAACTCCGACGTATCTAAAAACCCTAGCTTCTCTAGAAGTGATCATAGAACAGTTTTATAAAAATGAAAAATCAGCTAAGTTTTATGCAGAAAAACTAAACATTTCTCCAAAACATTTAAATAGAATTGCAAGAACGACACTAAATAAAACTACAACAGATTTGATAACAGAACGTATTATGTTAGAAGCAAAAAGGTTAATAGTTCACTCGGATAGTTCCTTATCGTTAATTGGAGAAAGTTTAGGTTATGAGGACTACGCTTATTTTTCTAGGGTATTCAAGTTAAGAACAGATAAAACACCTTTAGAATTTAGAAGAGAATATCGTTATTAAGGTATGGATGTATTAAGATCCAATCAATAATTGATTGGATCTTAATACATATTGCAAGTTTTCTTTATAAAAAGAGTATTTCTTATGCGTGATAATAGCGCTCTCTATAGATTTTATTATCCTTCCATTCTGTTACTACTGTTTGTTCAGAAAGCATTGTGCTTCCATCCTTAAGTTTCAGTTCCATAATAGCATCATAAAAAGAATGATTTCCGTTAACGGCGTAATTTCTAACCTCATATCTAATAAATTCAGAAAGCTGGTTATCAATAAAATCTTGTTCAAATTTTAAATTGAATTCCTTTCCTTTTTTAGGTTTGTCATTGCTTTCTCTTAATTCTACATCATCGTGTAAATAAGTTTCCATTGCTTCGATGAAAGCTCCCTTAGCTAATAATTGATGAACATGTTTTAAATTGGTTTCTATTGTAGTTTCCATATGTATTTTATTTAAAGATTAATTATATATGCAAAGTTAGTCTGAGAATAGAGGTTTTGTAATGATAATTATTCCTTAAGAATGGTAGATTTTTCTTTTTTGATAAAATTTATTTGTTAATTTGAATATGAGATTAGATTATTCAAGTATAAAAGATGAGAGCTCATTTATTCTTACAGATTTTAATTGTTCTTCATCATTAGATTTACTCAGAAATAAAGGGTTGTATAAGATTATATGGAGTAAAGATCATGAAGTTAGTTTTCGTATAGATGGATCTCTTATAGAATTACAAAAAGATCAAATTATTTTTTGTACTCCACTCAATGTATTAGAAATAGAAAATAATACAGACGGAATTATTTCGCTTGTATTTAATAGAGAGTTTTATTGTATAAGAGATCATGATCAAGAAGTGTCTTGTAATGGTTTTTTGTTTTTTGGTTCTTCAGTTCCGCAAATATTATCCCTTGATGAAAAAGAAAAAGTAAGTTTTTCTATGATGTTTGATTCTTTTAGAGAAGAATTTGAAAATAAAGATCAGATCCAAGGAGAAATGCTTCAGACACTTTTAAAAAGGTTTTTGATAAAATCGAGAAGATTAATTAAGGAAGACTTACCAGAATCTGAGATTCCGAATAACCAGTTAGACATAATTAGAAAATTTAATATTCTTATAGAACAACATTTTCGAGAAAAACATCAAGTAGCGGAATACGCAGAGTTGTTGTTTAAATCACCTAAGACACTGTCTAATTTATTTAATAAATACAGTGATAAATCGCCATTGGCAACAATTAATGAACGTATAGTGCTAGAGGCAAAAAGATTGTTGCTATATTCTGATAAAACATCAGAAGAGATTGCTTACGAATTGGGATATAAAGAAGCAGGACATTTTTCTAAGTTTTTTAAGAAACATACTACTATGAATCCAACAGAATTTAAAAATAGAAAACTCACTAATTCATAGTATAAGTTACTAAATTCTTAATCATGATAATTAAAAAGCCCAACTAGTAATTACTAGTTGGGCTTTTTAATTTGTATTATTAGATTCTTTTAAAAGACTAATTTTTCATATTATCTTTAACTAGGTTATAAAACTGATCAAATTTAGGATCAATTATAATACGAGTTATTGTTTCTATACCTTCCGTACCGTATTCACTTTTACCTAAAGATTCCATGCGTTTTGGATCTACTTTATAATCAGATTGAAGTACTCTAACTACTGATGCAGCTTGTCTAGAACTTAAATCCCAATTGTCAATTAGTTTTTTTCCATCAAGCTTTAGTGCATTGCTGTTTCCTTCTACTGTAATAGTAAGATTAGGATTTGCATTCAATGTAGCAGCTATTTTTTCTAAAGTTGGTTTCGCTTTATCATCTACAATATAATTTTTGTCATTTTCTCCAAAAAGAGTTGTATTAGGTAGAATTATAAATATAGTACTTCCGCTAATCTTTATATTATCGCCTCCAATGGCGTTTTTAAATTGACTAAATACAGCTAAATTCGTTGAATCATTAGCAGTAATAGCATCATTAATAACATTTAGTTGTCTATCTTTTGCTTTAATGATTTCTTGAGACGTTTGTAAGTTAGTAGCTTTTTTATTTGATAATTCAGTGAAACTATTCATGTTAGCCAAAAGACTAGCGTTGGTTTCTTTAAGATCAGCTACTTGCGCTTCCATAGTTTTAACCTTAGATTCGCTTACTCTTTCATTCTTTTTGGCTTCTGTGAGCTCTCCTTGGGTGCCTTTTAGTTCTTGTCTAAGCTTATCAATTTCCGCAATTAGGTCTTTCTTTTTTTGTGCATGTACAAACGAATTTGTAAATAATAGTACAGAGGCTAATAAAATAATTTTTCTCATTGGTTTAAGCGATTTGTTGCAGCAGCAAAAATAAAACAATTTTAGAAACTATATGTAGAAAGAAGAATTATGACTTTTTCAAAAGCTTTTCGGCATTAGCAATACTCAAATTAATTTGCTCTTTTAGCTTATTAACTTCTATTTCTTCTTCTTTTAGCAGTTTCATTTTTGCAGTAAACTTTTCCATGTCATCTGTTGTATTTTCTTCGCCGTGTGGGAATTTAGAGTTAAAATCACTCATCCAATCCATCATAAAATCATAAGAATCCTTAAGATCTTTTTGTGCTTTTTCATATGGTTTTCCAACGGAAGTGGTATCAATCTTATGTTCCAATTCCTTTATTAAAGAGCTCATAGATCCCATTTTAGGCATTACTTCATCGTGTACGTCAATTACTTTTTGCATCAAAGCATCGAACTCTTGCTCTTCTTGAGACAATTTGTTACACGCAAAGTTTGTTAGAAGTCCGGTAATTAATATTAAGAAATATATGTTTTTACTTTTCATTGGTCTTGGTTTTTAATAGTTCAAATGTATTACTTTTTTGAATATGTATTATTCTGATATATTATAGATTAGGAAATTTTACGAGATTGTTTTTTTCTTAGGTATTCCATTCCTAAAATTAATAATAGACTTGCTCCAAATAATGGGAATACTAACGATAGTAGTATAAGTAGGATTATAATTCCATATCCAACTTTAAAAGATGAAGGAACTTTTGGAACTCCCCAACTTTTTTTTCGTTTTCTTAATAAATAAGATAGAATGGCTGATACACTCATTATGGTTAACGTGATCGCAGTAAGAAGAATTAACCACCAATTAACGATGCCGAACTGACCTTGATGAAACGCCATAAACCACATTCTTGCGCGCATTAAAACTCCTACATCTTTCCAAGTAAGTTTTAGGATTGGTTCACCTGAGTATTGATCAAAATGTATTTTTTGTTGGGTGTTTAAATCTGAAGGGTTAAAGTTAGATACACTAAATATTCCTTTTGGTCCTTTAGGAAAACTTACTGTTACCTCACCAGGAAGTTTTAGTGTTTTAGCTTTAGAAACCATTTGATCTAATGTTAAGGGTGTTCTTCCGGTAATATTCGATTTTAGTTGGTCACCTCTCCAACCGATTGGGTATCCAGTATTGGTTAATTTTTGCGCAGTTTTGAAATTTTCTCCAAAAACATCTGTCCACGGAAAACCTCCTATTAAAATCATTACTAATAAAATAGATATCCAAAAACCTGAAATAGAATGAATATCTCTATAAAAAGTTCTACGGTCTAGGTTTGTTCTTGGGATAAAATATCCTTTTAATTTCCATCCTCTTTCTGGCCACCAAACATATAAGCCAGTAAGAATTAAAACAATCATCCAACTTGCAATTAATTCGATGATTTTAGTGCCAAATTTGCCCATTAACAATTCTCCGTGTAATTTTCGAACCGTATGCATATTTGTTTGTTTGGCAATGATCTCACCAGAAACGGTGCCCAAATATGGATTTATGAATAAACTACTCTTACCTCCAAACCTTCCTGAGACAAATTCTGTAGCGTGATTAAGAGATTTTGAGATAACCATTGAGTTTGGTTTTTTGATAGCTGTTTCATTAGCTATCTTCCATTGTTCTTGTAGAGAAATGGGACTATCCGTAATAACTACTTCTTTTATATGTTTCTGTCTCGGAGTCTCATAATCAGATTTAAATAAATAAATAATTCCTGTAATAGAAAGTATTAGAATAAATGGAAGAGATATTAATCCTGCGATAAAATGCCATTTCCAAAGCCATTTATTAAGTTTTGAATTTTTTTTCATGATTGTAGAATTATCAGTGGTTGATAAAAAGATCTACTGCCATTATTTTCTATTACCCCACAATAGAAAATAATATGTGTAAACCAATTGTAGAGATGTCGACTCTTTAAACACATATTTACTATGACAGTAGATCATAACTATATTTTAGAAACTTCTGGTTTTAAAAATTATATCGAACTCCAAGATGAAAAGCTCTTGGGTTTCCTATTGTAAAACTATTTTCGCTTCTAAACACATTATATGAGGCTCTTGCGGCATATAATTCATCAAGAATATTTAAAGCGTGTCCCCATAACTCAATTCCCTTATAGTTTACTGATGCCCTAAGGTTAAAAATAGTATGACCATTATAAGTAGCTGTACCAAAAGAACCATCATCGTTTTGTACTTGATTCTCAAAGCTAGTATTATAACTTCCTACCAGTTCATGCTCTCCTGTAATACTAAAACCAATGTTTCCAAAATCCTTGCGATAGGTAATAGCAGAAGTCCCTAATAAACTAGGAGCAGTTTCTCTTTCTGTGTCAGAATAATCTACACCTGAATCAAAAAAGTCTATATATTCATGCTTCGCATAACTACCGTTGTGTGAAATGGATAATTCTTTGAGAATTTTATAAGTAATCCCGTATTCTACTCCGTAAGATCTAGTTTTACCTGCATTAGTATTAAAGAAATTGTCATCTTCATCCCTTAGTGTGATAAGTGTGTTTTTTCCTTCTAAAACATATATAGCAGCATCTAAAGTAAGTTTTGCCGGAATCGTATAATACCCACCAATTTCGTAGTTATTATATCTACTTGGTTTTATACCTTGTAATTGATTACTGTTTCTGTATAATGTAGAAACCTGAGGAGGAGTAAACCCTTGAGAATAATTAGCATAGATACCGGTCTGACCCGAAAAGTTGTAGTTGATTCCAAGTTTAGGAGTAAGATTATTAAAATTATCTACGGTATCTTCTACACCTACAATACCATCTGCCTGATTGTTATAATCATATTTAAATCCATCATAGCGAATTGCGGCAGTTACTTTTAAAGGCGCTATTGGTGATATTTCATATTGTAGAAACCCTGCATAATTAAAAATGTCTGCTTTATAATTTAATATGAAATCTCCTGAATTGATTGTAAAATCTGTATTCCTCCCAGTTTCTGTATCAACTATAACACTAGTAGTTTCTGCTACATATTTTTGTGGAGAAAAATCACCCGTAGCACCTAGTATTAAAGAAGAATTGGCAAAATTAAAATCTAGTTTATGCTGTATTAAACCCACAAAACTCTTAAATTGATTAGAGTTTATTTCTCCAGAACCAAATCCAGTTAACTGACCTTGATCTCTAAATTGACGAACTCTGTATGATGGATTTTGATCCATCGTATTATCTCTGAAAATAAAATTAAAAGAAGTTTTGTTTCGATCATTCCAGAATTTATCTAGTGAGGTTCTTAGTCTAAAAGCTAGTGCTTCTCGTTCCGTAAAAGTTTGATCGCTTTCAAAGTTTCCTCCTAAATAATCAGATTCACTTAAAGAACCAGTCATATCTGATCTGTAATCTACAATATCTAGAACAGTTGTCCATTTTGTAGTTTCAGAAAAATCGTACACGGTCTTAAATGTTACCGCTAGTTTTTCGTAATCACTATGTTCTATGGGGCCATTTTTTCGTTGTACATAATGTCCTCCTAAATAAAACCCAAACTTGTCACTGGTTTTATTCGAAACCTCTAATTCATAACGAGTTAATCCAATATCATTAGTCTGGAACCCTAAACTACCACTAAGGTTTTTTGTAGGGTTCTTAGTAATAAAATTAAAACTACCTCCAATAGACTCGCTACCGTAAATACTGGATGCCGGTCCTTTTAGTACTTCTATGCGATCATAAGAAATATCATTCATTTCTAATAATGCGTTATGATTAAATACAGAAGTTGGACGTATTTGCAATCCATCTTCTAGATATAAAAACAATGCTTTTGTAGAAATAGGAGATCGGACCGCCATGAAATGTTGTTCATTGCTAGCAGCCCTAGAAGTTGACATAAAAACTCCAGGAACTTGATTAACCAATTGATCAATACCAAAAGCTTTTGTCTCTTCTATAGTTTTTGCAGATATGGTAGCGATAGACCCAGGAACATCAGAACGTTTTTGGATTTCTCTACTTGCAGAGGTAACAAAAACTTCTTCTAACGCTACATTATCAATAGATAAGCGGATAATATTAACGCCACTAGTAAGAGAGACTTTTTTAGTTGTATATCCTAAAAAGCTAATGGTAACTTGATTTGAGTTTAGGAGTGTTATTGTAAAGTTCCCATTAATATCGCTCATTACTCCATTTGTAGTCGTGTTAGATGCTATTATTGTTGCTCCTGTTAGTGGGTTGTTAGAATTGTCTACAACTTTTCCTTGAAAAGATTGTGCGTAACTATGAATTCCATAAATAAGGAATATAGCTAACATTAGTATGTTTTTCATTAAATAATTTGTGTGGGTTATTTTTAAGTAAGAATGTTGACATATGGGTATATGTAATTCCACTTAAATCCACTTTATATAATAGATTTTCTATTATATAAAACGGTTAAATAACATTTTGTTTATAAAAAATGATATATAGAATCCTAAGGTCAAGAAGAAATCTTAACTAAGTTCTATATTATGATATCACTTTAGAAGTGATTAAGAAAAGGAAACTTCTGGTGGGCGATCAATATTATTGGAAACATTTTTAGTATGAACACTAATAGGTTTCCAGTTGGAAGTGTTTTTAAAATAGAATTGTGAAATGTTTTTAATTCGGATGGTATTATCTTCAAAAAAGAGTGGAATAAAAGCCTCTACTATTACGGTTAAAGAATTGTTTTTAGTATCGGAAGTTGTTTTGCTCATTTTCATTTGAGTCATTAGATAACATTTTCCGTTACAGTTTAGTTTGGGTCTTTCTTTATTAACACAATATTTCTCTATAATTGTATCAATATTTAGTTGGTAATATAGTACATTACTCATTTCTATTGCAGGTCTTAAGGCAAAAGCAGTGAATATTAATATAGAAAAAAAGACTCTCAATTAAGGGGATTTCAAATTTGCTGCAAATATACTATTCTTCTTAAAAGAAATATAAAATCGAATCTTAAAAATTGCCGAAAATATAGTTAATATCTGAACTGAAAAAGATCATCAATTAAGAGTGTTTTGATAAAGAAATTCTAGAAAATTAGCAGTATTGAACATTACTGGTTAGCTGTTTGTGTTAGATCGGTTTTAGCGTTTTATTAAATAAAAATTCCCCAAGCTTTAAAACTTGAGGAATATATTTTATAATAATTTATGTATAAAATTATCTATGAATTGTCTGAGTCCTATCTGGTCCAACGGAAACAATAGTTATTGGTGTTTCTAATTCTTTTTCCAAGAAATCGATGTATTCATTTAACTCTTTTGGGAACTCTGATTTATCAGACATTTTAGTAAGATCTTCTGACCAACCTTTCATTTCTGTATATACCGGAGTTACATTTTCTGGTTCAATGTTGTAGGGTAGGTGAGTGATCGTTTCTCCTTTATATTTATATGCAGTACATACTTTAAGAGTTTTGAAACCACTTAATACATCACCTTTCATCATCATTAATTGAGTAACTCCATTAACGTGAACAGCGTATTTTAATGCTACCAAATCTAACCATCCGCATCTTCGTGCTCTTCCGGTTGTAGCTCCAAATTCATTACCTACACGACCCATAGTTTCTCCATCCTCATCAAACAATTCTGTTGGGAATGGTCCACTTCCTACACGAGTGGTATACGCTTTAAAAATTCCAAATACTTCTTTGATTTTATTAGGAGCAACTCCTAGTCCTGTACAAGCTCCAGCAGCTGTTGTGTTTGAAGATGTTACAAAAGGATATGTTCCAAAATCTATATCTAGTAAAGATCCTTGAGCTCCTTCTGCCAATATCTTCTTACCATCTCTCTGTGCTTGGTACAGATATTCTTCACTATCAATAAAAGTCAAAGATTTTAAAGTTTCTATAGCAGTAAAAAACTCATTTTCTAGTTCTTCTAAATCATATTCGATTTTTGCATCGTAGAAATCTATCATAGCCTCGTGCTTGTTAGCAAGATTTCTATAGCGTTCTTTCCAATCACTTAGTTCTAGATCTCCTACACGGATACCATTTCTACCAGTCTTATCCATGTAAGTTGGTCCAATACCTTTTAGAGTAGAACCAATTTTTGCTTTTCCTTTAGAAGCTTCAGATGCTGCATCAAGAATTCTATGTGTTGGTAATATTAGATGTGCTTTTCTTGATATAACAAGTTTTGATTTATAATCTAAATTAAACTTAGCAAGATTATCTAATTCTTTTTTAAATATTACTGGGTCAATTACGACACCGTTACCTACTAAATTGATTGCTTTATCATGAAAAATTCCACTTGGAATCGTATGTAATACATGTTTGATACCATCAAATTCCAAAGTATGTCCTGCATTGGGTCCTCCTTGAAATCTCGCAATTATATCATAATTTTTTGTAAGAACGTCTACAATTTTTCCTTTACCTTCGTCTCCCCATTGAAGACCAAGTAATAAGTTTACCGCCATTAGTTTTCTTGATTAGTGGGTTTCTTTTTGGTTCCGTAGAAATATAATGAGTGATTTGTAATTTCTACATCAAAAATTTCTTCGATTGTTTTTTTTATGGATTGTATTCTTGGATCACAAAACTCCAGGACTTCACCACTATCAGTTAAAATAAGGTGATCATGTTGCCTGTCGAAATATGATTTTTCGTATTGTGCCTGACTTTGACCAAATTGATGTTTACGAACTAGTTTGCAATCTAATAGAAGCTCTATAGTGTTGTAGAGTGTAGCTCTACTAACACGATAGTTTTTGTTTTTCATTTTTATATAAAGTGATTCTATATCAAAATGTTCTTCACTTTCATAAATTTCCTGAAGTATAGCGTAGCGCTCAGGTGTTTTTCTATGACCATTTTCCTCTAGAAAACTAGTAAACACATTCTTAACGATATTCTGATCGTTTTGCGTAGTTGTTTTGGTACTCATAATGCTTAAAAAAGCAAATTTACATTATTTTTTACAAGTTAGAGTCCAAATTATAAATACTTATTAATAAAAAATAGAAAGAACTATTCTCTAATTACTTTATCAATTCCATTTACCTTAGAAAGGTTTTGAATAACTGTTTTTAAGGTGTTTTTGTTTTTAACACCTACAGTGATTTTACCTGTAAATACACCATCATTGGTGTCAAAGTTCATATTATAAATGGCAAGATGCATATTATTCGATATGATTTGGGTCACTTCATTCACAACGCCAATATTATCAATACCATTAAGTCTAATAACGGCTTTAAACACTTCTTGGCTAGAATCTATCCATTTTGCCTGAATAATACGATATGCATAATTGCTCTGTAGTTGTAAAGCATTAGGGCAATCTTTTTTATGAATTTTTATACCTTCATTAACTGTTATAAAACCAAAAACATTATCTCCAGCTATAGGATTACAACAATTGGATAGTTTGTATTCTAGTTTTTCAGAATCCTTACCAAATACTAAAAGATCATACTTAGACGTAATTTCATCTTTATTCACATCTTTGGCATTTCCTCGTCGAATTTTATTTTTAATAAAATTCATGAAGACATTACTACGTGTAGTAGCGAATTCTTTAATTTTTTGGTTATCAATAGTTCCGATACCAACTCTATAGAAAAGATCTTGACTAGTTTTGAGTTTAAAGTATAGAACCAGTTCGTTAACTACTTTTTCTCCCATGGTTATTTTTTGGGAGCGTAGTTTACGTTTAAGAACTACTTTTCCTTCTTCGGCTATCTGTTTCTTTTCATCACGTAAGGCAGATTTGATTTTAGATCTTGCTCTAGCGGTAGTTGCATAATCTAACCAGTTTGATGAAGGTTTTGATTTAGTAGAAGTAATAATTTCTACTTGATCTCCACTTTTAAGTTCATGACTTAGCGGAACTAATTTATTATTCACTCTAGCTCCTCTAGTTCTTAGTCCAACTTCTGTATGTACGCTAAAGCCAAAGTCCAATGCTGTTGCTCCTTTGGGCAAAGATTTTAAATCTCCTTCAGGAGTAAAGACAAAGATTTCTTTTGCATATAGATTAAGTTTAAATTCCTCCACGAAATCAACTGCGTTTGCTTCAGAATTTTCTAGTGCTTCTTGTAATCTATTTAACCAACCATCAAGCCCTTGATCTTGTTTTTCTTCGGTGTTTTTATATTTATAATGCGCTGCATATCCTTTTTCTGCAATTTCATGCATTCGTTCACTACGTATCTGCACTTCTACCCATTGGCTATCAGGACCAATTACAGTGATATGTAAGGCTTCATATCCCGTAGATTTTGGTTGAGAAATCCAATCCCTAAGTCGTATAGGATTTGGTCTATAATAGTCAGTAACTATAGTGTATATTTTCCAAGCAATGAATTTTTCGTTTTCTATATCATCTGCTTTGTATATGATTCTTATGGCAAATTTGTCATAAACTTCTTCAAATGAAATGTTTTGTTTCAGAATTTTACGTCTGATTGAAAAAATTGACTTTGGTCTTCCTTTAATTTCATAATCTAAGCCTTCCTTATCAAGTCCTTCTTTTATTTTATCAGAAAACCGTTTTATGTAAACATCTTGTTCTTCTTTACTCTCTTTGATTTTCTCTAAAATATCCTTGTAAACTTCGGGTTCAGTATATTTTAATCCTAGATCTTCTAATTCTGTTTTGATATTATAAAGACCTATTCTATGTGCCAAAGGAGCATAGATGTATAAGGTCTCTGACGCAATTTTAACTTGCTTGTCAGGACGCATTGCATCCATCGTTTGCATATTGTGTAAACGATCTGCTATTTTAATAATAATAACCCTTACATCATCATTAAGGGTAAGTAGCATTTTTCTGAAATTCTCAGCCTGAAGGGATATATCTTTATCTTTTTTTAGAGAAGATATTTTTGTTAACCCATCTACAATGCGAGCAACAGTATCTCCGAACATTTGTTCGATATCTACTAAGGTATATTCTGTATCCTCGACAACATCGTGAAGTAATGCTGCAGCTATAGAAGTTGCATCCAGTCCAATTTCGCTTGCTACAATTTTAGCAACAGCAATAGGGTGGAAGATATAGGCTTCTCCACTCTTACGTCTCTGATCTTTATGAGCATCTACAGCAATATCAAACGCTTGTCGTATTAGTTTTTTATCTTCTTTACTAAGATCTCTATAACTAATACGAAGCAATTCTTTGTATTGCTTAGCAATTTGTTTGTTTTCCTCTTCTATAGCGGCTTCTGTCATACTATAAAGTTTTCTTTGAAAGCCTATTTTTAATGTGACTGTGTGCTTACTTAATGGTTAAAAATATTTGATTCTAAACATCGAGTAAGAGTTAAAAATACAATTAAGAATTGTAACCACCAAGACTATCTTACCTCATTTATTTACGTATATTTTTAATCCTTTGTAAAAGAGTTGGATGTGAGTAATGAATGAACACCATAGCAGGATGTGGTGTCAGATTACTTAAGTTATTTTTTGATAATTTTTTTAAACTATTTATTAAGGCTTCACCATCATAAGAGCTTTTAGCATAGTCATCTGCTTGGTATTCAAAAGCTCTAGAAACAACATTCATAATAAGTCCAGTTATCTCAGATATTGGGCTATACAAGATTCCAAAAGCAACTAGTCCAATATGAAATGAAGGTATTTCTACACCTAATGCTTCTGAAAGAAGTGGGTTTGCAATAAATAAAGATAAAAACCATAGTGTTACTCCTGTGAGTAAAATTGATAAAAGAAGATTCATGATTACATGACGTTTTTTATAGTGCCCAACTTCGTGAGCTAGAACCGCTACAATTTCTTCTTTGTTAAGGTCTTTAATCAGTGTGTCATATAATGTGATTCTTTTTTCACTTCCTAAACCAGAAAAATAAGCATTCGCTTTAGTACTTCTTTTTGATCCATCAATTACAAAAATATCTCTTAATTGAAAACCAACGTTATTAGAATATTCTTGAATTGTATCTCTTAACTCACCTGGTTCTAAAGGTGTTTGTTTATTAAACAATGGAACTATCAATTTAGCATAGAACATATTCATAGCTAATGTAAAAATAGAAATTAATGCCCAGGCATAGACCCAAAAATATTTTCCGGTAATTTCATAAAACCACATAATTAATGCTAAAAGACCACCTCCAACAATGATCATCATAATAATCCCTTTGATTTTATCAATAAAAAAAGTTTTAATAGTTGTTTTATTAAACCCGAATTGTTCTTCTATAATAAAGGTTTTATAATATGCAGCAGGTGTCGATAGAATATCACTACTGATCATTATAATACCAAAAAATAGAAGTCCAACAATAATAGAGTTGTTTGAAAAACTTCTGGCGATATTATCTACCCAAGCAAAACCATCTAAGTAAAAGAATAAAAGCATGATGCATAAAGAAACTAAAGAAGATATTAGCTTAAACTTGTAATTAGCCTTTTTATAGGCTATTGATTTTTGATACTCATCTTCTGGGTAAACATCAGAGAGTTCATCAGGGATTTCGTTATTGTAATGTCTGGCGTTTAAAATATCCAGTAAAGAATCTATTAGAAATACTATTATAATAATAGCAATCAATAGTTGAAAGAGCGTGTTTGACGTCATTTGTATAGGTTTGTAGCTTTGGGATTTGTAGGTTTAGAAAGTTAGTGATTTTTTAAGTATCACACAACAAAATCACGTTGTCGTTTTGCTTCAAAAATTAGTATTCCTGCAGCTACTGAAACATTCATTGAATCTATAACACCACTCATTGGGATTTTAATATTTTGTGTGGTGTTATTTAACCACTCATCGGTTAAGCCCTTATCTTCTGTACCAACGACAATTGCAGTAGGTTTAGTATAATCTTGTGTGTAATAATTTTCAGAAGATTGTAATGCAGCTCCATATATATCAATACCTTGAGCAGTAAGAAAGGAGATAATTTCGGAAGTGGATCCAGTTGCTACATTATTTGTAAATACACACCCAACGCTTGATCTAATTATATTTGGGTTGTAGATATCTGTTCTTGGATTTGCAATTAGAACCGCATCTACTTTTGCAGCATCCGCAGTACGTAGCAATGCACCAATATTTCCCGGTTTTTCCGGGGATTCTGCAACTAAAATTAATGGATTTTTTGTTTCAAGAACTAAGTGTTGAAGTGATATTTCTTTGCATTTTGCAATTGCTATAATACCTTCGGTTGTAGATCGATGAGATAGTTTTTGATAAATTTCTAAGGTAATTTCAAATAAATCAATTTGGATATTCGTTTTTTTTAGAATTTCTATAACTTCTTCAGAAGAGATAATTGATGGGCAATAATATATATGTTCTATTTTGTATCCGCCAGAAATTGAAAGGGAAATCTCTCGTCTTCCTTCAATAAAAAAACGATTTTCCTTTTTACGAATCTTAGATTTTTCCTTAAGCTGATTTAAGAATTTTATTTTTGGATTTTGTATACTGGTAATTTGTTTAAGCATAGGAACAAATATACTAAGACAAGTATAAAATAAATTATAGAAAAGATATTTTTACGAAGCTAAGATTATAGATTTTAGGGGATACTAGCGTCATAAGCCAATTGTTTGTTAATCCCAGAAATTACGGATTAAGTTTTAGTTTTTTATAGATGTTTAGAAATGCAAAAACCCCATCACAATGATGAGGTTTTTACTATAAGTGAGAAAATATTTTATTTAAAAATTACTTTACTTTTTCTACAATTGCTTTAAAAGCTTCTGGGTTGTTCATAGCTAAATCAGCAAGAACCTTACGATTCAATTCGATATTATTAGCTTTTACTTTTCCCATGAATTGAGAATAAGACATACCGTGTATACGAGCTCCCGCATTAATACGAGTAATCCATAACGCACGGAAAGTTCTTTTTTTGTTTCTGCGGTCTCTATAAGCATATGACATTGCTTTATCAACTGCATTTTTTGCTACTGTCCAAACGTTTTTACGACGTCCGAAGTAACCTTTTGCTTGCTTAAGAACTCTTTTTCTTCTAGCTCTTTTTGCAACAGAATTTACTGATCTTGGCATAATTTTAAATTTTTTAGTAGTAGGCGGTCAATAAATTGACTCTTTGTCTTTTTGTTAATCCGAGTTCTAAATATTTAGTTCTCCAATTTTCTAAAGGCCCAACTCCTGGGTTTGTAATAATTTTAACCTGATTAAAAAGCGACTACTTTAAACGTAATTGTTCTTTAATACTATTTTCATCGCTTTTGTGCACTAACGTAGAGTGCGTTAAAGCTAGCTTACGCTTTTTAGATTTTTTTGTCAGAATATGACTCTTAAAAGCGTGCTTTCTTTTGATTTTACCAGTACCGGTAAGCTTGAAACGCTTCTTAGCACTGGATTTTGTTTTCATTTTAGGCATTGTATCCTTGTTTTTATAATAATCTCACTTATTATCTTTAGAGCTTTCTTTAAAAAAAAGCTTCTTTTTTTATTTTGATTTCTTTGGAGCAATGAACATAATCATTCTCTTACCTTCTAATTTAGGCATTTGTTCTACTTTACCATAATCTTCCAGTTCTTGAGCAAGTCTTAATAATAAGATTTGACCTTGATCTTTATAGATTATAGAACGACCTTTAAAGAAAACGTATGCTTTTAATTTAGCTCCTTCACTTAAGAATTTAATTGCGTGTTTTTTCTTAAACTCGTAATCATGTTCGTCTGTGTTAGGTCCAAATCTAATCTCCTTTATAGTGACTTTAGTCGCTTTGGTTTTAAGAGCCTTGTCCCTTTTTTTCTGTTCGTATAAGAACTTTTTATAGTCCATTATTTTACAAACAGGAGGTACCGCTTTTGGAGAAATTTCTACAAGATCCAATTCTTGCTCTTCAGCAAGTGCTAGTGCTTTTTTGGTTGGATATACACCAACTTCTACATTGTCGCCTACAAGACGTACTTCGTCAACCCTAATCTTATGATTGATTCTGTGAGCATCTTCTTTAATTACTCTTAGTGGTTTCTGAGACCTTCTTCTTCTTATTGCTATGACTTCAAAATTTAAATTAAACTTAAAATTTATTTTATTATCCGTTAAATGGTTTTAACGTTCTATTTATTTCTTCGGTGATTATTTCAGTGAACTTTTCAATACTAATAGCTCCAATATCTTCTCCACCATGTTTTCTAACAGATATTGTGTTATCTTTTTCTTCTTGCTCCCCTACAATAACAATGTAAGGAATTTTTTTCATTTCTGCCTCTCTAATTTTCTTACCCATAGTTTCGTTTCTGTGGTCGGCAAGGGCGCGAATTTCGTTATTTTCTAACAAATTTAAAACTTTTTCAGCGTATTTTTCATATTTCTCACTGATTGATAGGACAATAACTTGTTCAGGCATTAGCCACAAAGGGAAGTTACCAGCTGTATGCTCTAATAAAATAGCTATAAATCTTTCCATGCTACCAAATGGTGCTCTATGGATCATTATTGGTCTATGCATTTCGTTATCACTGCCTTTGTATTCAAGATCAAAACGCTCCGGTAGGTTATAGTCTACTTGTATAGTTCCTAATTGCCAACTTCTTCCTAAAGCATCCTTTACCATAAAGTCAAGTTTAGGTCCATAAAAAGCAGCTTCACCAGTTTCGATAATATAATCAAGACCTTTATCTTTTGCGGCACTTATAATTGCATTTTCTGCTTTTTCCCAGTTTTCCACATCTCCAATGTACTTTTCAGGATTATCAGGATCTCTTAATGATACTTGTGCTGTAAAATTTTCAAAACCTAAAGAACCAAAAACATATAAAACAAGATCTATAACCTTTTTGAACTCATCATCTAATTGATCAGGTGTACAAAATATATGTGCATCATCTTGCGTAAATCCACGAACTCGTGTAAGTCCATGAAGCTCACCGCTTTGTTCGTATCTATAAACGGTCCCAAATTCTGCGTATCGTATAGGTAAATCCCTGTAGGACCAAGGACCACTTTTGTATATTTCACAATGATGAGGACAGTTCATTGGTTTAAGCAAAAATTCCTCTCCATCTGCGGGAGTATTTATCGGTTGAAAACTATCTTCACCATATTTAGCATAATGACCAGAAGTAACATATAGTTCCTTTTGACCAATATGAGGTGTAACCACCATTTCGTATCCAGCTTTTTTCTGAGCTTTTTTTAAGAACTGCTCTAAACGTTCGCGTAAAGCAGCACCTTTAGGTAACCATAAAGGTAGCCCTTGACCAACTCTCTGCGAAAATGTAAAGAATCCTAATTCCTTTCCAAGTTTTCTATGGTCACGCTTCTTAGCTTCTTCTAGTAGTGTTAGATGTTCTTTAAGTTCTTTTTGTTTTGGGAATGAAGTTCCGTAAACCCTTGTGAGTTGTTTGTTTTTTTCGTCACCTCTCCAATACGCACCTGCAACACTCATTATTTTAACGGCCTTGATCAAACCAGTATTAGGAATATGTCCTCCTCGGCATAAATCGGTAAAAGTATCATGATCACAGAATGTGATAGTTCCATCTTCTAGATTCTCTATCAATTCTAGTTTGTATTCGTTTCCTTCCTTTTTATATTTAGCGAGAGCGTCAGACTTAGAAACAGATCTCATTTTAAATTCATGTTTCCCTCTAGCAATTTCTAACATTTTGTCTTCAATTGCTTTAAAGTCTTTTTCCGAAATAGTTTTGTCTCCTAAGTCTACATCATAATAAAAACCATTATCTATAGCTGGTCCAATAGATAATTTAACTCCTGGATACAGTTCTTCTAAAGCTTGCGCAAGAACATGAGAAGTAGAGTGCCTAAAGGCTTGCTTTCCTTCTTGATCTCTCCAGGTGAACAAAACCAAATTTCCATCGGTGGTTAATTCCGTTGAGGTTTCTATAATAGTGCCATTGAATTTTGCAGAAATAACATTTCTTGCAAATCCCTCACTGATGTCTTTTGCAACATCCATAGCAGTGATGCTTTCACTGAACTCTCTAACCGAACCATCCGGTAATGTAATCTTGATCATTATTCTTCAAATTATAATAGACAAAGATAATACGATAATAAAATCCTCACAATAATTAATGACTAGATTTATCAAAATATTAATGTGCTAATATCTGTTGTAAAAACCAATTTAATAGATATTTTTAGTTGTTGGTTAAATGTGGTATAATAATAAGGACAGGATGTTATTTGGTTTGATATTGTTATTTTGATTTAGTGTTGATTGTTTTCTATTTTTTTTATTTGTGTAAACCGTATGTTTCTAGGTTGTTATAAAAAGATTAAAATTTTCTTCAAAAAAGTTGTTGTTGATTAGAAAAAGGGTTGTATGTTTGCACCCGCAAAACGGGATATTGTTTTGTTAAGTTCATTGAGATTATTTTTGTTTGTTTGGGTCAGGTTTTACTGGGGTTTAGATGCTTTTGTAGATTTGGTTCGGGGTTCAAAAAAAACTTTAATTTTTTTTAAAAAAAGTTTTGCAGGATTAAAAAGAGGTTGTATATTTGCACCCGCTTTGAGAAACAAGCGAAGTTCATAAGAATAAAAGTTGTACTGGAGTAGAGTGATTAGGTTCATTTATAGGGTTCGATTCCTTGTTAATTTTCGATTAACGACCGGCAATGAAGATTGTTTTCGGTTAGTTAAAAAAGTTCATTGATATATTGATTGACAGCGCGTATTATGGTTGTATTTATTTACGATCATTTTACAATAAGAATTAAGACTAGAAGCATTTTTGAGATACGATTTAAAATTCCTGTTGTTATTGTTAAATAATATTTAAGAATACACGATGAAGAGTTTGATCCTGGCTCAGGATGAACGCTAGCGGCAGGCTTAACACATGCAAGTCGAGGGGTAACGTGAGTGCTTGCACTTGACGACGACCGGCGCACGGGTGCGTAACGCGTATAGAACCTACCTTATAGTAAGGGATAGCCCAGAGAAATTTGGATTAATACCTTATAGTATGATAAGATGGCATCATTTAATCATTAAAGATTTATTGCTATAAGATGGCTATGCGTTCTATTAGCTAGTTGGTATGGTAACGGCATACCAAGGCAACGATAGATAGGGGTCCTGAGAGGGAGATCCCCCACACTGGTACTGAGACACGGACCAGACTCCTACGGGAGGCAGCAGTGAGGAATATTGGACAATGGAGGCAACTCTGATCCAGCCATGCCGCGTGTAGGAAGACTGCCCTATGGGTTGTAAACTACTTTTATAGAGGAAGAAACAGTTCCACGTGTGGAACTCTGACGGTACTCTACGAATAAGGATCGGCTAACTCCGTGCCAGCAGCCGCGGTAATACGGAGGATCCAAGCGTTATCCGGAATCATTGGGTTTAAAGGGTCCGTAGGCGGGTCTGTAAGTCAGTGGTGAAAGTTTTCGGCTCAACCGGAAAATTGCCATTGATACTGCAGGTCTTGAATCATTATGAAGTGGTTAGAATAAGTAGTGTAGCGGTGAAATGCATAGATATTACTTAGAATACCGATTGCGAAGGCAGATCACTAATAATGTATTGACGCTAAGGGACGAAAGCGTGGGTAGCGAACAGGATTAGATACCCTGGTAGTCCACGCCGTAAACGATGGTTACTAGCTGTTCGGACTTCGGTCTGAGTGGCTAAGCGAAAGTGATAAGTAACCCACCTGGGGAGTACGTTCGCAAGAATGAAACTCAAAGGAATTGACGGGGGCCCGCACAAGCGGTGGAGCATGTGGTTTAATTCGATGATACGCGAGGAACCTTACCAGGGCTTAAATGTAGTATGACAGGTTTAGAGATAGACTTTTCTTCGGACATATTACAAGGTGCTGCATGGTTGTCGTCAGCTCGTGCCGTGAGGTGTCAGGTTAAGTCCTATAACGAGCGCAACCCCTGTTGTTAGTTGCCAGCGAGTAATGTCGGGAACTCTAGCAAGACTGCCGGTGCAAACCGCGAGGAAGGTGGGGATGACGTCAAATCATCACGGCCCTTACGTCCTGGGCCACACACGTGCTACAATGGTAGGTACAGAGAGCAGCCACTGGGTGACCAGGAGCGAATCTATAAAACCTATCACAGTTCGGATCGGAGTCTGCAACTCGACTCCGTGAAGCTGGAATCGCTAGTAATCGGATATCAGCCATGATCCGGTGAATACGTTCCCGGGCCTTGTACACACCGCCCGTCAAGCCATGGAAGCTGGGGGTACCTGAAGTCCGTCACCGTAAGGAGCGGCCTAGGGTAAAACTGGTAACTGGGGCTAAGTCGTAACAAGGTAGCCGTACCGGAAGGTGCGGCTGGAACACCTCCTTTCTAGAGAAAGACGATACTCAGGAATTGTTATTTTGAGGTGTTTTTAGTCTTAAGCTGTTAATTAATTAAACAATAGTTGTTAGTTTTTGGTTGTTAGTTGTTAGTATTTTTTTTAAAATATTTATAACGATCAACAAAAAACCACCAACCATCAACTATGAAGAAGTCTCATAGCTCAGCTGGTTAGAGCGCTACACTGATAATGTAGAGGTCGGCAGTTCGAGTCTGCCTGAGACTACTAAGTCTACGGACTTAAAATTAGTTCATTGATTATATTACTGAAAGGAAATTTTAGAAGTTGAGAATTCATTACTTCATCATTCGGGATTCTGAATTCGACATTTAGGATTTCATTAATGGGGGATTAGCTCAGCTGGCTAGAGCGCCTGCCTTGCACGCAGGAGGTCATCGGTTCGACTCCGATATTCTCCACAATTCTTTAGATATAGGGATTGATAGTTGCTAAAACACAGGATTCACAAGTTGAAAAAGTTTTTGGTTTCATTGATTTTTATATTGATTATAGGAAAAACGTTCATTGACATATTGATTTAAAGAATACGAGCGTTAGATGTTCTCACAGGAGACATTTAACGACAAAAATAAAAGAGTGATGATATTTATTTATCATCAAAAACTAAAAGAGCAAGTTAAAGCAAGACGCATAAGCTAATTAAGGGCGTATGGGGAATGCCTAGGCTCTCAGAGGCGATGAAGGACGTGATAAGCTGCGAAAAGCTGTGGGGAGTGGCACATACACTATGATCCGCAGATATCCGAATGGGGCAACCCGGCATATTGAAGATATGTCACCTAGCAATAGGAGCGAACCCGGAGAACTGAAACATCTAAGTACCCGGAGGAGAAGAAAACAATAGTGATTCCGTTAGTAGTGGCGAGCGAACGCGGATTAGCCCAAACCAGTATTGTTACGGCAATGCTGGGGTTGTAGGACCACGTTATAAGATGTATATTGAATTAGAACAGTTTGGAAAGACTGACCACAGAGGGTGATAGTCCCGTATAGGTAAGATATATTGATTTAGTGGTATCCTGAGTAGTGCGGGGCACGTGTAACCCTGTATGAATCTGTCGGGACCATCCGATAAGGCTAAATACTCCTGAGAGACCGATAGTGAACCAGTACCGTGAGGGAAAGGTGAAAAGAACCCTGAATAAGGGAGTGAAATAGATCCTGAAACCATACGCTTACAAGCGGTCGGAGGCCTTCGGGCTGACGGCGTGCCTTTTGCATAATGAGCCTACGAGTTACTTTTACTAGCAAGGTTAATCCGTTAAGCGGAGCAGCCGTAGCGAAAG